>NZ_JBEZMA010000027.1:0-93160 GCF_040652415.1 Streptomyces sp. NPDC048255
GCCCGTGAACGTCTCCACCCACAACGGCTCAGTCCGCAACACCCCACCCATACAAGCAAAATGCCCAAGACTGAGCCTTCTGCAACAACCTTTAGGGCCTGACCCGAAAGACAGGCCCTAGGTCACCAGCCGTAGGAACGCAGGGCCGTGTCGAGCAGTTCACGCAGGCGCAGGGCGTCCGGGGCCAGGGCCGTCACGAGCACGGCCGGACCGGCCAGCGGGGTCACCGCCGCGAACTCCCCCAGCGGCCCGGCCGCGGGCGGCGCCCCGGCGAAGGCCGGGTCCACGACCAGGAGCTGGCCGAGCGCCCGGTGGCCCGCCAGTCCGGCCGGGCCGTCCCAGCCGCCGGGCGCCCCGGGCCCGCAGGTGAGTTCCTGGTCCAGCAGCGGACGGCCGCCGAGGCCGACGGTGAGCCGGCTGCGCAGCAGGCCCGGGCTCTCCCCCGTCCGGCCGAGCACCTGCTCCTCGCGCAGCAGCAGCCGTGCGGTGGGGGCCAGTTCGGCCCGTGTGCGCACCCTCAGGTCGCTGCCCCGTACGGAGACCAGCGGCTCGGGCAGCCACCGCACCGAGGCCCCCTCCGCCAGGTCGAGCCGTACGTCGTAGCGCGCGGGCTCGCCGCCGCGGCCGGGCAGCGCCAGCGTCGCCGCCGCCGAGGCGAGGGCGAGGCGGGCCCCGGGCCCGGCGGTGGCCTCGACGGTGAGGTGGTCCCCGCCGAGCGGGGCGCTCATCGCGCCGACCAGCATGACCCCGGCCTCGGCCCCGCGACCGCGGGTGCGGCGCAGCGCGAGCGGCCCCTCCCCGGCCAGCAGGGGCAGGGCGGTGGAGCCACGCCCGTCGGCGACGGCGTGGATCCGGGCGGTGGCCCGCAGGCCCGCCGCGGGCGGAGCCGGGGCGGCGGGGGCTGTGGCCGCCGGGGCGGCGGGGGCTGTGGCCGGCGGGACGGCGGGGGCTGTGGCCGCCGGGACGGCGGGAGCGGTGGCCGGCGGCGGAGCGAGGGCCGGCGCGCTGGTCACCGTACGGTCCAGGCGGCGATCCGCTCGCGCACCCAGGCGGCCACCGGGGCCACCCCGTCCGGGCCGCGCAAGGACTGGAAGGCGACGGGCAGTTCGCCCCGCTGCTCGGCGGCGTCGCGGGCCATCCGGTCCAGGTCGGAGCCGACGTGGGGGGCGAGGTCGGTCTTGTTGACGACGAGGAGGTCGGCGGTGGTGACGCCGGGGCCGCCCTTGCGCGGGATGTCGTCCCCGCCGGCCACGTCGATGACGAAGATCTGGGCGTCGGCCAGGCCGCGGGAGAAGGTGGCGGTGAGGTTGTCCCCGCCGGACTCGACGAGGATCAGGTCGAGCGGGCCGCTCTCCCGGAAGGCCTCCTCCAGTTCTTCCACGGCCTCCAGGTTGGCGGAGATGTCGTCGCGGATGGCGGTGTGCGGACAGGCCCCGGTCTCCACGGCGGTGATCCGCTCGGGCGGCAGCACGGCCTCGCGGAGCAGGAACTCGGCGTCCTCCCGCGTGTAGATGTCGTTCGTGACGACCGCCATGGAGAACTCGGCGCGCAGGGCGCGGCAGAGCGCGGCGACGGTGGCGGTCTTGCCGGAGCCCACGGGTCCGCCGAGTCCGATGCGCAGGGCGCGGCGCGAGCCGTCGGCCCGCAGCGGCGCGGCGCTGTGGGTGTGCCGGTGGGGGTAGGTCACGGCGTGGTCGAGGTGCATGGGAGGGGTCTCCTTGGGGTGGTCGGGACGGCCGGTGGGGCGCGGTTCAGGAGGCGAACAGGCGTACCGGCCAGTCGGCATGGATCTCCGCCGCGATCTCCAGCAGGGGTGAGGAGGCCGCGGGCAGGGCGTCCGGGCCCTCCGAGCGGGCGCGCAGCGCGGCTCGCTCCGCCCGGGCGGCGACGGCGTCGAGTTCCGGGGCGAGGCGGGCCAGGACCCCGCTCGCCTCGAAGGGGTCCAGGCCCAGCAGCCGGACGGTCGCGGTCGCGGGCCCGCCGACCGCCTCGTACGCCGCCACGTGCGCCGCGTCGCGCGGCCCGAGCCCGGCCGCCCGGGCGGTGACGCCGAGCACCACGGGCTGATGGGCTCCGCGCGGGAAGGCGGCGGCCAGTTCCTCCAGTTCGGGGGACGGCCAGGTGGCCCGGGCGGCGCGCATGAGCTGCCGGCCCAGCCGCCGGGCGGCCGTGCGCAGCGCCGGCGAGGGGGTGCGGGCGTCGGCGGCGGCGTCGAGCTCCGCCGGGTCGAGCCCGAGGGCCGCGGCGGCGGCGAGGCCGGCGGCGGTGAGGCCCGCGGTGTGCAGCCGGCCCCGGCAGAACTCCTCCAGGGTGGCCGCGTCGTGGATGCGGCCCGCCTTGCAGGCGGCTTCGGCCCCGCCGGAGTGGGCGTGGCCCCCGGCGGGGAAGCGGCCGTCGGCGAGGACGAGCAGGGCGGCGAGGCTCATCGGGTGGGGCCTGTCATCGGAAGGCCTGTCATCAGAAGAGGAAGTAGCGCTGGGCCATGGGCAGTTCGGTGGCGGGCGCCGGTTCCACGGCTTCCCCGTCGATGCTGACGGTGAAGGTGTCGGCGTCGACCTCCACCCTCGGCATGGCGTCGTTGTTGCGCATGTCCGCCTTGCTGACCTTGCGGGTGCTCTCGATGGCCACGAACTCCTTGCCGAGTCCGAGCCGTTCGGGCAGTCCGTCGTCGAGTGCGGCCTGCGCGGTGAAGTTGAGCGAGTTGAGGCCGGGTGCCCGCCCGTGGGCGCCGAACATCGGCCGGGGCAGCACCGGCTGGGGGGTGGGGATGGAGGCGTTGGCGTCGCCCATCTGCGCGTAGGCGATCTGGCCGCCCTTGATGACCAGTTCGGGCTTGACCCCGAAGAAGGCGGGGTTCCACAGGACGAGGTCGGCGAGCTTGCCGGTCTCGACCGAGCCGATCTCGCGGGCGAGGCCCTGGGCCACGGCCGGGTTGATCGTGTACTTGGCGACGTAGCGGCGCGCCCGGTGGTTGTCGGCGGGCCCGTCGCCGGGCAGGAAGCCCCGGCGCTTCTTCATCACGTGGGCGGTCTGCCAGGTGCGCAGGACCACCTCGCCGACGCGGCCCATGGCCTGGGAGTCGGAGGAGATGATGGAGATCGCCCCGAGGTCGTGCAGGACGTCCTCGGCGGCGATGGTCGAGGGCCGGATGCGGGATTCGGCGAAGGCGAGGTCCTCGGGGACGGCCGGGTTGAGGTGGTGGCAGACCATCAGCATGTCGAGGTGTTCCTCGACGGTGTTGACGGTGTGCGGCCGCGTGGGGTTGGTGGAGCTGGGCAGGATGTTGGGCTCGGAGACCACGGTGATGATGTCGGGGGCGTGCCCGCCGCCGGCCCCTTCGGTGTGGTACGAGTGGATGGTGCGCCCGCCGATGGCGGCGAGGGTGTCGCCCACGAATCCGGCCTCGTTGAGCGTGTCCGTGTGGATGGCGACCTGGGCCCCGGTCTCCTCGCAGACGCTCAGGCAGGCGTCGATGACGGCGGGGGTGGACCCCCAGTCCTCGTGGATCTTGAAGCCGAGCGCGCCGCCGCGCAGCTGGGAGTGCATGGCCTCGGTGGACATGGTGTTGCCCTTGCCGAGCAGGCCGATGTTGACGGGGTAGGCCTCCAGCGCGGCGAACATCCGGGCGAGGTGCCAGGGGCCGGGGGTGACGGTGGTGGCCTTGGTGCCCTCGGCCGGTCCGGTGCCGCCGCCGACGAGGGTGGTGATCCCGGAGGCCAGGGCCTCCTCGATGACCGTCGGGGAGATGAAGTGCACGTGGGCGTCGATGGCGCCGGCCGTGACGATCTTCCCGTTGCCGGCGATGATCTCCGTCTCCGGGCCGATGACCAGTGCGGGGTCCACCCCGTCCATGGTGTCGGGGTTGCCGGCCTTGCCGATGCCGCAGATCCGGCCGTCGCGGATGCCGAGGTCGGCCTTGACGACGCCCCAGTGGTCGAGGACGACGACCCCGGTGATCACGGTGTCGGCGGCGCCCTCGGCGCGGGTGGTGCGGGCCTGGCCCATGGACTCGCGGATGACCTTGCCGCCGCCGAAGACCGCCTCGTCGCCGGACCGGCCGGGTCCGCCGCTGAGGTCCTCTTCGATCTCGACGAAGAGGTCGGTGTCGGCCAGCCGGATCCGGTCACCGGTGGTCGGCCCGAAGAGGTCGGCGTACTCCTGGCGCGAGATCTCAGCCATCGAGCGGCCCTCCGGTCTCCCCGCGCAGTCCCGGTACGGTGCGCAGCCCGCCCAGCGGTACGAGTTCCACCGCGACCGGGATGCCCGGCTCGAAGCGGACCGCGGTGCCGGCGGCGACGTTGAGCCGGAGCCCGTGGGCCGCGCGGCGGTCGAAGTCGAGGCCGGGGTTGGCCTCGGCGAAGTGGTAGTGGGAGCCGACCTGGACGGGCCGGTCGGCGGAGTTGAGGACGACGAGACGGGTGACGGTGCGGCCCTCGTTGAGGAGCACCGGGCCGTCCCCGTAGGCGATTTCGCCGGGGATCATGCGGGTACGCCCTTCAGACGATCGGGTCGTGGACGGTGACGAGTTTGGTGCCGTCCGGGAAGGTCGCCTCGACCTGGACGTCGTGGATCATCTCGGGGATGCCCTCCATGACCTCCTCGCGGCGCAGGACGGTACGGCCGGAGGCCATCAGCTCGGCCACGGTGCGGCCGTCGCGGGCGCCTTCGAGGATGTGCGAGGTGATCAGGGCGACCGCTTCGGGATGGTTGAGGCGGACCCCTCGGGCCTTGCGCTTCTGGGCCACGTCGGCGGCCACGTGGATGAGCAGTCTCTCCTGCTCGTGCGGTGTCAGATGCACACGAATCACCAAGCTTCCGGGACAAGATCAACATCGTGCCGGGGCGACCCTACTGGCCGTCAACACTCTGTTGACCTGCACATATCCGAGCCAAGCGTGTCTTGCCCAACACAGGGAAAGCCTTTCCGTCCCGACCACCGCGGCTTTACCGGATCATGGGCGATCGTTGGCGGAGGAACGTGGCCGCCACGCTAGGCCGCCCGTTTTTCCGTTGAGTTAACCCACGTTTCGGGGAGACACTCGGTTCAGCGGCCGGGCGGGGCGAACCCCGTTCCGTATACGGCCGTCAGGCAGCCCGCAGGCGGCCTTCCACCGGAGCTCAGACAGCTTTCACCGAGGAGACGCGTGTTCGTCAATCCCGTCCGGCACATCACCTTCAACGCCCTCGACCCTTACGCGGTCGCGCGGTTCTGGTCCGCCGTGACCGGCTTCTCCATCCACCCGGACGACCAGGAGGGCGACGACGAGATCCTCCTCGAACCGCAGCCGGCGCAGCCCGGCGTGCCCGGGCTGCTCTTCGTCCGCGTCCCCGACGCCAAGTCCCTCAGGAACCGCGTCCACCTGGACATCCAGCCGCCCACCGGCACCCGGGACGAGACCGTGGAGCGCCTGATCGGGCTCGGCGCGAAGCTCGTGGACGACCGGCGCGCCCCGGACGGCGTACTGGGCTGGGTCGTACTGGAGGACCCCGAGGGCAACGAGCTGTGCATCGAGCGGAGCGCGTCGGAGCGCGGGCTCGGCTGAGACCGGCCGCCGCCGGTCCCGCCGTGCCTGACGGCCCCGCCGCCGTTCAGCAGCCGGTGACGGCGTTCCGCGCCGGGGCCCCGACCGTCCAGGGGAGGGCGATCCACACCGTCTTGCCGCCGTCCTCGGTGGGGCTGACCGAGAGCCGGCCGCCCGCCTCCGCGGTGAGCCAGCGGATGATGACCATCCCGCGGCCGTTGTCCTGCTGCACCGCGGCCGGCAGCCGCTTGGGCCAGCGCGGGTGGCTGTCGGTCACTCCGACGCGCAGCCACTCCCCGCGCTCCAGCCGGACGTCGACGGTGAAGGTGGGCGACTGGCCGAAGGTGTGCTGGACCGCGTTGGTCGCGAGCTCCGAGACGATCAGTCTGACACTGTCCGCGGTGTCGGCGTCATCGGGCAGTCCCCATTCGCCCAGCACCTCCGCGACATAGCGGCGGGCGGCGGCGACCGAGGCCGGATCGCTCGGCAGAGTGACGGATGCTTCCTGGTGATCTGCCATGGCGACGGTCCCTTTCCCACCGGGGCCAAGCCGCCCCGGATCTGTGCTGGACGCCAGAGTGCCACCCATCGTGCCGCCGTTTCTGCCGATCCCCCAAGATATGCATATATCTGTCCCTCAATGCGGTGAACTCTGCTACGGAAGAGCGTATTTGGACGGCAGACTGGTGCGAGCTGTGCCGGTGGAAGGAGGCGGGTGTGCAGCACGGTCCCGCGGTGCGCCGACGCAAGCTCGGCGAGGAACTGCGTGCCCTGCGCGACCGGTCCGGACTCACCAGTGGTGAGGCGGCCCGGATCGTGGGGTGGCACCAGTCGAAGATCAGCCGCATCGAGACGGGGCGCAGCGGCGTCAAGCCCGAGGACATCCGGCTCCTGCTGGACGCCTACGGGGACGTCGTGAGCGCCCAGCAGCGGGCCCTGCTGGAGGCCCTGTCGGCTTCGGCGGCGGGCCCCGGCCCGAGCGGCGACACCGGGCGGGGCCGCCAGTGGTGGCACGACTACCGGGGTCTGCTGCCCCAGGAGTACCGGGACTTCATCAGCCTGGAGGCCGGGGCCCGGTCGGCCCGTACGGTGGAGCTCTCCGTGGTGCCGGGGCTGCTGCAGACCCCCGGCTACGCGCGGGCCGTGACCCGGGCCGCGCTGGGCGGGCTGCCCGAGCCGAAGGTGGACGCGCTGGTCGCCGTACGGCTGGCACGGCAGTCGGTGCTGCGGGCCGATCCCCCGCTGGAGCTGAGCGCGGTACTGGACGAGGCGGTGCTGCGCCGGCAGATCGGCGGGCCCGGGGTGATGAAGGAGCAGCTGCGACACCTGGTGGAGGTGGGACGACTGCCCCAAGTGCGGTTGCAGGTACTTCCGTTCAGCGTGGGGGGCCATCTCGGCCTCACCGGACCGTTCGTCATCTTCTCATTTCCGAACATCGCTGATCTGGATGTGGTGGTACTCGACCATTTGACGAGTAGCCTCTATCTGGAGCGGAAGGAAGACCTAGAGGCGTACAGCGCCGCGTTCCGCACCATCCAGGCGCACGCACTCCCGCCCCAGGACTCGTCGGATCTCATCAGCTCACTCGCTGACGACGCGTAAGGAGGCACCCCCGTGTCCGCAACCCCCTTATCCACCAGCGGACTTCTGAACAGCGCGCGGTGGCGGCGGAGCAGCCGCAGCACCGGAATGAACAACTGTGTGGAAGCGGCCGCCCTCAGCGGTGGCCTGCTCGCCGTCCGCGACTCCAAGCGGACGGACGGCCCGGCCGTGCTCTTCACCGGGCCGGCCTGGGACGGCTTCCTCGCCTCGGTCCGGGCGGACCTGCTCCCGTAACCCCGCCTACCGGTCCGTGGCCCCGGCGGGCGCGGTCCCCAGGATCGTCCCGACGGCCCGGTCGATCTCCTCCCCCGTGAGATCGGCCCGGGCGGTCAGCCGCAGCCGGGAGATGCCGTCCGGCACCGACGGCGGGCGGAAGCAGCCCACGGACAGACCTGCCTCGCGGCAGTCGGCGGCCCAGCGCAGTGCCGCCGAAGCCGACGGGGCCCGCACCGACACCACGGCCGCGTCCGGCCGGGCCGCGGTCAGGCCGGACGCGGTGAGCCGCCCGTACAGCTCGGCGGCCACCTCGCGGGCCCGCTCCGCGCGTTCCGGTTCCCGCTGGAGCAGGCGCAGGCTCGCCAGCGCCGCGCCCGCGGCGGCGGGCGCGAGCCCGGTGTCGAAGATGAAGGTCCGGGCCGTGTTGACCAGGTGCCGGATCACCTTGGCCGGGCCGAGCACCGCACCGCCCTGGCTGCCCAGGGACTTCGAGAGCGTCAGCGTGGCCACCACCCCCGGCGCGCCCGCGAGCCCGGCCGCGTGCAGCGCGCCCCGGCCGCCCTCGCCCAGTACGCCCAGCCCGTGCGCGTCGTCCACGACCAGGGCCGCGCCCTCGTCCCGGCAGGCCGCCGCGTAGGCCGCGAGCGGGGCCGCGTCCCCGTCGACGGAGAAGACCGAGTCGCTGACCAGCAGCGCCCGGCCCTCGTGGGTGGCGAGCGTCTTGCGCGCGGTGTCCGGGTCGGAGTGCGGGATCACGGCGATCTCGGCGCGCGAGAGGCGGCAGCCGTCGACGATGGAGGCGTGGTTCCCGGCGTCGGAGACCACCAGCGTGCCCCGGTCGCTGAGCGCGGTCACGGCCGCGAGGTTGGCCGCGTAGCCGGAGGAGAGCACCAGCGCCGCCTCGAATCCGCAGAAGGCGGCGAGCTCCCGCTCGAGCTCGGCATGAAGCTCGGTCGTACCCGTCACCAGCCGCGATCCAGTGGCTCCGGCCCCCCAGCGCTCGGCCGCCTCACGTGCCCCGCGGACGGTCCCGGCGTGCCTGGACAGGCCGAGGTAGTCGTTGCTCGCGAGGTCGAGGAGCGGCGAGGAGGCCGGGCGCGGCCGCAGCGTCCGCACCAGTCCTGCCTGCTCGCGGGCCCGTTCGGCGTCATCAATCCAGGCGAAGACGTCCACGGGATCGGGGCTGTGCTGGGGCATCGGCGCGTCCTCGGTTTTTGTCGGCAGTCCACAGACCTGCCCGACCTTAACCGCCGTGACTTGAGCGTCAGGTGTGGCGATACACACACTAGGTTCCGGCCATGTTGTTCATTCTCTCCTTGGCCGGGAGTGGTCGTGTGGTCCAGGATCGGCGTCATGGATCTGCTGAACACCTTGGTTGACAAGGGGCTGCGGCGCGAGCTGCCGACCCGCGAAGAGGCACTCGCCGTGCTGGCGACCTCTGACGACGAACTGCTCGACGTGGTGGCCGCGGCCGGCAAGGTGCGCCGCCAGTGGTTCGGGCGTCGGGTCAAGCTGAACTACCTGGTCAACCTGAAGTCGGGCCTGTGCCCCGAGGACTGCTCGTACTGCTCCCAGCGTCTGGGCTCCAAGGCCGAGATCCTCAAGTACACCTGGCTGAAGCCGGAGGAGGCCTCCCAGGCCGCCGCGGCCGGTGTCGCGGGCGGCGCCAAGCGGGTCTGCCTGGTGGCGAGCGGCCGCGGTCCGACGGACCGGGACGTGGACCGCGTCGGGAAGACCATCGCGGCGATCAAGGAGCAGAACGAGGGCGTCGAGGTCTGCGCCTGCCTCGGCCTGCTCTCGGACGGCCAGGCGGAGCGGCTGCGCGACGCGGGCGCGGACGCGTACAACCACAACCTCAACACCTCCGAGGCCACGTACGGCCAGATCACCAAGACCCACACCTACGCGGACCGGGTCGACACGGTGCAGAAGGCGCACGCCGCCGGCCTGTCCGCCTGCTCCGGCCTGATCGCGGGCATGGGCGAGAGCGACGAGGACCTGGTCGACGTCGTCTACTCGCTGCGCGAGCTGGACCCGGACTCGGTGCCGGTCAACTTCCTGATCCCCTTCGAGGGCACCCCGCTCGCCAAGGAGTGGAACCTCACCCCGCAGCGCGCCCTGCGGATCCTGGCCATGGTGCGCTTCGTCTGCCCCGACGTCGAGGTCCGGCTCGCGGGCGGCCGCGAGGTGCACCTGCGCACGATGCAGCCGCTGGCCCTGCACCTGGTCAACTCGATCTTCCTGGGCGACTACCTCACCAGTGAGGGCCAGGCCGGCCAGGCCGACCTCGACATGATCGCGGACGCCGGTTTCGAGGTGGAGGGCGCCGGTACGACGACCCTTCCCGCGCACCGTGCCGACGTGGCGGAGGCCGCTTCCGCCGGGGGCTGCGGCTCGCACGGCGGCGGCGCCTCGGTCTGCGGTACGGCGGCTCCCTCCGGTGCGGCCGACGAGGCGGGCTGCGGCTCGGCCTGCGGCGGCTGCTCCGGGCACGGGCCCGCCGCGCAGGAGCCGGCGCCGGTACCGGTGGCCTCGCAGGCCGGCGCCGGTGAGGTCCGGTCCGACCTGGTGGCGGTGCGCCGTCGCGGAGCGGGAACGGACCTCGCCCCCAATGCCTGATCCGCACCACGCGCACGACCCGCTGCCGGTCGAGGAGCTGCTCGCTCTGGACCGGCAGCACGTCTGGCACCCGTACGGCCCGATGCCCGGGCGGCAGGAGCCGCTGGTCGTCTCCTCCGCCTCGGGTGTCCGGCTGCGGCTCGCCGCACCGGCCGAGGGGCAGGACGAGCTGGTCGACGGCATGTCCTCCTGGTGGTCGGCGATCCACGGCTACAACCACCCGGTGCTGAACGAGGCCGTGACCGGCCAGCTGGGCCGGATGTCCCACGTGATGTTCGGCGGGCTCACCCACGAGCCCGCCGTCCGGCTGGCCGCGAAGCTGGTGGAGATCACCCCGGCCGGCCTGGAGCACGTCTTCCTCGCCGACTCGGGCTCGGTCGCCGTCGAGGTCGCGGTCAAGATGTCCCTCCAGTACTGGCGTTCGCTGGGGCGGACGGGCAAGACCCGGCTGCTGACCTGGCGCGGCGGCTACCACGGGGACACCTGGCAGCCGATGGCCGTCTGCGACCCCCAGGGCGGGATGCACGAGCTGTGGCAGGGCCACCTGCCGAAGCAGGTCTTCGCGGACGCGCCGCCCGGCGGCTTCGACACGCCCGTCGACCCCGCGTACGCCGCCCACCTGCGCACCCTGATCGCTGCGCACGCGCACGAGCTGGCCGCCGTGATCGTGGAGCCGGTGGTGCAGGGCGCGGGCGGGATGCGCTTCCACAACCCGGGATACCTGCGGGTGCTGCGCGAGCTCTGCGACGAGTACGGGGTCCTGCTGATCCTGGACGAGATCGCCACGGGCTTCGGCCGTACGGGCGCGCTCTTCGCGGCCGACCACGCGGGGATCACGCCCGACGTGCTGTGCGTGGGCAAGTCGCTGACCGGCGGTTACCTCACGCTCGCCGCGGCCCTGTGCACCGAGCGGGTCGCGCAGGGGATCTCGCAGGGCGAGGTCCCGGTGCTGGCCCACGGGCCGACCTTCATGGGCAACCCCCTGGCCACGGCGGTCGCCCTGGCCTCCATCGACCTGCTGCTCGGCCAGGACTGGGCCCGGGACATCAAGCGGATCGAGGCGGGCCTGCGCGAGGGCCTGGCGGAGGCGGCCGCACTGCCCGGGGTCCGGGACGTACGCGTGCTGGGCGCCATCGGCGTGGTCCAGCTGGACCACGAGGCGGACGTGGCGGCCGCCACCCGGGCGGCGGTCCGGGAAGGCGTGTGGCTGCGCCCCTTCCGGGACCTGCTCTACACGATGCCGCCCTTCGTCACCGGCGACGCCGACGTCGCCCGCATCTGCCGCGCGGTGTGCGCGGCGGCCCGGGAAGGCTGAGATGTCCGTACTGGTCGTGTCCGGGACGGGCACGGAGATCGGCAAGACGGTGGTCACCTCGGCGATCGCCGCCGCGGCCGTGGCCCGCGGCCGCTCGGTGGCGGTGCTCAAGCCTGCCCAGACGGGCGTGGGTCCGGACGAGCCGGGGGACGCCGCCGAGGCCGTCCGGCTGGCGGGCCCCTCCGTCACGGCGGTGGAACTGGCCCGCTACCCGGAGCCGTTGGCCCCGGACACCGCGGCCCGCCGCGCGGGGCTGCCGTCGCTCTCGCCGGCGGACATCGCGCAGGCCGCGGAGAGGCTGGCCCAGGACCACGACCTGGTGCTGGTGGAGGGCGCGGGCGGGCTGCTCGTCCGCTTCGACGAGCAAGGCCACACCCTCGCGGACGCGGCCCGGCTGCTCGGCGCCCCGGTGCTGGTGGTGGCCCCCGCAGGCCTCGGAACCCTCAATTCCGCCGCCCTGACGGCGGAAGCCCTCCGGGCGCGGGACCTGACCGGACTGGGCCTGGTGGTCGGCAGCTGGCCCGCGGACCCGGACCTGGCCTCCCGGTGCAACCTCGCGGACCTCCCGAAGGTCTCGGACCTGCCCCTGCTGGGCGCGGTCCCGCACGGCGCGGGCTCCATCCCCCCGCCCGCCTTCCGCACCGCGGCCCCCTCATGGCTGGCCCCACCCCTGCACGGAACCTGGTCGGCCCAGTCCTTCCTGACCACCTGGCCGGCGTAACGAATCGCCGCACCGACGGGGCGGACCCACATCCAGCCCCGCCGAGCCACATCCGGCCCCGCCGGCGCTTGAGGCGCGGGGGCCCGGGGGCGGAGCCCCCGCAACGGCGCCGCACCCACCAGGGATGAGCGCCAGCGGAAAGGGCACGCTGAAGGTATGCGCCCCGTCCCCCGCCCCGGGAGGTCCGTCATGTCGCCGCGCAGCAAACCGGCCGCCCAGCCCCCCGACTCCGTGCACCACCCGCTCTTCGCCCGGTTCTACGCCCGCGCCAGCGCCACCGCCGAAACCCACGGCATCGCCGCCCTCCGCCGCGAGCTGCTGCACGGCGTCTCCGGCCGCGTGATCGAGATCGGAGCCGGCAACGGCCTGAACTTCCCCCACTACCCGCGCGCCGTCTCCGAGGTGGTGGCCGTCGAACCGGAGCGCACCCTCCGCCGGCTCGCGGTCTCCGCCGCCCTGCGCGCCGAGGTCCCGGTGGACGTCGTACCCGGTGTCGCCGAAGCCCTCCCGGTCAAGAGCGAGGCCTTCGACGCCGCCGTCGCCTCCCTGGTGCTGTGCACCGTACGTGACCTCCCGCGCACCCTCGCCGAGCTGCACCGCGTCCTGCGCCCCGACGCCGAGCTGCGCTTCCTGGAGCACGGCCTGGCCCCGGGGCCAGGCATGGCCGCCGTCCAGCGCGGGCTGGACCGGACCGTCTGGCCCCGCCTCTTCGGGGGCTGCCACACCTCCCGCGACCCGCTCGCCTCGATCGAGGCCGCGGGCTTCCGGATCGTCTCGCACCGCGCCTTCCGGCTGCCCGAGCGCGGTCCGGCCCTGCCCACCTCGTACTGCGTGATCGGCTCCGCCCGCCGCTCCCCCGAGTGAGGGTCAGCCGCCGAGCGGCTTGACCCAGCGCGTCCACTGCTCCTCGGGCCCGTACCCGGCCGCTTCCCACGCCGGGTGCGCCCGCTCGTTGCGGTCGAGCACCATCGCGTCCGCGCGCCGCCCGCCGAGTTCCGCGAACCGTTCCTCGGCGGCGGCGAGCAGCGCCGTGCCTATGCCCTGCCTGCGGAGTTCCGGGTGGACCGCGAGCCGGTAGAGGTGGCAGCGCCAGCCGTCGAAACCGGCGATCACGGTACCGAGGAGTTCTCCGTCGCGGCGGGCGAGCAGCAGCGCGCCGGGGTCCCGCTGGTGGAGGCGCTCGATCCCGGCGAGGTCGTCGCTGATACTCGTTCCTTCAGCCGCGCTCTTCCAGAAGTCGAGTACGGAGCTGAGATCGGCTGCGCCCGCGGGGCCGATGTGAAGATCGTTCATGTCGGGATCCCATCATCCGGTCCGCTCCACCAGAAGGATGATGAGCTCCCTTTGCCCGTCCTTTACCATGTGGTCACCAGCCCACTCGAACGAAAGGTGTGAGCGTCCGCCCATGGGCGAGCCTCCCAGTCCCCGGCATTCCGGTATGCGACATCGCGCGACACCCCTCCTCCTGGCCGACCATGGGACGGAGGTGACCGACCGATGACCGAAGTGCTCCTGCTCGTCGTGGCGCTGCTGCTCTGCCTTGCCTGTGGAGTCTTCGTCGCGGCCGAGTTCTCGCTGACCACCGTCGAGCGCAGCGAGCTCGAACGAGCCGTCGAGCGGGGTGAGCGCGGGGCCGACAGCGCCCTGGCCGCCGTCCGCAGCCTGACCTTCCAGCTCTCCGGCGCCCAGCTCGGCATCACCGTGACGGGCCTGGTCATCGGCATGATCTCCAAGCCCTCGATCGCCGCCCTGCTCCAGGGCCCCTTCAAGGCCGTCGGCATGTCGTCCGGCGCCGCCTCCTCCACCGCCCTGGTCCTCGGCACCGTGCTGTCGACCGTCGTCCTGATGGTGGTCGGCGAACTCGTGCCCAAGAACTGGGCGATCTCCTCCCCGCTGGCGATCGCCAAACGCGTGGCCACCCTGCAGCGCGTCTTCAGCCTGGCCTTCAAGCCGCTCATCGGCCATCTGAACACCACGGCGAACCACATGGTGCGCCGGCTCGGCATGGAGCCGGCCGAGGAGCTGGCCTCGGCCCGCACCCCGCAGGAGCTGGTCGCGCTGGCACGGCACTCGGCCAAGGCCGGCGCGCTGGAGAAGGACACCGCCGAGCTGTTCGTACGCACCCTGAACCTGGCCGACCTGACCGCGGAGAACGTGATGACCCCGCGCGTCCAGGTCACCGCCCTCGACGCGCAGGCCACGGCCGAGGACGTGGCGAACGCGACGCTGGCCACCGGCCTGTCCCGCTTCCCGGTCTACCGGGGCAGCCTCGACACCGTCGTGGGCACCGTCCACATCAAGGACGTACTGGCCCTGCCCGCGCCGGAGCGCCACCGCACCCCGGTGTCGCACCTGATGCGCGAGCCGCTGCTCGTACCGGAGTCCCTGACCGTGGACCGGCTGCTGGACCGGCTGTCGGGCAAGCGCACGATGGCCGTGGTCATCGACGAGTACGGCGGCACGGCCGGCGTGGCCACGCTGGAGGACATCGTCGAGGAGGTCGTCGGCGAGGTCCGCGACGAGCACGACCCGCACGAGACCCCTGACCTGGCCCCGGCCGGTACGGACGCCTCCGGACGGCTGCTCTACTCCGCCGACGGCGCCGCGCGCACCGACCAGCTCCAGCGGATCGGACTGCGCGTCCCGGACGGCCCGTACGAGACCCTGGCCGGCCTGATAGCGACCGAGCTCGGCCGGATCCCGGCCGTGGGCGACAGCCTGGAGCTGGACGGGTGGCGGCTGGACGTGGTGGACGCCAGCGGGCGGCGGGCCGCGCGGGTGCTGCTGCACGCGCCGGACGGACCGGCCGAGAACCAGGGTGCGGAGGGGGACCGATGACCGCGATCCAGTTGCTGATCGGCCTGGCGACCCTGGTCGTCAACGCCTTCTTCGTCGGCGCGGAGTTCGCGCTGATCTCGGTCCGGCGCAGCCAGATCGAGCCGTACGCCGAGGAGGGCGACCGGCGGGCCCGTGCCGTCCTGTGGGGCCTGGAGCACGTGTCGGCCATGATGGCGGCGGCGCAGCTGGGCATCACGCTGTGCACCCTGGTGCTGGGCGTGGTGGCCGAGCCCGCCATCGCGCACCTGCTGACCCCGCTGTTCGACCTGGTCGGGGTGCCCGCGGGCCTGACGCACGCGATCTCCTTCGTGGTGGCGCTGGCGCTGGCCACGTACCTGCACATGCTGTTCGGCGAGATGGTGCCGAAGAACGTGGCCCTGGCGGAGCCGGTGCGCACCGCCCTGCTGCTGGGGCCGCCCCTGGTGACCCTCACGCGGGCGCTGAGGCCGGTGATCTTCGCGATCAACGCCTTCGCCAACGCCCTCCTGCGCCTGCTGCGGGTGGAGGTGAAGGACGAGGTCGGCGCCACGTTCACGGACGACGAGCTGGCCCGGATGGTCAAGGACTCCAGCGACGCGGGGCTCCTCGACGACCGGGCGAGCGAGCGGCTGCACGACGCCCTGGAGCTGGGCCGACGGCCGGTCACCGATGTGGTGCTGCCGGCGGACCATGTGGTCGCCGCATGGCTGGGCATCACTCCGGCCGACCTGGAGCGGCTGTCGGCCACGTCCGGCTACTCCCGCTTCCCCGTAGTCGACGCACAGCACAGGATCCTGGGCTACCTGCACGTCAAGGACGCCCTGGACGCGGACGGGCCGGAGCGGGACGAACCGTTCCCGCTGTCGGCGCTGCGGCCCATCGCCCAGGTCCGCGCGGAGACTCCTCTGGACGACGTACTGACCGCCATGCGGCGCAGCCGCACCCATCTGGCGGCCGTGCTCGGGGCGGACGGGACCATGGCGGGCCTGGTCACGATGGAGGACGTGCTGCGCGAGCTGTTCGGCCGGCCCGCGTCGGCGTAGCCGCGTCCAGCCAGGACGTCTCCCCCGGCCGACAAGTCCGAAAGAGACGTCCTGGGTCCCCGGCCCTGCAGGGCCGGGGTACCGCGCGGTAACATCGCTCCGCCATGGAAATGAATGCCTCTTACACCAGTTTCGTCGCGGTCGGCGACTCCTTCACCGAGGGCATGTCCGACCTGCTCCCGGACGGTTCCTACCGGGGCTGGGCCGATCTGCTGGCCGCCCGGCTCGCCGCGTGCGAGCCGGGTTTCCGCTACGCGAACCTCGCCGTCCGCGGGAAGCTGATCGGACAGATCGCGCAGGAGCAGGTGCCCGTGGCGGCCGCCATGGGGGCCGACGTGGTGAGCCTGGTGGGCGGGCTGAACGACACGCTGCGCCCCAAGGTCGACATGGGCCGGGTCCGCGGGCACCTGGAAGAGGCCGTGGAGCTGCTGGCCCCCTCCTGCAAGAAGCTCGTGCTGATGCGCTCCCCGGGGCGCAACGGGCCGGTCATGGAACGCTTCCGTCCGCGCATGGAGGAGCTCTTCGCCCTCATCGAGGAACTCGCCGCCCGGCACGACGCCGTGGTCGTGGACCTGTACGGGGCCGCCGCGCTCGCGGATCCGCGGATGTGGGACGTGGACCGGCTGCACCTGACGGCCGAGGGGCATCGCCGGGTGGCGGAGGCCGTCTGGCAGTCCCTGGGCCTGCCGCCCGAGGCGGACTGGCGCACCGAACTTCCCGCCTCCGCGCCCCCGGGCTGGGCCCTGCGCCGCTCCCAGGACCTGAGCTTCGCCCGGCAGCACCTGCTGCCCTGGGTCGGCCGCCGCCTGACGGGCCGCTCCTCCGGGGACGGCCGCCCCGCCAAGCGCCCGGAACTGCTGCCGTACGAGGCCTCCGGGGGCGAGCGGCTCTCGTAGCAAGGCACAATCGGAGCCGGGGTCCCTACCTGCGTAAACGCACAGCCGCGGCCCAAGTAGAATCCCTACACGTGACAGCCAAGCCCCGCATCCCCAATGTCCTGGCCGGCCGCTACGCCTCCGCGGAGCTCGCCGTCCTGTGGTCCCCCGAGTACAAGGTGACGCTGGAGCGGCGGCTGTGGCTCGCCGTGCTGCGCGCCCAGAAGGACCTCGGTATCGAGGTTCCGGACGCCGCCCTCGCCGACTACGAGCGCGTCCTGGAGACGGTCGACCTCGCCTCCATCGCCGAGCGCGAGAAGGTCACCCGGCACGACGTGAAGGCGCGCATCGAGGAGTTCAACGCCCTCGCCGGTCACGAGCACGTCCACAAGGGCATGACCTCCCGCGACCTGACCGAGAACGTGGAGCAGCTCCAGATCCGGCTCTCGCTGGAACTGGCCCGTGACCGCACGGTCGCCGTCCTGTCCCGCCTCGGCAAGCTGGCGGGCGAGCACGCCGAGCTGGTCATGGCCGGCCGCTCCCACAACGTGGCCGCGCAGGCCACCACCCTGGGCAAGCGCTTCGCGACGGCCGCCGACGAGCTGCTGGTCGCCTACGACCGCCTGGAGAACCTCCTCGCCCGCTACCCGCTGCGCGGGATCAAGGGCCCGGTCGGCACCGCCCAGGACATGCTCGACCTGCTCGGTGGCGACGCCGCCAAGCTCGCCGACCTGGAACAGCGCATCGCCGCCCACCTCGGCTTCGCCCAGGCCTTCACCTCGGTCGGCCAGGTCTACCCCCGCTCGCTCGACTACGACGTGGTCACCGCCCTGGTGCAGCTGGCCGCCGCTCCGTCGTCGATCGCCAAGACGATCCGCCTGATGGCCGGCCACGAGCTGGTCACCGAGGGCTTCAAGCCCGGCCAGGTCGGCTCCTCCGCGATGCCGCACAAGATGAACACCCGCTCCTGCGAACGCGTGAACGGCCTGATGGTCATCCTGCGCGGCTACGCCTCGATGACGGGCGAGCTGGCCGGCGACCAGTGGAACGAGGGCGACGTCTCCTGCTCCGTGGTCCGCCGCGTGGCCCTGCCGGACGCCTTCTTCGCCTTCGACGGCCTGCTGGAGACCTTCCTGACCGTCCTGGACGAGTTCGGCGCCTTCCCGGCGGTCGTCGCCCGGGAACTGGACCGCTACCTGCCGTTCCTCGCGACCACCAAGGTCCTGATGGGCGCGGTGCGGGCCGGGGTGGGCCGCGAGGCCGCCCACGAGGTCATCAAGGAGCACGCGGTGGCCTCCGCACTCGCCATGCGCGAGCAGGGCGCCGAGCGCAACGAGCTGCTGGACAAGCTGGCAGCCGACGAGCGGATGCCGCTGGACCGGGCCCAGCTCGACGCCCTGATGGCCGACAAGCTGTCCTTCACGGGCGCCGCCGGCGACCAGGTCGCCGCGGTGGTCTCCCGCATCGAAGCGATCGCCAAGCAGTACCCGGAGGCCGCCGGGTACGCGCCGGGGTCGATCCTCTGACCCCCGACGAGCTGACCGCCGCCCGCGACCGCGTCCTCCCGGACGTGGTCGCGGGCGGTCTTCGCGTGCTGTTCTGCGGGATCAACCCGGGTCTTCTCTCCGCCGCAACGGGCCACCACTTCGCCCGCCCCGGCAACCGCTTCTGGCCCGTCCTGCACCTGTCGGGCTTCACCCCGCGCCGCCTGGCCCCCGCGGAGCAGGAGGAACTGCTGACCTACCGGCTCGGCATCACCAACGTCGTGGCCCGCGCCACGGCGCGCGCCGACGAACTGAGCGCCGAGGAGTTCCGCGAGGGCGGCCGCATCCTGACGGCCAAGGTGGAACTCCTGCGCCCCCAGTGGCTGGCAGTCGTCGGGGTCACCGCCTACCGCACCGCCTTCGGCGAGAGGAAGGCCCAGATCGGCCCCCAGGAACGAACCATCGGCTCCACCCGCATCTGGGCCCTCCCCAACCCCAGCGGCCTCAACGCCCACTGGACCGCCGAGACCATGGCCCAGGAGTACGCCCGCCTCCGCGCGGCCGCGGAATCCCCCGACGCCTCCTGACCGCTCCCCCTGTTCGAGCCCTGACCAGGCCTGAGCGAGAAGGGGCTAGCAGGTGCGGTGGACGTAGTGGGCGCCGTCAATCTTCTTCGCCGACCCCAGCCATGTGGTGCCCGGCCCCACGCACTTCTCGTAGTTGGGCCCCCACACCTCGACCTCGATCACGACCCGGGAGCCATCGCCCGTGCAGTGGTTGTAGTACGCGTCACTGCCCGTCTCGTAGAAACCGCAAGGAGCGGCAACGGCTGCGGGGGCGGTAGCCGCGCCCAGCCCCAGCACGAGGGCAATTGCTCCGAGAGCAGCGGGAACGGAACGACGACCAAGCATGAAAGTGACTCCTTCAAAGCGGCAATTCAGACGGCCCCATGCTGCTTTGCCGAGAGGGAGCGCGACGCCCCCATCACCCTTTCGATGCTCGAAGAATCGTTGTGCCGCCACCCATTTGGAGGCGAGGCCCGGCCACCACACCCCCCGGCCCCCGGCCCCCGGCCAGTCTGACCCCGCCACCCTGCCCCGCCGTCCGCCCCGGCTACGGCGGGTCGATCACCGTGACCCCTGCCATCAGCGCGTACGGTTCACCGCCGTCCCACTGCGCCACGTAGGCCACGAGCCACCAGCCCTCCGCCTGCCACGCGTGCACGTGGTCGGTGCTGCTGCTCACCCTGTCCCAGGGCGCCGGTATCTCCTCCCCCTCGAGCCCCCTGGCTCTGAGCGACATCACGCTGAACACCTGCGCCTCCCCCCACCGGCCGGTCAGGGCCTGGGTCAGTGCCCCGTACTCGGCGTTGGTCTGGTCGATCGCCTCGCCCCGGCCGGCTCCGCCGTCCTCACCGAGGTCCGCGGCCCGGCTGACCTCTACCAGGTGGTAACCCGGACCGCTGCTCCGCCCACCGGACCGGACCGGCTCGGGCGGAAAATCCGTCACCCGGAGCCGGTCGATCGTGTCGAGATGCTCTGCCGTGGTCATACCGTCAGTATCCCGACCACCACTGACAACTGGCCCGGCGTCACGCGTCCCGCCGGCGCACCGCGACCCAGCCGCCGATCACCGCCGCCGCGGCCCACAGCATCGCCACACCCATCCCGGTCCACGGGCCGAGTACGCCGCCTATCGACTCGCTCCGCAACACCATCTGCCCGGCCTTGTCCGGCATGAACTGGCCGATGTCACTGGCGGCCCCGCTGATGACGAAGGAGAGGAGCAGGACGAAGGGGACGAGAATGCTGAGCACGGCGACACCACTGCGCAGGATCGCCGTCAGGCCAGCCGCGAACAACGTGATGACCGTCAGGTAGAGACCGCATCCGATGATCGACCGCACGGTGCCCGGGGCGCCGAGCTCCAGGGCGTACTGCCCCATGAACGCCTGCCCGGCGACAAAGGTGAGCAGCCCCGTCACCTGACCCGCCAGGAAGGCGAGTCCGCCGATGACGGCCATCTTCGACAGATAGAACCGACTACGGTTCGGCACTGCGGCGAAGGTGGTGCGCAGGGCCCCGTTGTGGAATTCGGCGGAGAAGGCGTTGGCCCCGAAGGCGATGGCCGCTACCTGGCCGAAGTTGACGGCGTAGTACGCCGCGAAGAGTGGATCGTCGCCCATGCTCCCTGCCTCCGCCGTCCCTATCGCCCAGGCCGTGAACGCCTGGATGCCGACGGTGGTGGCGAGGATGGCTATCAGGGCGCCGAACGTACCCCGAAGCGATCTGATCTTGATCCATTCGGAGTGCAGGACGGGCAAGGTGGGCAGAGCGACGCTCATGGCAAGGCCTCCGGGACGAGTGGTCGGTATGTCAGTGGGTGGCGGCGAACTGGGCGTGGTCAGCCGTCAGGTCGAGGTAGGCCTGTTCCAGTGAGGCCCGCTCGTCGGCGAGCTCCAGCATCGGGATGCCCTCGCGGGCGGCCATGCTGCCGATCTGCTCCGCCTGTATGCCGTCGACGGTCCAACGCCCGCCGTCGACGCTGATCAGCTCGAAGCCGTCCCGGGCCAGGGCGGCCCGCAGGCGCGCCGGGTCCGAGGTGCGCAGCCGCACTCGTGGGGTGCTGCGCGCGTCGATGAACGCCTCCATCGAGGTGTCGGCCAGCAGCTTGCCCTGTCCCAGCACGATCAGATGGTCGGCCAGGGCGGCGGTCTCGGACATCAGATGGCTGGAGACCAGGACGGTCCGCCCTTCGGCGGCCAGTCCGCGCATCAGCTCGCGGATCCAGATGATGCCCTCGGGGTCGAGCCCGTTGGTCGGCTCGTCCAGCAGCAGGACCCCCGGATCGCCCAGCAGGGCGGCGGCGATGCCGAGCCGCTGGCGCATGCCGAGCGAGAAGGTCTTGACCCGGCGATCGGCGGCCGGGGCTATGCCGCTGCGCTCCAGCACCTCCTCCACCTTGCGCATCGGGATCCGGTTCGAAGCGGCGAGGAAACGCAGGTGGTTCCGCGCGCTCCGGCCGCCGTGGATCGCCTGGACGTCGAGGAGCGCGCCGACCCGGTGGAGAGGATCGGGGTATGCCGTGAACTGCCGACCGTCGATGGTGGCCGTCCCGGAGGTGATCCGGTCGAGCCCCAGCAGCAGCCGCATCGTGGTCGACTTGCCGGCCCCATTGGGCCCGAGGAATCCGGTGACGCGGCCGGGCAGGACGTCGAAGGTGAGGTGGTCCACGGCGCGGGTGGCGCCGTATTCCTTGGTCAGGTCTCGGATCTCGATGCGGTTCATGTCTCAAGATTCGCCGTCGGCCACACCCCCTGACCTCCCCCACGCGGGGGGATCGTCTCCCCCGCACGGGGGAGACGCCGCCCATCTGCCAACTGCCAGGATGAAGCCATGTACCGACTGCTTCGTGCTCCTCTTCGCGGGGTCACGTACACACGCTGGCTCCACCTGCTCGTACCGATCCTGATCGTGTCCATCTGGCTCTTCATAGAGCCCGCATGGCCCTGGATGCCCGCCCTGATCGTCGCCCCGTTCGGGCTCGTCCCATGGGTGCGGCTGGCCGAGGGCTTGCAGGCCCAGTTCCTCCTGACCCCGCACGAGCGGGGCCGGCACGACGGTTCCATCAGCACGGCGGCGTCCGGGCGTTGGGCGGACCGCTGGCGCACCGTCGCCTGGCTGGAGATACGTCTCGTGCTGGCGGGCGCGGCCACGCTGGCGACCGTGTGGCTGCCGATGATGGCCCTGGAACTCGCCGTCACCGGCGCCGGGCGCTCGCTCGGGGCGGACGTCGTGATCCTGCCCTTCATCCCGCCTCGCTGGCTGGCCATCCTCCTCGTGCCGGTTCCGTTGATCCTGCTGCTGGTCATCGTGGTGCTGCTCGGCCAAGCCGTCACGGCCATCGCCAGCAGGCTCCTGGGCCCTTCGGCGGCCGAGCGGCTCAGCGCGCTGGAAGCGCGCACCGAGCAGTTGTTGGAACGGACTCGGATAGCACGGGAGTTGCACGACTCCATCGGGCACGCACTCACGGTGGCGGTGGTCCAGGCGGGAGCAGCCCGAGCCGCGGGCGACCCGGCGTTCACCGAGCGCGCGCTGTGCGCGATCGAGGAGACCGGACGGGCCGCGATGGAGGATCTCGAGCGGGTGCTGCTGGTGCTCCGGGAGTCCGCGCAGCCTCCCTCCCAGCGCCCCACCCTGGCCGACGCGGACCGGCTGCTGGAGTCGGCGCGCGCTTCCGGCGCCTCGGTGGACGCCGAACTGTCCGGGCCGCTGGAGACGTTGCCGGGCCCGGTCACCCGGGAGGGGTACCGGATCCTCCAGGAGGCACTGACCAACGTACTGCGGCACAGCGGGCCGGTTCCGGTACGGGTACGGATCGAAATGGCGGTGGGCAGGCTGGACTTGGAGGTGACCAACCCGCTCCCGGCGGGTCCCGCGCTGATGACGGGCCGCGGCAGCGGCCTGCGCGGCATGCGGGAGCGGGCCGCGCTGCTCGGCGGGGAGGCCGAAACGGGTCCGCACGAGGGCAGTTGGAGGGTGCGCGCACGGCTCCCGCTGGAGCGAATACGCTGACCGGATGCCGGTTACCGTACTGATCGTCGATGACGAACCCCTGGTGCGCGCGGGTCTGCGTGCCGTCCTGGATGCCCAGCCCGATATCGAAGTCGTGGGCGAGGCCGCCGACGGTGCCTCCGTCGTCCCGCTCGTACGGCAGCTGAGGCCGGACGTCGTGGCGATGGACGTGCGGATGCCGCTGCTCGACGGCATCGAGGCGACCCGGGCTGTCCTGCGGTCGGTGGACGCCCCGCCGAAGATCCTCGTGGTGACCACCTTCGAGAACGACGAGTACGTGTACCAGGCCCTGCGGGCCGGCGCCGACGGGTTCCTCCTGAAGCGCGCCCGGCCTTCGGAGATCGTGCACGCGGTACGGCTGGTGGCGGAGGGCGAGACGCTGCTCTTCCCGGCGGCGGTGCGGGCCCTGGCCGCGGAGTACGGGAACCGGCAGGCCAGGGCGGTGCTGGAGCGGGCGGCGCTGACCGAGCGGGAGGAGGCGGTCCTGCGGCTCATGGCGCGGGGTCTGACGAACGTCGAGATCGCGTCCCAGTTGATCATCGGGGCGGAGACGGTGAAGTCGCACGTCAGCGCGATCCTGGCGAAGCTGGGAGCGCGGGACCGGACGCAGGCGGTGATCACGGCGTACGAGTCGGGGTTCGTCGCCCCGGCCTGAGGGAGACCGGTTCCGGCCGATGGGGGGCTGCTTCTCGCCGCCGCAGCCGGTGGGCAGTACGATCCGGCTGACAAGCTCGCTAGCTGGGAGGACACACGTTGGGGCAGCTGACCGGCGGGGACCCCTCCCTGCTCCGGCGGATCAATTCCGCCGTGGTCCTGAGGGCACTGCGCGCGGCCGGATCACCGACCCTCACCGACCTCACCCGGGTGACCGGGCTCTCCCGGCCCACCGTCGAGGGGGTCGTGGAGGGGCTGATCGGGACGGGTCTCGTCGTCGAGGCCGACGCGGAAGAAGGTGCGCGGCGGCAGGGGCGACCGGCCAGGCGCTTCCGGTTCCGGGCCGAGGCCGGGCATCTGCTGGGCATCGAGATCGGTTCGCACCGGATCGCGGTGCTCCTGTCCGGGCTGGACGGGCGGGTGATCGGCGCCGGTACCAAGGACGTCGCCGAGACGGCCTCGGCCGACGAGCGCCTGGAACGGGTGCGGTCGGCGGTCGCCGACCTGCTGCGCCGGGCGGGTGTGCCCCGGGACTCCCTGCGCGCGGTCGGGGTCGGCAGCCCCGGGATCGTGGAGGCCGACGGTACGGTCCGCCTCGGTACGGCGCTGCCGGGCTGGACCGGGCTGCCGCTCGGGGACCGGCTGCGGCGCTCGTTCCGCTGCCCGGTGCAGGTGGAGAACGACGCCAACGCGGCGGCGGTCGCTGAGCACTGGAAGGGGGCCGCGCGGGACACCGACGACATGGTGTTCGTGATGGCGGGGCTCAGCCCCGGCGCCGGTTCACTGATCGGCGGACGGCTGCACCGGGGCTTCGGCGGGGCGGCCGGAGAGATCGGCGCGCTGCACCTGCTGGGCCGCGAGGTCACGCCGGAGAAACTGCTGTCGACCACCGGCGAACCGCTGCACCCGCTGGACGAGCCCGCGGTCGCCGAGGTCTTCGCGATGGCCAAGCGGGGCGACGAGCGGGCCGTGGCCGCCGTGGAGCGGTTCCTGCAGCGGCTGGTGCACGACGTGGCGGCGCTGGTCCTGGCCATGGACCCGGAGCTCGTCGTGGTCGGCGGCTGGGCGGCCGGGCTTGACGGGGTCCTGGACCCCCTGCGGCAGGAGCTGGAACGTTACTGCTTGCGCCCGCCCCGGGTGACCCTGTCCCTCCTCGGCGAGGCGGCGGTGGCCACCGGAGCGCTACGGCTCGCGATGGAGCACGTCGAGGAGGAGCTCTTCGCCGTGGAGAAGACGGTCACGGCCCGCCGCCGCTGACCCCGCCACCGCGAGGCCGCTCCAGAGCCGCCCGGCATCACCGGGCGGCCTCGGCACAGCACCGGCACCACACCCGCCACCCTGGTAGCCGACAGGCGAGAGCCAGTAGCCGACAGCCGACAGCCGACAGCCGACAGCGCGAACGTCAGGAAGCGACGCGGGGTTCGTGGGTGATCTCGACGGCGCCCGAGTCCCCGAAGGTGAGGCGGCAGGTGTCGGCCCGGTAGGTGGCGACCGAGACGGCCGCCGTGCCCGCGGCGGTGAAGTAGCGGGTGGTGACCAGGAGCACCGGGGCGCCGGGCAGGCGGTCGAGTTCCTTGGCGTCGTCGGCGCGGGCGGAGCCCAGCTCCACCGAGCGGTCCTGGCCGTCCAGGACCAGCCGCTGCAGTTCGCGCAGGACGGCGCGGGCGCGGGCGGGTCCGGCCGGGGCCTCGATGGCGGGCAGACCGGGCACGGAGTCGGCCGGCACGTACAGCAGCTCGGCGGCGACGGCCTGGCCGTGCGCGACCCGGGTCCGGCGCACCGTGTGCAACGGCTGATCGGCGGCGAAAGCGCCGCCCGTACCGAGCAGCCTCGCGACGGCGGCGGGCGCCACGCCCTCGGCCGCATCCACCGGCTCCCAGCCGTCGACGCCCTCGCCGGGCCAGCTGTGCTGCGCGGTCCCGACGGCCACGCCGACGCGCGGCGGGGCGACGGTGGTTCCGACCCCGCGGCGGCGCTGCAGACGGCCTTCCAGTTCCAGCTGCTCCAGGGCCTGGCGCAGGGTCGCGCGGGCAACTCCGAAGCGGGCGGCGAGCTCACGCTCGTTCGGCAGCACCTCGCCCACGGCGAAGTCCTGGTCGAGCGCCTCGCTGAGGACGGTCTTGAGGTGCCAGTACTTCGGCTCCGGCACCGTTTCGAGCTGCGTGGTCCCCACCCTGACTCCTCCTGCCATCGCTGCACTCGCCGTGTTCCAGCGGCAGTTCCGCGCCCTTGTTTATTAAAGGTTCCTGCACTATCCCTGCGACGATAGGACGGCGCACCCCCTTGGTCAAGACCAATGCTTATCCCTTTGCCGGGCAGACCGGGCATACGTATCAAGCCGTTCATGGGATGTTCTCGTGCGCTCCGAAGGCTTGTAGTCAAGGGCTACCGGACGGTAGTGATGGCGGTAGCCACTACTGACAGCCTGTCTCACATGCGTCCACCGACGAGGAGCAGCATGACCGCCACGGTCTCCTTCACGATCGATTCGCCGCTCGGCGCCCGCACCGCCACCGTCGCCTACGAGCGCAAGGGCGCGGGCGAACCGCTTCTCCTGCTGCACGGCATAGGCCATCACCTCCAGGCCTGGCACCCGGTGACCGACATCCTGGCCACCGAGCACGACGTGATCGCCGTCGACCTGCCCGGCTTCGGTGCCTCTGAGCCGCTGCCCGACGGGGTTCCGTACGACCTGGCAAGCATCGCTCCGGCGCTCGGGGCGCTGTGCACGGCCCTCGGCGTCGAACGCCCGCACGTCGCGGGCAACTCCCTCGGCGGGCTGCTCGCCCTCGAGATGGGACGCGCCGGCCTCGTCCGCTCGGTCACCGCCCTCTCCCCCGCCGGGTTCTGGACGCAGGGCGAACGCCGCTACGCCTTCGCCACCCTCCTCGCGATGCGCGCGGGCGCCAAGGCGCTGCCCCGACCTGCGGTGGAGCGGCTCGCGCGCAGCGCCGCGGGCCGGGCCGCCCTCACCGGGACCATCTACGCCCGCCCGGCCCGGCGTTCGCCCGGGGCCGTGGTCGCGGAGACCCTCGCCCTGCGCCATGCCACCGGCTTCGCGCAGACCCTCGCCGCGGGCGGTTCCGTACGGTTCACCGACGACGTCCCCGGGCTGCCGGTCACCATCGCCTGGGGCAGCCGGGACCGGCTGCTGCTGCGCCGCCAGGGCGTGCGCGCCAAGCACACCGTCCCCGGCGCCAGGCTGGTCCGGCTGCCCGGCTGCGGTCACGTCCCGATGAACGACGATCCCGCGCTGGTCGCCCGGGTGATCCTGGACACGGCCCGCAGCACGAGCCGCCTCCCCGCCTGACCACCCGCCGCCCGGAGCGGCGAAACGGCTGAGCGACTAATCGGCTGAGCGACTGAGCGACTGAGCGACTGAGCAGCGAAACGGCTGAGCACCTCAGCCGCTCAGCAGCAGCCGCAGTCCCAGCCCCACAGCTCCAGCCCCACGGCAGAGCCGCTGACGGCTGTTCATCCGCGGTTCGCGTGGCGGACGCGACCGGGCCGGTGTGCGGCGGCACGCTGGTCCGACCCGTCCCCGCCGGCCCCTGGAGAAGCACCGATGGCACCGATGCCGCACACCCGACGGACCCTCCTCGGCGGGTCGCTCGCCCTGTCCTCCGCACTGCTCGCCACACCGGTGCTCGGGGCCCCCGCCCTCGCCCGTTCCGGCCGCCCGAGCGCGGCCTGGGGCGTCCAGTCCGGCGAGATCACCGCCCATTCGGCCACCGTCTGGACCCGCTCCGACCGCCTGGCGCGGATGTACGTCGAGACCTCCCCGAGCGAATCGTTCCGCTACGCCGTACGCCGCCACCGCGGCCCGCTCCTCGGCCCGTCCACCGACTTCACCGGGACCACCGTCCTGCGCGACCTGCCGCCCGGGCAGCAGGTCCACTACCGGGTGCTCCTGGCCGACCCCGAAGACCCGCGGCGCACCAGCGAGCCGGTCCACGGAACCTTCCGCACCACGCCCGTCTCCCGCCGCCAGGACGTGCGCTTCCTGTGGTCCGGGGACCTGGCAGGACAGGGCTGGGGCATCAACCCCGATCTCGGCGGCTACCGCGTCTTCGAGGAGATGCGGCAGCGCGACCCCGACTTCTTCCTCTTCAGCGGGGACACTATCTACGCCGACGGCCCCATCCAGCCCTCCGTCCCCCTGCGCGACGGCAGCCTCTGGCGCAACATCACCACCGAGGAGAAGGCGAAGGTCGCCGAGACCCTCGCCGAGTTCCGCGGGAACTTCCGCTACAACCTGCTCGACGGCAACCTGCGCGCTTTCAACGCCCAGGTCCCGGTCCTCGCCCAGTGGGACGACCACGAGGTGCGCAACAACTGGTACCCCGGCCAGCTCATCGACGACCCCCGGTACACGGTCAGGGACGCGGACACCCTCGCCGCCCGCGCCCGCCAGGCCTTCGGCGAGTACTTCCCCGTCACCGATCTGCGCGGCGGGCGCGCGGAGGGCCGGATGTACCGGGTGATGAGGTACGGCCCGCTGCTCGACGTCTTCGTGCTCGACATGCGCACCTACCGCAACGCCAACTCCCCCGGTACGCAGACCGAGGACCGGACCGGCATCCTCGGCGCCGAGCAACTGGCCTGGCTGCGGCGCGAGCTCTCCCGCTCCCGCGCCACCTGGAAGGTCATCGCCGCCGACATGCCGCTGGGCATCGTGGTCGCCGACGGGGCCGCGAACTTCGAGGCCGTCGCGCAGGGCGACCCCGGCGCCCCGCTGGGCCGCGAGCTCCAGATCGCCGAACTCCTGCGCCACATCAAGCACCAGCGCATCACCGGCACCGTCTGGCTCACCGCCGACGTCCACTACACCGCGGCCAACCACTACGCCCCCGAGCGCGCCGCCTTCACCGACTTCGCACCCTTCTGGGAGTTCGTCTCGGGCCCGATCGGCGCGGGCGGCTTCCCGGCCGGGCGACTCGACGCCACCTTCGGCCCGGAGACGGCGTGCGTCCAGTCGGCTCCGCTCGCCAACATGTCCCCCTCGGAGAACCCCCCGTACTACGGAGAGGTGGACATCGACGGGGCCGGCGGGGAACTGACCGTCCGGCTGCGGCGCCAGGGCGGCGGGGTGCTCTTCACCAAGACGCTCCGTCCCGGGCGCGTGGGCCAGTAGGGACCAGTAACCGGTACGGACTCCCGGGCACGAACGCGGACGCCCGCGGACGACCGCGAATTCCGGACAGGACCCAGAAAACTGGATGAAATCGGCCAGATGGATACTTAACCAGTCGGTCACAGATCGTTCGTGATCACGCAACACCCCTGGGCCACAGTGATGTGCATGACTGAGCGCATCCCCGCCCCCGCCCACCGCCACCACCGCCACCACTGGCGCCGTGACCTCGTCGAACTGGCCGCGCTGTTCTGCGCCGTCGCGGTCGCCGACGCCATCGCGAACCTCGTCGTGCACGGTCCAAGGGGCCCGATCCTGCTGGTCGCCTCGGCCGTCGCACTCCTGGTGACCGCCGCGTTCCACACATGGTGGGCGCGGCGCCACAGCCATGCGCCGCCGCCGGGCACCACAGCGCCCACGGTTCCGGCGCCGTACCCCGCGGCCGCGCCCCTCGCGGCCGGGGCGAGCGCCGCGCTGTGGCGCATGCGGACGACCGTACGGGACGAACCCGGCTCCCTGGCCGCGCTCTGCACGACCCTCGCCCGTAACGGTGTCGACATCCTGACCCTCCAGACGCACCCGCTCCCCGAGGGCGGGACGGTAGACGAGTTCCTGCTGCGCGCGCCGCAGCAGTTGCCCTCCGCCGAGCTCACCCGCGCAGTCGCCCGGGCCGGCGGCCACAGCACCTGGATCGAGCGCGCCGACGCCCACGACCTCGTCGACACTCCGACCCGCGTCCTGGGCCTGGCCACCCGCACCGCCCTGGACGCCGCCGAACTCCCCCTCGCGCTGCGCCAGCTCCTCGGCCGCTGCACCATCCACTCGATCCCGGCGACCACCCTCTCGGGCCGCCCCAACGCGGGCGCCGACGCCCCGGTCGAAGGGGTCCTGGAGGCCACCGTCATGCGGCTGCGCGACCCTTCCGGCGGCGCGATCACCGTGGAGCGGCCCTACCTTCCCTTCACCCCGACCGAATTCGCCCGGGCCCGCGCCCTGGTCGAGCTCGACGCCCGGCTCGGCCCCCGCGTCCCGCGCAGCCAGGACGTGCTGACCCTGCCCGAGGGCAACGAGATCACCGTCCGCCGCGCCGACGGCTCCGACCAGGCGGCCGCCCGCGCGATGCACGACCGCTGCTCGGAGCGCACCCTGTCGCTGCGCTACCACGGCCCCGTCGCCGACGCCGACCGCTACCTCGACCACCTGCTGAGCCCCCGCTTCGGCCGAACCCTCGCCGCCACCACCGCCTCCGGCAAGCTGGTCGCCCTCGGCCACCTGCTGTGGGACGGTGACGAGACCGAGGTCGCGCTCCTCATCGAGGACGACTGGCAGCGCCGCGGCATCGGCTCCGAGCTCTTGAGCCGCCTGATCGCGATGGCCGTCGAGGCCGGGTGCGACAGCGTGTACGCCGTCACGCGGGCCTCCAACACCGGCATGGTCGCCGCCATGCGCGGCCTCGGCCTCCCCCTCGACTACCAGATCGAGGAGGGCACCCTGGTGATCACGGCCCGGCTGGACGCGACTCCGGTCAGCTCCCGCCTGCCGTACGAGGTGACGCGCGAGACCCCGGGCGAGCTTCCGGGCGGCCGGCGCAGCCCGCGGTAGCAGCGCTGAGGGAATCCGGGCCCGGACCGCTCCCCCGAACCGCGCGGGAGGGAATCCGGGCCCGGACCGTTGGTCCCGATCAGGTCAGCAGGTTGACAGTAAACGGTGATGACGGGACCACACCCGCCGTACGAAGATGGCCCCATGTCAGAGATCCTCCACAGCGGCAGCGCCACCCGGCTGCCCCGCCAGGTAGCCGACGCATACGTCGACGAACTCATCGCCCTCGATCCGATCACGGGCACCTACCTCGGTGTCGCCGCGAGCTCCAGCAAGCTCCCGGACTTCTCCCCCGCGGGCTCCGCGGCGGCGGCCGAGCTGTCCCGCACCACCCTCGCCCGCCTCGACGACGCCGAGAAGCTGCCGGGCGCGGACAGCGACGCCGAGCGCCGCTGCGCCCGCCTGCTGCGGGAGCGGCTGACCGCCGAGCTCGCGGTGCACGAGGCCGACGAGAGCCTGCGCGCCGTCAGCAACATCCACTCCCCGGCCCATTCCGTCCGCGAGGTCTTCGCCCTGACCCCCGCCGACACCGACGAGGAGTGGGCCGCGATCGCGGAGCGGCTGCGCGCCGTACCGGCCGCGTTCGCCGGCTACCGCGAGAGCCTCGCGCTGGGCCTGGAGCGCGGGCTGTACGGCGGTCCGCGCCCGACCGCCACCTTCGTCGAGCAGCTCACCACCTGGGCCGGCCAGGACGACGACGGCGCCCGCGACTACTTCGGCGCGTTCGCCGCCGACGGGCCCGAGGGGCTGCGCGCGGAGCTGGACGGGGCGGCGGCCGCCGCCACGGCGGCCGTCGTCGAACTCCGCGACTGGATGCGCGACGTGTACGCCCCGGCCGTCGCGGACGCGCCGGACACGGTGGGGCGCGAGCGCTACGCCCGCTGGTCGCGCTACTTCAACGGCACCGACCTGGACCTCGACGAGGCCTACGCGTACGGCTGGTCGGAGTACCACCGGCTGCTCGGCGAGATGAAGGCGGAGGCGGCCAAGATCCTGCCGGGCTCCGGCCCGTGGGACGCGCTGCGCCACCTGGACGAGCACGGCACCCACATCGAGGGGGTCGACGAGGTCCGGACGTGGCTCCAGGGCCTGATGGACGAGGCGATCGAGAACCTCGACGGCACCCACTTCGAACTCGCCGAGCGGGTCAAGCGGGTCGAGTCCATGATCGCCCCGCCGGGCGGTGCGGCGGCTCCGTACTACACCAGCCCGTCGGAGGACTTCTCCCGTCCGGGCCGCACCTGGCTGCCGACCATGAGCCGGACCCGCTTCCCCGTGTACGACCTGGTCTCCACCTGGTACCACGAGGGCGTTCCGGGCCACCACCTCCAGCTGGCGCAGTGGACGCACGTAGCGGACCAGCTCTCCCGCTACCAGTCCACCGTCGGCTGGGTCAGCGCCAACTGCGAGGGCTGGGCCCTGTACGCGGAGCGGCTGATGGACGAACTGGGCTACCTCAAGGACGCGGAGCAGCGCCTGGGTTACCTGGACTGCCAGATGATGCGTGCCGCGCGGGTGATCGTGGACATCGGCATGCACCTGGGCCTGGAGATCCCGGCGGACTCGCCGTTCCACCCGGGCGAGCGCTGGACGGTGGACCTGGCGCAGGAATTCTTCGGGCTGCACAGCGGGCGTCCGGCGGACTTCATCGAGAGCGAGCTGACGCGCTACCTGTCGATGCCGGGGCAGGCCATCGGGTACAAGCTCGGCGAGCGCGCCTGGCTCCTGGGCCGGGACAACGCCCGTGCGGCGCACGGTGACTCCTTCGACCTGAAGGCCTGGCACATGGCGGCGCTGTCGCAGGGTTCGCTGGGCCTGGACGACCTGGTGGACGAGCTCTCGAAGCTCTGATCCCCCGCGTCACACGGCAGCGGCACGCGGCACACGACATACGGCACACAGCACGTCGGACGCGCCGCAGGTCACACGTGACAAGTCGCAGGTCGCAGGTCGCAGGTGACACGTCACGCGCGCGGGCCGCCCGCCTCCCCGGGGGAGAGGGCGGCCCGTCCGCGTGCGGGGCGGCGGTTCAGCAGCCGCAGTCGTCCGAGTCGGTGGGGGCGGTCAGCGGGTCGGCCTCCGCGCGCTGCTCGGTGCCCTGCCAGGTCTCGACCTCGAAGCCCTCGCGGATCCAGTACTCGATGCCGCCGAGCATCTCCTTGACCTGGAAGCCGAGTTCGGCCAGCGCCAGAGCGGAACGGGTGCCGCCGTTGCAGCCGGGGCCCCAGCAGTACGTCACCACGGGGACGTTCTTGTCCAGGATCCGCTCCGCCTGCTCGGGGATGAGGGCGGTGGGCAGGTGGACGGCGCCCGGCACGTGGGCCTGGTCCCAGGACGGGGTGGAGCGGGAGTCGATCAGCTGGAAGCCGAGCTCGGCGCCCTCCTCGCGGTGGGCCTTGAAGGCGGCGGCGACATCGGACACGTCCGCGTGGAAGGCCAGGCTCGCGGCGAAGTAGGCCGCGGCCGCGGCCGGGGAGGCCGGCGGCACCCGGAGCACGGGGTTGGCGGTGGCGGGGGCCGCGGAGGTGGCGGTGCCGGCTGAGGTGGTGGAGGCGGCAGGGGCGGCGGCGGTGTTCTCTGTCGTCGTCATGGCTCAAAATCTACGATCTGTTGATCTTCTCCGGAAGTGGATTTCCCCGGCCTTTCCCTTGTTCCCCCGGGGATTCCCCTGCTAGACAAGCCACATGACCGCATATTCCCCTGACGCCACCGACTGGCGGATCCTGGAGGTCCTCCAGCAGGACGGCCGGGCCAGTTTCACGGAGCTCGCCCGCGCCGTGTCGATGTCCGCCAGCGCCGTCACCGAGCGGGTGCGCCGCCTGGAGGAGGTCGGGGTCATCACCGGCTACACCGCAGTGGTCGACCACGAGAAGCTGGGCAAGTCGATCCTCGCCCTGGTGCGCCTGCGCTACCCGCACGGCAACTACAAGCCGTTCCACGACTTCCTCGACGCCACCCCCGAGATCCTGGAGGCCCACCACGTCACGGGCGACGACTGCTTCGTCCTCAAGGTCGCCGCCCGTTCGATGGCGCACCTGGAGGAGGTCACCGGACGGATCGCCGGCCTCGGCCCGGTGACCACGAGCATTGTCTACTCGTCCCCGCTCGGGCGGCGGCCGCTCAGTCCGTGAGCCCCGCCGTGCGGTGGCGCACCACGGAGCCCCCGCGCTGCTTGACGATCTCCAGCTGGGCCTGGACCCGGGACCGCAGGTCCGCGACGTGGCTGACGATGCCGACGCTGCGGTCGCGTTCGCGCAGCGAGTCCAGGACGTCCAGCACCTCGTCCAGGGCCTGGTCGTCGAGGCTGCCGAAGCCCTCATCGATGAACAGGGTGTCCAGCCGCATGCCGCCCGCCTCGTCGGTGACCACGTCGGCCAGTCCGAGGGCCAGGGCCAGGGAGGCGAAGAAGGTCTCGCCGCCCGACAGGGTGGCGGTGTCCCGCTCGCTCCCGGTCCAGGCGTCGACCACGTGCAGCCCGAGGCCGGAGCGGCCCCGTCCGCCGGCCCGCGCGTCGGAGTGGACCAGGGTGTAGCGGCCGCCGGACATGCGCAGCAGCCGTACCGTCGCCGCCGCGGCGACCTGCTCCAGGCGGGCGGCCAGTACGTACGCCTCCAGGCGCATCCGGCGCTCGTTGTCGGCGGAGGTGCCCGCGGTGAGCCCGGCCAGCCTGGCCACCCGGTCGTAGGCCTCCCGCAGCGGCCCCAGGGCGCGTAGTTCCTGCTCCGCCTGGCGCGAGAGCCGGTCCAGTTCGGCGCAGCGCACCCGGGCCGCGTCGAAGGCCGAGCCTGCCGTACGGAGCTTCGCGGCGGCCTGGACCGCGTACGCCTCGGCCCGTTCCGGTTCGGCCGGGGGCAGGGCGGCGGCCTCGGCGGTGCCGGCCTCGGCGCGGCGGTCCGCCAGTGTGGCCTCCTCCGCCTGCCAGGCGTCCAGCCGGTGCTGGAGCGCGGTGCGTTCGTACTCGGGCAGGACGGCGTCGGAGGCGGCCTCCACGGTGTCGAAGCCGGCCTTGAAGGCGGCGTCGGCGAGCTGGTCGTCGGCCTCCTTCAGCCGGGCGGCGGTGGCCTCGGCGCGGCGCAGCGCGCCCGCGGCTCCCGAGACCACCCGGACCCGGTCCTCCAGGGTGCGGGCGCGGGCCGCGACGGTGGGCGCGTCGCCCCGTACCCGGGCCAGCTCGGTCTCCAGCGAGGCCTGTTCCCGGTCCAGGGCCTCGCGGCGGGAGACCCTGGCGGCGGCCCGGCGTTCGGAGTCGAGCCGGTCGGCGCTGCGGGCGGCGTGCTCGCGGTCGGCGCGGGCCAGCCGTTCGCGCGCGGCGTGCAGTCCGGCGGCCGCGGCGTGGGCGGCGGCGTGCCGGGAGCTCAGGTCCGAGGTGAGGTCGAGGAGTTCGGCGGTGGTGGCGTCCCCGGCGGCGGCCGCGGCCTCGGTGCGGGCCTCCTCGACGGCGGCGAGGCGGCGCTCGACGGCGGCCCGGGCCTCCTCGGCCCGCTCGAAGAGGGCGTGGGCGGCGTCCTCGGCGGCGCGGTCCACATGGCCGGGCGCGGGCCGGGCCGGAGCGGGGTGCTCCGCCGACCCGCAGACGGCGCAGGCCTCCCCCGCCACCAGTGCCTCGGCGAGTTCGGCGGCGATCCCGCGCAGCCGGGCCTCCTTCAGCTCCAGCCAGCGCTCGCGTGCGGCGGCCGACTCCTCGCGTACGGAGAGCAGTTCGGCCCCGGCCCGCTCCGCGGCGGCGGCCAGCTCGTCCCGCCGCCGGGCGGCGTTCAGGTGCAGCCGGGCCGGTTCCAGCCGCCCGGCGAGCTGCTCGGCGAGGGTGGCGGCCTGCTGGGCGGCGTCGGCGCGCTCCTGGAGGGCGCCCCGGGTGGCCTCCCAGCGCTCCAGCCACTCGGCGGACTCCTGGTGCTGTTCCTCGGCCGCGCGGGCCTCGCGCTCCAGGTCGGCCCGCTCGCGGCCGATCTCGGCGCTGCGCTGTTCGGCCCGCTGGGCGGCGCCGAGCGCGCCCAGGTCCTCGCGCAGCCGCTGCTCGACGGCGGCCAGCTGCTCGGTGCCCGCCTCGGCGAGGGCGGGCGGGAGCTCGGCGCGGGCGGCCGCCTCGGCGTGCGCGGCGGCCAGGTGGGCGCCGGAGGCCGCGCCGCGCAGTTCCAGGGCGGGTGCCACGAGGGCGCCCCGCCGGGCCCGGTCCAGCAGGCCCCGTACCCGCTCCCGTTCGGGGCCCGCTTCGGCGAGTACGGCGGCCCGCCGGGCGGTCTCCGCGTGCCGGCGCTGGAGCCGGTCGAGTTCGCGGGCGTCCTCGGCGGCCCGACGGGCGGCGGCGTGCCGGCCCTCGACGGCGGCCAGCGCGTACTCGGCGACCGTGAGGCGCTCCCGGGCGGAGCAGCGCGCGACGGCCGCCCAGGCCCGGACGGCCGCGGCGAGTCCGGGATCGCCGGGCTGGTGCCCGGGCAGCGGCCAGGCCCGCAGGTCGGCGCTGTCCCCGCCGGCCTGGGCGAGGCGCTGGGCGGTGTGGAGGACCTTCTCGTCGCCGGCCCGCACCTTGGCCTCGGCGGCCCGGCGGCGTTCGCCGAGCAGGACCTCTACGGCGGCGAAGCGGCGGGTGTCGAAGAGCCGGCCGAGCAGGCGGCCGCGGGCCGCCTCGTCGGCGCGCAGGAACCGGGCGAACTCGCCCTGCGGCAGCAGCACGACCTGGCAGAACTGCTCGCGGCTCATGCCGAGCAGCTGCTCGACCTCCTCGCCGATCTCCTGGTGCGAGCGGCTGAGCGCCGCCCAGCCCTCGCCGGTGTGCTCGCGCAGCCAGCTCTGGGCCTTGTCCTTGGTGGTGCCGGTGCCGCGCTTCTTGGGCCGGTCCTGTTCGGGGCGGCGGGTGATCTCCAGCCTGCGGCCGCCCGCGGTGAGCTCCAGGGTGACCTCGGTGGGGGTCTCGGCCGCCGCGTGGTCGCTGCGCAGGCTGGTGCCGGGGCCCTGGCGCGGGCCGGGGACCGATCCGTAGAGGGCGTAGCAGACGGCGTCCAGGACGGAGGTCTTGCCCGCGCCGGTGGGACCGTGCAGCAGGAAGATCCCGGCGCCGGACAGGGCGTCGAAGTCGATCTCCTGGGGTTCGGCGAACGGCCCGAAGGCGGTGATCCGCAGCCGGTGCAGCCTCATCGGTGGGTCTCCTGGCGGCTGTCGTCGGCCCGTACGTCGTCGAAGGCCTCCTGGAGGACGGCCCGTTCGGCCTCGTCGGCGCGACCGGAGCCGCCGCGCACGTGGGCGACGAAGTCCTCGGCGATCTCCTGGTCGCTGCGCCCCTTGAGGCGCTGCGCGTAGGAGCCGCCGGTCTCCTCCTCGCGGCCCTCGGGGTCGAAGGCGAGGCTGAGGGTGTGCGGGAAGCGGGTGGCGAGCCGGGCCATGGGATCCTCGGGGCGGACCGGGTCGGTGAGCGTGGCCTCGACCCAGCAGTCCTCGTGCGCCGCGTACGCCGGGTCCTCCAGCAGGGCGTCGAGCGGGCCGCGCAGGCGCGCGAGGGCCCGCGGGACGGGGGTGTCGATCCGCTCGGCGGTGGTGATCTCCCCGTCGGCGCCGAGCTCGATCAGCCACATGGTCTTGCGGTGGGTCTCCTCGGAGAAGGAGTAGGCGAGCGGGGAACCGGAGTAGCGGACCCGTTCGTTGATCGTCTGGCAGCCGTGGAGGTGGCCGAGGGCGGCGTAGTCCACCCCGTCGAAGACGGAGGCGGGCACGGCCTCGACCCCGCCGACGGCGATGTCGCGCTCGCTGTCGCTCGCCTGCCCGCCGGTGACGAAGGCGTGGGCCAGCACGATGGAGCGGGTGCCCGGCGCGCGGGTGGCCAGGTCGGCCCGGACCCGGTCCATGGCCGCTCCCAGCACCGCCTCGTGGCTGACCTTCGCCGCGCCGAACTCGTCCTTGACCAGGGCCGGTTCCAGGTACGGCAGCCCGTACAGCGCCACCTCTCCGTGTACGTCGGCCAGCACCACGGGGTCGGCGCAGCCTGCCGGGTCGGTCCGCAGGTGGATCCCGGCCCGGTCGATCAGCCCGGCGCCGACGCCGAGGCGGCGGGCCGAGTCGTGGTTGCCGGAGATCATCACGGTGGGGACCCCGAGCTCGGCGAGCCGGTGCAGGGCGCGGTCGTACAGCTCGACGGCGGGCAGCGGGGGCACGGCCCGGTCGTAGACGTCTCCGGAGACGAGGACGGCGTCGACCTCGTGCTCGCGGGCGGTCTCGATGAGGTGGTCGATGAACTCGGCCTGGGCTCCGAGCAGGTTCACGCGGTGGAAGGACCGGCCGAGGTGCCAGTCGGAGGTGTGCAGGAACTTCACTCGCCGGCCCCGCCGCACATGCCGTCTCCCCCTGGTCGTCTCCCGCTCGCTGAACCCCTCTACGCTAACCCGTCCCCAGGACGCTCAGGGCGCGTACGTCTCCCCGCCGAGGGTCAGGGTGGCGCTGCCGGCCGTGCTGTCGGCGAGCCAGGCCTCGAAGGCGGGCAGCTCCGCCTCCGGGAGGGCGACCTCGATCTCCACCGCCGCCCCGTAGCGCAGGTCCACCACGGTCCGGCCGGTGGAGCGCAGGTCGTTCTGGGTCTTGCCCGCCCGCTGGTGGTCGACGGTGACGGTGGCCAGCCGGTAGCGGCGCCGGGTGACGGTGCCGAGCTCGTCGAGGGCCTCGCCGACGACTCCGCCGTAGGCCCGGATCAGACCGCCCGCGCCGAGCTTCACGCCGCCGTAGTAGCGGGTGACCACGGCGACGGCGTAGCGGATGTCGCGCCGCATGAGCATCTGCAGCATGGGGACCCCGGCGGTGCCGCCGGGCTCGCCGTCGTCGCTGGCCTTCTGGACCGAGGCGTCGGCGCCGATGACGTAGGCGAAGCAGTTGTGCGAGGCGGTGGGGTGCTCCTTGCGGACGCGCGCGACGAAGTCCTGCGCCTCCTGCTCGGTCGCGGCGGGCGCGAGCGCGCAGAGGAACCGCGAACGGTTGATCTCGGACTCGTGCACGCCCTCACGGGCCACCGTCACGTACTGGTCTGCCTTCACCGCTCCACCCTAATCCGTGGTTAAGAGCAGTCCGGCCGGAGGAAGAACCGGGTGGGCTGTTCGAGCGCCAGGGCCGTCACATCTGGCTCCACCCGGGCTTGCGACGCCTTCCCGTAGATCGGTGGACGGTCCTGGCGCTCTTGGTGGTGGCGGCCACACGGACGCCGAACGGATGCCTTTTGACCTCCCGGCACTTGATGCCTCTATTTAGACAGTTCGACGTTCGGCGTCCTTTTGGCCGCCACCACCAGACGCAGTCCTCACTCGTTGCTGCAGGTGGTGCGAGCCCACTACACGGTGACCTCTCATGATGCCCGAGCCTCCCCGAGCTCCCGCATAGACCGAGGCCCGCGGAGTGAGCTGGTGCCACGAACGGCTACTGAGGTGGCGGACCGGCCTCGCGTCGAGTCCTGGGATTAGGTCGCTGCGTGGTCCCGCATGAGCTCGTGACCAGTACAAACAGCCGAACACCGGGAGGGGAATCTTGATCTACTGTGGCATCGACTGGGCGGAGAAGACACACGACGTCGCCCTGGTCGACGACAGCGGCCAGTTACTGGCCAAGCGGCACATCACCGATGACGCCACTGGCTACAAGATCCTGCTGGATCTACTCGCTGAGTACGGCGACACGGAGGAGTCCCCGATCCCAGTCGCGATTGAGACATCCCGAGGCCTGCTGGTCGCGGTGCTGCGGACCGGGAAGCGGCAGGTGTTCGCGATCAACCCGATGGCCGCGGCCCGCTACCGCGACCGGCACTCCGTCTCACGCAAGAAATCCGACCCCGGCGACGCCCTGGTGCTGGCAAACATCCTCCGCACCGACATGCACGCGCACCGGCCGCTTCCCCAGGACAGCGACCTGGCCCGGGCCGTCGCCGTCCTCGCCCGGGCTCAGCAGGACGCCACGTGGAACCGCCAGCAGATCTCCAACCAGCTCCGATCCCTACTGCGCGAGTACTACCCAGCCGCGCTCGCCGCCTTCGCACCCTGGAAGAACGGCCTCTGCCGCCCCGAGGCCCACCAGCTCCTCAAGCTTGCCCCGACGCCAGCCAAGGCCGCTCGCCTCACGCGAACCCAGCTCCAAGCCGCGCTCAAGCGGGCCGGCCGACAGCGGGGCATCACCGCCGACGCCGAGCGGCTCCGCGAGGTCTTCCGAGCAGACTGGGCCCACCAGCCGCAGCTGGTCGAGGACGCACTCGGCAAGCAGATGCTCGCCCTCCTGGTCCAGCTGGAGGCGGCCTGCACCGCGGCCGACAACCTCGCCGAGGCAGTCGAAGAGGCATTCCCTCAGCACCCTGACGCCGAGATCATCCTCAGCTTTCCCGGCCTCGGCACCCAGCTCGGCGCCCGGGTGCTCGCCGAGATCGGAGACGACCGGCAACGGTTCGCCGACGCCCGCGGCCTGAAGGCCTACGCCGGCGCGTCCCCCATCACACGGGCCTCCGGCAAAAAGTCCAGCATCACCCGACGCTGGGTGAAGAACGACCGCCTCAACCACGCTGGCTACCTCTGGGCGTTCTCCGCGATCACCGCCTCACCCGGCGCCAAGGCCCACTACCGGCGCCGGCGCGACAACCACGCAGACTGGCACGCCGCCGCCCAGCGCAACCTCTTCAACCGCATGATCGGCCAGCTCTACCACTGCCTCCAGCAGGGCCAGCATTATGACGAGGAGCTGGCCTTCCCAACCTCACCTTCTCCGATGGGCACAGCGGCCGCCTAGCTGGAGGCCGCTTGCTGGTCCGGGGACCGCACCCAGGGGGCGAAGCGCTGCTCCGGGCCTACATCCTCGCGCCAGTACCGCAGGACCCATTCCTGGACGACATCGAACCGCTCGGCTGCGATCAGGCACGAGACCGGCTCCTGCCCGCCCGCGTCGGCCTCGAAGGCGACCACGACGGGTGGCTTTTCGCCGACCTGACGCGTGACTCTGAGGAGCTCGTCCGCCGTCGGTGCACGGAAGGTCGGATCGTGAAACACCGACGGGCAGCAGACGAAGAACGGATCGCCGAAGACCAGTTCCAGGCCGTGGTGGTAAGCCAGGTCGTAGCCGGCAGCAAGCCTGAGCTGCCCACTGTCCCAGGCGATCACGTCCCAGTCCCACCAATTGCCTTCAGGGAGCTGGATCGCAGCATGCGCTCCTTCGGTGTCCACCCCGGCGTCCCCCTTGCTCGTTCGAACAGATCGACAGGTTACACAGCGGCTATGCCCATCCCACTTGACGAGTTAGGACCCTGAGGTGTCTACGGGGAATCGGACATGTGTCCTTTCGGTTGAATGCGGAAGAGCAGGCAGGTCCAGACCCTCAGGAGGCGGCACACGTGTACGGCGACCCGGCAACCATCCGCAAGATCCTCACCGAACTGGGCGACACCTGGGCCGTGGTGGGGCTGTCCAACAACCGGGACCGGGCGGCCTACGGGGTGGCGCGGGTCCTCCAGGACTTCGGCAAGCGCGTGGTGCCCGTGCACCCGAAGGCGGAGACGGTGCACGGGGAGCCCGGGTACGCCTCGCTGGAGGAGATCCCGTTCAAGGTGGACGTCGTGGACGTCTTCGTGAACAGCGAGCTGGCGGGGCCGGTCGCCGACCAGGCGGCGGCCATCGGTGCCGAGGCCGTCTGGTTCCAGCTCGGCGTGATCGACGAGGCCGCCTTCGAGCGCACCCGCGAGGCGGGGCTGAGCATGGTCATGGACCGCTGCCCGGCGATCGAGATCCCGGCGCTCTAGGGGAGTCTGATCGACGGGAGACCCCCTACGCGGTCTCGGCCTCGGCCAGCTCCGCCAGGCCCCGCAGCTGCTCGGGGGTCATGCCGTCCGGGATCGGGACCGGCGCCGGGGTGCGCAGCGGCGGCTGCCAGCCCGTCTCGGGCTCCCAGCGCCGGACGACCCGCGCCGGGGCGCCCGCGACCACCGCGTGGTCCGGCACCTCGCCCCGTACGACGGCCCCCGCGGCCACCACGACGTTGCGGCCCAGCCGCGCGCCCGGCAGGATCACCGCGCCCGTGCCCAGCCAGCAGCCCGGGCCGATCTCGACCGGCTCGCTGCGCGGCCACTGCTTGCCGACGGGCTGGTGCGGGTCGTCGTAGCTGTGGTTCGTGGACGTGATGTACACGCCGGGGCCGCAGAAGGTGTCGTCCCCGATGGCGATCCGGGCGTCGGCGATGACGTGGCTGTCGCGGCCGATCACGACCCCGTTGCCGAGGACCAGCATCGGCTCCGTGCCGAGGTCGAGGTCCGGCATCATGCCCGCGGTGAGGGTGACCTGCTCGCCGATGATGCAGTAGTCGCCGAGCCGGATCCAGGGCTCACCGAAGACGGTGCCCTGGGGGAAGGCGAGCCGGGTGCCGTGCCCGATCGCGCCGAAGCGCAACCGCCCCGGGGTCTGCGCGGTGACCGCGCCGGCCCGCTGCATCCAGCGCCAGCCGGCGTGGACCGCCCGGTTCGCGAACCTGCGGCGCAGGGCCGTCAGAGATGAGAACGTGTTCTGGTTCTTCGGCACCCGGCCACGGTAGTGCGCCGTACGGCGCACGTCGGGGCGGTGATCCTGTGATGTTCACCCCATCACCCGGTCCGCGGGCCGCGTGCCCTACGGTGCCGGTAGGCGCGGCATCCGAACGGCGAGCACCGACGAAGCACAGAGGAAGAACAGACATGACGCATCAGGCGGCCCCGGCATTCGTCGCCGGGGTGGGCGGGAAGACCCCGGCCATCGACCCCACGGCCTTCACGGCGCCCACCTCCGTCGTGGTCGGCGACGTCACCCTGGCGGCCGGGGCGAGCATCTGGTACTCGGCGGTGCTGCGCGCCGACTGCGGCCCGATCACGCTCGGCGCGGACAGCAACGTGCAGGACAACTGCACGCTCCACGTGGACCCCGGCTTCCCGGTCTCCGTCGGCGAGCGGGTCTCCATCGGCCACAACGCCGTCGTGCACGGCTGCACGGTCGAGGACGACTGCCTGATCGGCATGGGCGCGACCGTGCTGAACGGAGCGGTGATCGGCGCCGGTTCGCTGGTGGCCGCGCAGGCGCTGGTCCCGCAGGGCATGGTGGTCCCGCCCGGCTCACTGGTCGCGGGGGTCCCGGCGAAGGTGCGCCGCCCGCTGACCGAGGAGGAGCGCGAGGGCATCAAGGTGAACGCCGCGATGTACGTGGAGCTGGCCAAGCAGCACAGCGCCGCCGTCACTGCGGAGGCGTAGGCCCCGTATCAGCTCAGCTCCGTCAACCGCCGGAGCGGGCCGACGCGGCGGGCTCCGGGAGCGCCGCCCCGGAGTCCGGTGCCGCGTCCGCCGTCTCCGTACGGACCGCCTCGGCCGCCTTCTTCATCCGGGTGCGCACCACCAGCGTCACCGTGATGCCGATCAGCACGGCCAGCAGCAGCGCCATCCAGGAGAACCGCTTCAGCCACGGCTCCGCGACGACGCCGACCGAGTAGATGACGGCCGTGGTGCCGCCGGCCCAGAGGATGCCGCCGAAGACGTTCGCGATCAGGAACCGCCAGTACGGCATGTGCAGCACGCCCGCCAGCGGTCCGGCGAAGATCCGCAGCAGCGCCACGAACCGGCCGAAGAAGACGGCCCACATGCCCCACTTGTCGAAGGAGCGCTCCGCCATGGCCACGTGCTCCGGCCCGAAGTGCTTGGGGAAGCGCCGCCCGAGCCGTTCCAGCAGCGGTTTGCCGCCCCGGCGCCCGATCGCGTAACCGATCGAGTCGCCCACGATCGCCCCGGTGATCGCGCAGATCCCGAGGACCACGGGGTCGATCTCCCCGTGCTGCGAGGCCAGCAGCGCCGAGCTCACCAGGATGATCTCTCCGGGCAGCGGGATGCCCAGGCTCTCCAGCCCGATCACCAGCCCCACCAGGAGATAGATGGCGACCGCCGGAATCGTCTCCAGCCATTCCTGGATGTGCACCGGTACGTCCTCCCGAGTCGTCCCCGGCGGGCCCCCTGTGACACGCCGAACGGGCAGCCTATCGGCTCCTCACCACCGCCTTTGACCTCAGCGGCAGGTCACGCGAGGAACGGCCCGCGAACACCTCCCGGCGGCCGGTCCCCAGCACCCAGGCGTGTTCCTCCGGGTCCCAGGACGACAGCGCGCGAGCGTCCACGTCGACGGTGACGCGCTGCGCCTCGCCGGGGGCCAGGGTGAGCCTGCGGTAGCCGGCCAGCGCGCGCACGGGCTGGTCGAGCTTCAGCTCCGCGGAGGGGCCGACGTACACCTGGGCCACCTCCGTGCCCTTGCGGCGGCCGGTGTTGCGGACGGTGAACTCCACGCGCAGCCCGCCGCGTTCCCCGCCGGCACCGCCCGGAACGCCCGCACCGCCCGGCCGGACGGTCAGCTTCTCGTACTGCCAGGTCGTGTACGAGAGCCCGTGCCCGAAGGGGAACAGCGGGGCCACCTGCTGCGCGTCGTACCAGCGGTGGCCGACGTGGACGCCCTCGCCGTACTCCAGCCGGCCGCCCACGCCCGGGTAGCGCAGCGGCTGCCCGCCGACCGGGGTCGCCCGTTCGCCGGCCGGGAACGTCTGGGTGAGCCGGCCGCCCGGGTCCGTGTCCCCGAAGAGGATCCCGGCGGTGGCGCCCGCGCCCTCCTGGCCCGGGTAGTACATCTGGAGGACGGCTCCGGTACGGGAGAGCCACGGCATGGTCGTACTGGAGGAGGTGTTGAGGACGACGGTGGTGCGGGGGTTCACGGCGGCGACGGCCTCGATCAGCTGCTCCTGTCCGCCCGGCAGGGCGAGGGAGGTCCGGTCGCGGCCCTCGGTGGCGTCCTCGTAGGCGAACAGCACCACGCTGCGCGCGGCCTTGGCGGTGTTCACGGCCTCGGCGAGGTCCGCGGCCCGGGTCGCGCCGGTGGTGTGCCGCAGCCGGAAGCGCTGGCCCCCGGCTCCGCCCTGCGCGTTGACGGCGAGCCGGTGGGTGCCCGCCTTGAGCGCGAGGGTGCGGCGGCGGACCGTCATCCCGTCGGGCGCGGTACCGAGCAGTCCGCCCGCGAAGTACTCGGCGACGCCCTGCCGGACGGGGAACAGCTCCTCCCCGTCGAGGCGGACGCCCGGCCGCTGCCCGGTGTAGTGGACGAGCAGGGTCCATTCGTCGTCCGCCGCGAGGCGGAACTCCCCCTCGTGGCTCCAGCCGCGCCCCGCGTCCACCCTGCGGTCGTCGAGGGCTGCCGGCGGGGTCAGCAGCCGCGCGGGAAGGGGCCGCCCGTACAGGTCCTCGCCGAGGGCGTAGCGCACGGTGGAACCGTTGCCCGCGCGCCGGCGGATGGCGGCGAGCGGGGCGGCCGCGGCGTCCGGGACCACGTGCGCGCTGCCGCCGCCGCTGACGAAGGGCACCTGGCCGGTGGGCCCGATGACGGCGATCGAGCGGGCGGCCGCGCCGGTCAGCGGCAGGGTCTCCTGCTCGTTGCGCAGCAGCACCGCGCCGGCGGCGGCCACCGTACGGGCGGTCCGGGCCCCCGCGGCGGCGTCGCGCGGGGGCCGCCGCGCGGGGCGGGCGTCCAGCAGCCCGAAGCGGTCCAGGGTGCCGAGGACCCGGCGTACGGCGAGGTCGACGCTCTCCTCGGGTACGGAGCCCCCGCGCACCGCCTCGCGCAGCGGGCGCCCGAAGTGGGTGCCGGCGGGCATCTCCATGTCGAGGCCGGCGCCGATGGCGGCGACCGTGCTGTGGGTGGCGTCCCGGTCGGACATCACCCAGCCGTCGAACCCCCAGTCCTCCCTCAGCACTTCGCCCAGCAGCGGTTCGCTCTCGCCCGCGTGGACGCCGTTGACCTTGTTGTACGCGGCCATCACCGCGCCCGCTCCGGCGGCCACGGCGGCCTCGAAGCCCCGCAGCTCGGTCTCGCGCAGGGTCTGTTCGGCGGCAGTCACGTCGACGGTGTCGCGGCCCTGCTCCTGGTTGTGGAGGGCGTAGTGCTTGACGGTGGCGACGAGTCCTTCGTCCTGGATGCCGCGGACCACCTCGGCGACGAGGTCGGCGGTGAGGCGCGGGTCCTCGGCGAAGGTCTCGAAGTTCCGCCCGGCGTACGGGGTCCGGATGAGGTTCGCCATGGGCGCCAGGAGGATGTCCTGGCCCAGTGCGCGGCCCTCGCGGCCGATGACCCGGCCGTACTCGCGGGCCAGCGCCGGGTCGAAGGCGGAGGCGAGCAGGACGGGCGCGGGCAGGGCGGTGGCGGCTGCCGCGACCCGTACTCCGGCGGGCCCGTCGGCGAGCCGCAGCGCCGGGATGCCGAGCCGCGGTACGCCGGGCAGGTAGCCGGCCTGGCCGAGCGGGGCCGGGTCCTGGGCGCCGTGGAGCAGGGCGGTCTTCTCCTCCAGGGTGAGCCGCTCCAGCAGGGCGTCGACCCGGGCCGCGCTGCCGGGACCGGCGGCGGGCGGGGGCGCCTCCGGGGTCCCGGCCGAGGCCCCGCGCAGCGCCGCGTCCGGCGGCACGGTGGCCACGCAGCCGCCCGTGCCGAGGGCCGCGCCCACCGCTCCGAGCAGCCGCATCGCCGTACGTCTGGACACGGCCTGGCTCATGGGCGCTCCCTGCGGTGTGGGCCGGCGGGAGCGGGCCCGCGCCGGCCCGCTCCCCCGCCCACTGTGCGCCGCGGGGCCTGCGGGGCCCGTTCAGACGCGCCACCGGGGCGCCGAGGTTCAGCCCTGCGGCGGGGGCGGCACGCTGTCGGCGTCGCGGCGGGCCTCGTCCTGGCGCTGGACCCGCGCCTCCGTGCGGTGGCCGCGCGCGATGTAGTCCCGTACGACGGCCTCCACCGCGTCCTGCGGCGAGCCGACCCCGGCGAGGACCATGACCTCGACCACGAGCTCGGCGTCGAGGCTGATGTTGATTTTGGCCACGGGTACCCCCTCCATCGTCGTCCGGGGACTCTATCGGCCCACACGAACCGGTCACAGGTATTCCGCCGTTGCGTCCCCGCCGGCCGCGCGCGGGACCGAGCGTCTCCGGGCCCGCCGGGCCGCGTGCTGGGCTCCGGGACGACGGCGAGGCCCCCGCCCCTCGGGGGCGGGGGCCTCGGCCACCTCGGTCTCCGCGCTCGCCCGCGGGCCGGCGGCTACGCGTTGGGGCGCAGGGTCCAGACGACGGTCATCTCGCCCGTCACGGCCTCGTCCTCGCGCTGGATGGCGATGGTGACCGGGAATTCGGGGCGTCCGCCCGCGTCGAGTTCGGCCACGACCTCCGCCGCCGGGCGGCCGAGGGTGGCGGTGGCGGTCACGACGCCCTTGGCCAGCTTCTTGTAGCCGATCTCGGCCTTCACGGCCAGGGGTACGGCGCGCGAGAGCTGGTCGCCGAAGGCGGCGAGGACGATCGCGCCGCTCGCGGACTCGGCGAGGGTGAACATCGCGCCGGCGTGCGGGCCGCCGACGTGGTTGTGGAAGTCGGGCTGGTCCGGCAGCCGGACGACCGCGCGCTCGGGGGTGGTCTCCAGGAACTGGAGGTTCAGGGTCCGGGCCATCGGCACGGTCGCGGCGAGCAGTTCGCCCACGTTCATCTGGTCTGCGCTCATGACGCGCGATGTTACCCGTGAGTACATACCCTTGGCCAGAGCCCTGCCGGGGGCGGCCGTGGCTCCCGGGGCCCTCGCCCACTATCGTTACCGGCCATGTGGCCAGGACAGCAGCAGCCGCCCGGGGGCGAGAACAACCCCCAGGACGCGCAACAGAACCCGTACCAGCAGCAGCCGGGACAGCCGGGGCAGCCGAACCCGTACCAGCAGCAGACGGGATACGGCGAGCAGCAGCCCGGTTACGGGTACCCCCAGCAGCCGGGGTACCAGCAGCCCCCGAGCGTTCCTCCCGTCCAGCCCTGGGGCCAGCCCCAGCAGCTCCAGCCGCCCCAGGGCGGTGGCGGGAGCCCGTTCTCGACCAAGACCGTGGCCATCGTGGCGGCTTCGGCGGTCGTCGTGACGGCCGCCGCCACCGGGGCCTTCGTGCTGACCCGGGACGACACGAAGAACACCGAGGCGAACGACAAGCCGCCCGCCTCCTCCGCTCCGCCCGCCTCCTCGGCGCCCGCCCCGTCGGGCAGCGCCGCGAACCCGCGCGCCGGCGAGGACATCAAGCCCGTGATCCCGGGCTGGAAGGTGGTCATCAACCCCAAGTACGGCACCGCGTTCGACGTTCCGCCGGAGTGGAACGTCGCCGGCTCGGGCGTCATCACCGGCTTCTCGGACGAGACCAAGAACGACGGCAGCCCGTTCGTCAGCATGTCCGCACCGGCCTACTTCAAGGAGGACTGGTGCAAGTTCGACTCCGACAAGAACGGCAGCGAGGAGACCTACGGCCTGGCGGGCACCGGCACCAAGGGTGCCCAGGGCGCCAAGGACACGGGCGAGGCCTCGCGTAACGCGGCCGCCAGCTGGGTCGTCGGCGCCTACGCGCAGAAGGCTCCGAAGGAGAGCATCAAGGTCTCCGAGGCCAAGGAGTTCACCTCCTCCTCGGGCCTCAAGGGGCACGTGGCCACGGCGACGGCCTCCGGCCTGCCGAAGGAGAACAAGTGCTCCTCCGACGGCCGGGCCATGGCCTTCAGCTTCAGGACCACCAACGGCGACTTCTCCAGCTGGATCCTCCACAGCCGGGTCGGCGTCCAGGGTGAGGTCACCCAGGAGACCTACGACAAGATCGCGAGCTCGGTCCGCCTCACCGGCAGCTGATCTCCACCGCATCCCGGGACCGGGGCCGGAAATCCATTGGGATTCCCGGCCCCGTCTTCGTGGCGGGCCCCCGCTCCCCGGAGCGTGTCACCCCAGGCTGAACGCGCCCTGCGGCGGCGCCGGGGAGGGCGCGGCGTCGGCGTCGGCCACGGGCACGGCGCCCCGCATGAACCGGGCCAGCGGGTCCCCGGACTCCACCCGGGCCGCGAACGCGTCGGCGGCGCACCGCCGGGCCAGAGCGGCCACCTCCAGCGGTGCGTCCGAGGCCAGCAGGACCGCGTTGCCGAAGCGGCGCCCCCGCAGTACAGACGGCTCGGCGATGAGAGCGAGTTCCGTGAACACCGCCCCGAAGTTGGCCAGCTGCGAGCGCAGGAAGGCGAAGGGGGCCCCGTCGGCCAGGTTCGCCGCGTACAGCCCGCCGGGCCGCAGGACCCGCGCCGCCTGGCGCGCGTACTCCACCGAGGTCAGCTGCGCGGGCACCCGTGAGCCGCCGAACACGTCGGCCACCACCACGTCCGCGCTCCGCGCGGGCGCCGCCTCCAGCCAGGCCCGGGCATCGGCGGTGTGCACCGTGACCCCGGAGCCCTCGGGCAGCGGCAGGTGCTCGGCGACCAGCTCGACCAGGGCGGCGTCGAATTCGACGACCGTCTGGCGGGAGCCCGGCCGGGTCGCCGCCGCGTAGCGCGGCAGGGTCAGCGCGCCGCCGCCCAGGTGCAGCAGGTCCAGCGCGCGCCCCGGTCCCGCCGCGCAGTCCAGGACGTGCGCGAGGCGGCGTACGTACTCGAACTCCAGGTGTTCCGGCTCGTCCAGGTCCACGTACGACTGCGGAGCGCCGTCCACGGTCAGCAGCCAGGCCCGGTCCCGGTCCACGTCCGGCATCAGCTTGGCGGTGCCCTGGCCCACGTCCCGGATCACCGGGATCTGTTCGTCGCTCACCCCACCATTGTCGGGCCGTTCTCAGCCCGACCAGACGGCGGCCGCCTCGGCGGCGTGAGCGGCCGCCTGCGCCAGGCCCGCCCGCGCGGCCGGATCCCGGCGGGCAGGGTCCAGCACGTTGCGGCCGAACGCCTTGCGCGCCGCCGCCGACGGGGTGATCACCAGCACCCGCGCCCCCGCCTGGCGCAGCCGGGCGGCCTGCGCGGCGGGCGAGGGGACGAGCCCGGAGCCGAGGGCGAGCGGGGCGAGGATCACCACGCGGGCGTAGCCGGCGGCCAGGTCGGCATTGGTCGCGGAGCGGACGCCTCCGTCGATGAACCGGCGCCCGCCGACCGTGACCGGCGGCCACACCCCGGGCACCGCGCAGCTCGCGGACACCGCGTCGACCAGCCCGGCCCCGCTCTCCCGGTCGAAGTCGGCCGGCTCGCCGGTGTGCGCGTCGACCGCGGTGACGACGAGCCGCCGCTCCGGCCACTGGTGCGAGACGAGCCGGGCCTCCAGCACCAGGCGCCGCTCCGCCTCCTCGGCGGTGCGGGCGGCCAGGGCCATGGCGCCGACCCGCTGCCGGTAGGCCTTCGGGTCCCGCGAGCGGACCATGGCGAGGGCGTACCGCGCCAGCAGCCCGGCCCCGAGCCGCGCCGCGCTCTCCCCGGCGGCGTCGCCGAGCTGGCGCTCGTACAGCTCCTGCGGGGTGAGCAGCCCGGAGGTCAGCTGGGCGCCGACCACCGAACCGGCGGAGGTGCCGACGACGAGGTCGGCGGCGGCCAGGTCGACGCCCGCGCGGGCGAGTCCGTAGAGGATCCCGCACTCCCAGCCGATGCCGGTCAGCCCGCCGCCGCCCAGCACCAGTGCCGTGTCGCCGCTCATCTCAGCCGCCCTCCGCGTTCGCCCGTGGTGACGGCAGTCTGACGCAGCCCGGCCGCCGTCACCACACAGGGGCCCGATCGGGGGCCCCGACGAGGGACCGGATCAGCCGAGCACGGTGGTCACCGTGCCTGCGCCGACGGTCCGCCCGCCCTCACGGATCGCGAAGCCGAGCCCGGCCTCCAGGGGCACGTCCCGGCCGAGCTCGACGGTCATCGTGACCGTCTCCCCCGGCCGGGCCACCCCGGCCTCCCCCAGGTCCACGTCCCCCACCACGTCGGCGGTGCGGATGTAGAACTGCGGCCGGTAGCCGGTGGCGACCGGCGTCGTACGGCCGCCCTCTCGCCCGGAGAGCACGTACACCTGCGCGGTGAAGCGCCGCGTGGGCGTCACGCTGCCGGGCGCGGCCACCACGTGCCCGCGGCGCACGCCGTCGCGCGGGACCCCGCGCAGCAGCAGCGCGACGTTGTCCCCGGCCTCGGCGGACTCCATCGGCTTCCCGAAGGTCTCCAGCCCGGTGACGACCGTCTCGACCGGCTCGCCGTCGCCGCCGAGGACCGCGACGCGGTCGCCGATGCGTACGCCGCCCCGCTCGACGGCGCCGGTCACGACGGTCCCGCGCCCGGTGATGGTCAGCACGTTCTCCACCGGGAGCAGGAACGGCGCGTCCGTGTACCGCACCGGCATCGGCACGTACGTGTCCACCGCGTCCAGCAGCGCCTCGACCGCGCCGGTCCACCGCGGGTCGCCCTCCAGCGCCCCGAGCCCGGAGACCCGTACGACCGGCGCGGTGTCCCCGCCGTACCCGTGCGCGCTGAGCAGCTCGCGGACCTCCAGCTCGACCAGGTCGGTCAGCTCGGGGTCGCCCGCGTCGGCCTTGTTGAGCGCCACCACGATGTGGTTGACGCCGACCTGCCGGGCGAGGAGCACGTGCTCGGCCGTTTGTGGCATGACCCCGTCGAGCGCGGAGACGACGAGGATCGCCCCGTCGAGCTGCGCGGCGCCGGTGACCATGTTCTTGACGTAGTCCGCGTGACCGGGCATGTCCACGTGGGCGTAGTGCCGGGTGTCGGTCTCGTACTCGACGTGCGTGAGGTTGATGGTGATTCCGCGCCGGGCCTCCTCGGGGGCCCGGTCGATCCGGTCGAACGGCACGAAGGAGGCGCCGCCGCGCTCGGCGAGGACCTTGGTGATGGCGGCGGTGAGGGTGGTCTTGCCGTGGTCGACGTGACCCATGGTGCCGATGTTGAGGTGCGGCTTGGTCCGCACGAAGGCCGTCTTGGCCATGATGATTTCCCGTAGCTCGAAGCTGGAACGGGACCCCTGAACCGAACCGACCCTCCCCCTGCGGGGTCCGCCGGACGATCCGGGAAGGGTCAGCTTCGTGCGCCGTCGAATGCGGCGAAGGCGGGTGCGCCCGCGAATGCGGCAGCCTTCGGCGCGTCCGCGACTGCGGACGGCGCTGCGAGGAAGGCGTACCGGGACATGCCCCTGATCCTGCCGGACCGCCCGTGACGCGTCGACCGAATTTCCGTTCGCCCGGCGGTCCTTGCGCACCGCGCTGCCGCGCGCGGTGGCAGCGGGCGGTTCGAGCGGGGGGTGGGGCGGGGGTGACGCCGGTCACCGCTCGCGGACCAGGGCGTCGCCCCGGGTTCTCCCGGGTGAGGCCCAGATTACGGCGCGCCGCCGCACACCTCGGTTACCCTCCCGGAATGTCCCTCCTCCTCGCGCCGCGCGCCCGGCTGTCGCTGCTCGTCGTGCTGCTGGTCGCGGCCGGGGTGTGCGTGCTGCTGTTCGAGCCCCAGCGCATCCTCTCGGAGGGCTGGCCGGCGGGGCTGCCGGTCGGTGCGGCGGTGGTGCTGTTCGCGGCCGCGTACGGGGTGTGCACGGCGGCCTTCGTGCCGCGCCCCCTGCTGAACCTGGCGGCGGGTGCCCTCTTCGGGACACAGTTCGGCCTGGTGGCAGCGGTCGGCGGCTCGGTACTGGGCGCGGGCATCACCTTCGGCCTGGGCCGGGTCATGGGCCAGGAGGCTTTGCGTCCGTTCCTGCGCGGGCGCTGGCTGGCGGCGGCCGACGGCCAGCTCAGCCGGCACGGCTTCCGCTCGATGCTCGCGGCGCGGCTCTTCCCCGGGGTGCCGTTCGTGGTGGCCAACTACTGCGCGGCCGTGTCGCGCTGCGGCTGGTCCCCTTTCTTGCTCGCCACCGGGCTGGGCGTCATCCCGAACACCGCGGCCTACGTGATCGCGGGGGCCAGCTCCTCCTCCCCCGGATCGCCCGCCTTCCTGGCCGCGTTCGGGTTCATCGCCGTCTCCATGGCGGTCGGCGGAGCCGTCGCCTGGCGCAAACGGCACCGCCTGGCACCGCCTCGAACGCCCGTCACGGCGTACGAACTGATGCCCCAGCACCCCCCTGTGGTCAGCGGCACCTCGCACGGGCCCTAGCATCGGACGCGAACTGCCCGACGATCACAAGGACGAGCGCACCCCGACATGAGCTGGTTCGAATCCCTAATCCTCGGTCTCGTCCAGGGGCTTACGGAGTTCCTCCCGATTTCCTCCAGCGCCCACCTGCGGCTGACCGCGGCGTTCGCCGGCTGGCACGATCCCGGAGCGGCCTTCACCGCCATCACCCAGATCGGCACCGAGGCTGCGGTGCTGATCTACTTCCGCAAGGACATCGCGCGGATCGTCTCCACCTGGTTCCGGTCCCTGTACACCAGGTCGCTGCGTTCCGAGCAGGACGCGAAGATGGGCTGGCTGGTGATCGTCGGGTCGATCCCGATCGGTGTCCTCGGCCTCGTGTTCAAGGACGCGATCGTGGGCCCGGCCCGTGACCTGCGGCTGACGGCCACCACCCTCATCGTGATGGGCATCGTCCTCGGCATCGCCGACCGGCTGGCGGCCCGCGACGAGGAGGGCGGCCGGCACCGGGCGATCCGCGAGCGCAAGACGCTGGGCGAGCTGGGCGTCAAGGACGGTCTGATCTTCGGTCTCTGCCAGGCGATGGCCCTGATCCCGGGCGTCTCCCGGTCCGGTGCGACGATCTCCGGCGGCCTGCTGCTGGGCTTCACCCGTGAGGCCGCGGCGCGCTACTCCTTCCTCCTCGCCATCCCGGCCGTGCTGGCCTCGGGCGCCTTCGAGATCAAGGACGTGGTCGAGAACCCGGGCCACATCTCCTGGGGTCCGACGATCTTCGCGACGGTCATCGCCTTCTTCGTGGGCTACGCCGTGATCGCGTGGTTCATGAAGTTCATCACGACCAAGAGCTTCATGCCGTTCGTGATCTACCGGATCCTCCTCGGCATCCTGCTGTTCGTGCTGATCGGCACGGACGTGCTGAGCCCGCACGCGGGCGAGTCCGGCTCCTAGCGGGACCCCCCGCACCGCCCCCCATCACCGCTTCGCGTGTACCGCAGGCCGCCCGGGAACGTTCCCGGGCGGCCTTTGCGTCGTTGTGCCCGGAGAGACCTGAAGGCAAGCAGCAGGGGGTGTCCCAATGGGTCGAGTGGTGCTGGAGCGTTTTCCGGCCGGAAGTCCGAGGGGAAGCTGGCCCGCCGAGGAGTACGCGGCGCAGCGGATGAGGGAGGGCGTCCAGGCCGAGGTGGTGATGGACCTGGACAGCGACGCGTTCCTCGTCGTGGTCCGGCAGCGGGAGGCGTATTCCGGTCACTGACGGGCCGCCGCCGTGCGTTTTCGGCGAGCCCGCCACGACCGGCCCCTTGGCGTCGGCCTCCCGCAGCCCCACACTGACCCGATGACGCAGCGTGTGGACCTCGCGACCGTAATGGACCGGCTGGCCGTCGACGAGGTGGTCACGGGGTACGCGGTGGCCGTGGACGACGGCGACTGGGCGGCGTACCGCGCCCTGTTCACCGCGGGGGGCAGGGCCGACTACCGCTCGGCGGGCGGGATCGAGGGGCCCGCCGGGGAGGTCGCCGACTGGCTCGCGGAGACCATGAAGCTGTTCCCGGTGCGCCAGCACCTGGTCGTCAACCGGCTGATCCGGCTGGAGGACCTGGGCGGTTCGCCCGGCGACCGCGCCGAGGTGCAGGCCGATTTCCTCAATCCGATGCGGCTGGCCGGACCGGAGGAGGCCCGCCCGCAGGACGCCGGAGGTGCCGGGGCTGTGACCGCGCCCAATTTCGTCGCCGCCGGCCGCTACGCCTTCCTCCTCGCGCGCACCCCCGACGGCTGGCGGCTGACCCGCGTCACCGTGCACGAGAAGTGGCGCCACGTCTCGGTGTGACCGGGTCGGCCCGGTCCGTCCGTCACTGCCACACTGGAAGCGGAGGCGTGCCATGGTCCCGGTTCGCAACGGATGGTCCCCTCGATGGCGCCCCGCGGCCGCCCTCGTCTGCGGGGCGCTGCCCGCCCTCGCCTTCCCCGCCCCCGCCCTCTGGTGGTTCGCCTACGTCGCCCTCGTGCCCTGGATGCTGCTGCTGAGGTCGGCCGCCACCGGGCGGCGCGCGGCCCTGGAGGGCTGGCTCGGCGGCGCCGCGTTCATCGTGGCCGTCCACCACTGGCTGCTGCCCAGCCTGCACGTGTTCCTGATTCCGGTGGCCGCCCTGGTGGGCCTGCTCTGGATCCCCTGGGCCCTGCTGGTGCGGGAGTTGCTCGGCGGCGTCCCGGCGGCGGGGCGGGCGGCGGCCGCGCTGGTCCTCGTACCGGCGGGCTGGCTGCTGTCGGAGCTGGCCCGGTCCTGGCAGGGGCTGGGCGGGCCCTGGGGGCTGCTGGGGGCGAGCCAGTGGCAGGTGCCGCCCGCGCTGCGGCTCGCTTCGGTGGGCGGCGTGTGGCTGGTGAGCCTGCTGGTGGTCGCGGTGAACTGCGCGCTGGTGCTGCTGGTCGCGGTGCCGGGGGCGCGGGTCCCCGCGGTGGCGGGGGTGGCGGGCTGCGCGGTACTGACGGGGGCGGTGTGGCTGTGGGCGCCCCGGCCGGAGGTGGCGGGCGGGCTGCGGGTGGCCGTCGTACAGCCGGGCCCGGTGGCGGGCCAGGACAGTGTGGAACGCCGGTTCGCCGCCGGGGAGTGGCTGACCCGGGCCCTGGCCGGAGCGGGGGCGGGAGCTGACGCCGGGACGGACAGCGACGCCGGCACCGACACCGACGCCGGCACCGGCACCGGGCAGGCCGTGGACCTGGTCGTGTGGGGCGAGAGCAGCGTCGGCGCGGACCTGACCGCGCGCCCGGACCTGGCCCGGCGGCTGGCCTCGCTGTCCGCGGAGGTCGGGGCCCCGCTGCTGGTGAACGTGGACGCGCGCCGCTCGGACCACCCGGGGATCTACAAGAGCTCGGTGCTCGTGGGCCCCCTGGGCCCCATCGGGGAGCGGTACGACAAGATGCGGCTCGTCCCCTTCGGCGAGTACGTACCGGCCCGAGCCCTGCTCGGCTGGGCCACCTCCGTCGGCAAGGCGGCCGGCGAGGACCGCATGCGCGGCGCCGCACCCGTGGTCATGGACCTGCCCGCGGGCGCGCGCGTCGGCCCGCTCGTCTGCTTCGAGTCGGCCTTCCCCGACATGGGCCGGCACCTGACCCGCCAGGGCGCCGGCCTGCTCGTCGCCCAGTCGGCGACCTCCAGCTTCCAGGACAGCTGGGCCCCGGCGCAGCACGCCTCGCTGGCCGCCCTCCGGGCCGCCGAGAGCGGCCGCCCGATGGTGCACGCCACCCTCACCGGCATCAGCGCGGTGCACGGCCCCTCCGGCGAGCGGATCGGCGCCGCCCTGCCCACCTCGGCGAGTACCGCGGCCGTGTACGAGGTCCCGCTGGCCCGCGGCACGACCCCGTACGTCCGCTTCGGGGACTGGCCGGTGGCCGCGGCCCTGGCGGCCCTGGCCGCCTACTGCGCGGTGGCGGGTTCCCGTTCGCTCAGGAGGCCTGGTCCAGAGCGGAGCGCACCACCCGCTCGCACAGTTCGTGGGTGAGCAGGGCGTCCCGGGCGCTGAGGGTCTTGCCGGTCGTGACGGCCTCCAGGAAGGCGTCGACGACCTGCTCGATGCCCCGCTGGCGGGCGACCGGCACCCAGTCCCCGCGCCGCCGCACGGTGGGCTGGCCCTTGTGGTCGATGATCTCCGCGAGGTTGACCACCTGTCGCTTGGTGTCCTGGCCGGAGACCTCCAGGATCTCCTCGGTGGAACCGGACAGCCGGTTCATGATGCCGAGCGCGGTGAAACCGTCCCCGGACATCTGGAGCACCACCTGGTGCATCAACCCCTCGCGCACCACGGCTCGGACGTCGATGTGGTCGGCCTCCCCCGGCAGGAGGAACCGCAGGGTGTCGACGACGTGGATGAAGTCGTCCAGGACCAGCGTGCGCGGGTCCTCCGGCAGGCCGACCCGGTTCTTCTGCATGACGATCAGTTCGCGCGGGTGCTCGGCGCACTGCGCGTAGCCGGGCGCGTGACGGCGGTTGAAGCCGACGGCCAGCGACACCCCGCGCTCCTCGGCCAGTTCCACCAGCCGCCGCGAGTCCGCGAGCTCGTAGGCGAGCGGCTTGTCCACGTACGTCGGTACGCCGGCCTCCAGCAGCTTCGTGACGATCTCGGGGTGGACGGCGGTCGGTGCGTGCACGAAGGCCGCGTCGAGGCCTTCGGCGAGCAGCGCGTCGAGACCGGTGTGGCGGCGCGCGGCCGGGATGTGGTGGAACTCGCCGGTCCGCTCCAGGGTGGCGGGGGTGCGGGTCTGCAGGTGCAGCTCCACTCCCGGGCGGGTGGTGAGGACGGGCAGGTACGCCTTCTGCGCGATGTCGCCGAGTCCGATGCAGCCGACCTTCACCGGGAGCCTCCTGGTGCGTTTGCTCATGCGTTCCTTGTGGGACGCTCGCAGCTTAATCCCTGGTGGCGGGGCCGTGGTTCGCCGAGGATGGGCCCCATGACCACCAGTTCCGGATCACACCGCACCGAGCCCTCCACCACCGCCGACGAGCGGGAGATGCTGGAGGGCTGGCTCGACTACCACCGCGCCACCCTGGCCTGGAAGTGCGAGGGGCTCGATGACGAGCAGCTGCGCAGCGCCCCGCTCGCCCCCTCCGAACTCAGCCTGCTGGGCCTCGTACGGCACTTGGCGGAGGTGGAGCGGTACTGGTTCCGGGAGATCATGGCGGGCGAGGAGCTCCCCGAGCTGTACTGCACGAGCGAGGACCCGGACGGCGACTTCCACTTCACCTCCACCGCCACCTGGGCCCGGGCCGAGCAGGTGTGGCAGACCGAGATCGAGCTGGCGCGGCAGGCCGTGAAGGGCCAGGCGCTGGACCTCCGGTCGGATTCCGCGAGCCACCACCGCGGCGAGGTGTTCAGCCTGCGCTGGGTGTACCACCACATGATCGAGGAGTACGCGCGCCACAACGGCCACGCCGACCTGCTGCGCGAGCAGATCGACGGCGCGACGGGCGAGTAGCGGCGGCTGTCGGGCCCGTCCGGGGCCGGACGGGCCCGGGCCGGACGGGCCCGGGCCGGACGGGCCCGGGCCTCCGGGCCCGGGCCTCCGGGCCCGGGCCGATCGGCCGGACACCGTCTTCCGCGTCACCCGTGCGGGGTGAATATCGGCCGCGGGTTTTCGCAACGGGGTGCTCACGCAGCAGAGTTGCGTGGGTGCATCCAACCCGAACCACGACAACGCTGCTGCTCGGAGTCGCCTGCGCCGTCTCGGCCGCCTCCGGTTGTGTGAATGTGAGCCCCGGCCCCGCGCACCCCGCGGCCGCCCCCTCCTCCGGGGCGCCGCCGCAGCACGAGCCGCGCGGCGGACCGGGAAGCCTGCCGGTGGTCGTCCGGGCGCCCGCCCTGGAGGCACTGGAGGCGGCGCCGGAGCGGCCCGCCCGGCAGGCGCCCTCCGCCCCCGCTGCCCCGGTCTCCGGGCACACTCCGCGCGGTGCCGCGGTCCGGCCCGCCGAGGCCGCACCGCGGGTTCCCGAGGCCGCCGGAGCGGCGGAGCCCTCGGGGCTCACGGTGGAGCACCGGGGCGGCCGGCCGCACCGTCCCCGGTCCGACGCGGAGGCGCCGCGCGAGCTGATGCGGCAGCTGCCCGTGCGCCCCGCAGATGTGTGTGCGCTGGGGCGGCGGCACGGGCGCTGGCACCCGGACAGCCCGGAGGCCCGTATCTGCGCGGGCGTCCGCGACGGCTGACCGGAGCCCGGAGCCGCCCCCTGGAGACCCCCGGGAGCCCTAGGGAGCCCTTGAGGGGCCCTACGGGGACTGCTCGGGGAACGGCCGGGGGCCCCCGCCCGGTTCCGTGGCCAGGCGCCGCTCCAGCCGGGCGATGGCGGCCCGTACGCCGTTCCCGTACCCGTCGTCGGACAGTGCCCCGGTGGCCGCCCGGGCCCGCGCCAGGTGCACCCGGGCCGCCTCGGGCCGCTGGAGCTTGATGTAGTCGGCGGCCAGGCTGAGGTGCAGGGACGGGTAGAACACCCGCATCGCGAGGTGCGGCTCCGGCTCCGCCGAGGGGGCGTCCCGGAGCCCGTCGGCCGCGGTCAGGGCCCGCAGGTCCCAGGCCAGCTCGTCGGCGGGGTCGTCCTGGGCGTCGGCCATGTAGTGCGCGAGCGTGCACCGGTGGAGGGAGTCGCCCGCCTCGCCGATCTCGGACCAGATCTCACCGAGCCGGTTGCGGGCCTCCTCGCGGTCCCCGGCGTGCAGCAGGATGACCGCCTGGCCGATCCTGGTCATGACGGCGTCCTCCGACGCCTCCTGCTGCTCCCTCAAGGCGGCCTCCGGCTTGTTCTGCCGGACCTGCTCCGGTCCGATCATCAAGAAGTTAGCCGGAGGCGCCGGCAATGGCGCCGAGGCGCGGTGGGACGTCAGCCGAGGTCCGGGATCCGCCAGTCGATCGGCTCATGACCCTGGGCGGCGACGGCCGCGTCGATCTGGGTGAAGGGCCGGGACCCGAAGAACTTCTTGGCCGACAGCGGGGAGGGGTGGGCCCCCTTGACGACCACGTGCCGCTCCTCGTCGATCAGCGGGAGCTTCTTCTGGGCGTAGGCGCCCCACAGCACGAAGACGGCCGGGTCGGGGCGCTCGGACACGGCGCGGATCACGGCGTCGGTGAACCTCTCCCAGCCCTTGCCCTTGTGCGAGTTGGGCTCGGCCTCGCGGACGGTGAGGACCGCGTTCAGCAGGAGGACGCCCTGGCGGGCCCACGGCATCAGGTACCCGTTGTCCGGGACCGGCAGGCCGAGCTCCTCCTTCATCTCCTTGTAGATGTTGCGCAGCGAGGGCGGGGTCTTGACCCCGGGGCGCACGGAGAAGCACAGGCCGTGGCCCTGGCCGGCGCCGTGGTACGGGTCCTGGCCGAGGACCAGCACCTTGACCTGGTCGAAGGGTGTGGCCTCCAGGGCCGCGAAGACCTCCTCGCGGGGCGGGTAGACCGGCCCGTTCGCCCTCTCCTTCTCGACGAACTCGGTGAGTTCCCTGAAGTAGGGCTGGTCCAGCTCCCCGCCGAGGACGGGGAGCCAGGACTCGGGCAGCATCTGGGTCACGGCGACAACCTCCGGTACAAGTTCGTGCAACTGCTATGAACCTACCGGGGGCCACTGACAATCGTTCCGGCCGCCTGTGCCGCCGGACCCGGAGCGGCTACCAGCTGGTCTTGCGGTACAGCTCCCACATCTGCATGGCGGTCTGCGGGTCCAGCGCCCGCTCGGCGCCCGCGATGTCCTCGCGCGCGGCGACGTAGAGCTTGCCCTGCCACAGCGGCAGCAGCCGGACGTCCTGGGCGAAGGTCTGCTGGGCCTGTTCGAACTCCCGGACACCGGCCGACCGGTCGCTCTCGCGGCGGGACTTGGGCAGCAGTTCGTTCAGGATGTTGGCGGGCTCGTACGGGGTGCCGACCGCGTTCTCCTTGCCGACGAACGGCGCGATGAAGTTGTCCGGGTCCGGGAAGTCGGGGAACCAGCCGCGGCCGAAGATCGGGTACTCGCCGTTCTTGTAGCCCTCCTGGAAGGCCTTCCAGGGCTGGCTGCGCAGGGTGATCTTGAACAGCTTGCTCTCGTCCAGCTGCCGCTTGAGCTCGGTGAACTCGTCGGCGGTGGAGGAGCCGTACCGGTCGGTGGTGTACCAGAAGGTCAGCTCCACCGGCTGGTTGATCCCGGCGTCCTTGAGGAGCTTCCTGGCCTTCTCGACGTCCGCGTGCCCGTACTGGTCGTAGTACGGCGTCTTGTGGCCGACGACCCCCTTGGGGACCATCGAGTACAGCGGCTCGGCGGTGCCCTGGTAGACCTTGGAGACGAGCGCCCCCCGGTCGACGATCTGGGCGATCGCCTGGCGGACCGCGAGCTTGTTGACCGCCGGGTCCTTCGGGTTGAAGACCAGGTAGCGGATCTCGGCGCCGACGTTCTCGACGACCTGGACGCCCTTCGAGTGCGACTCGGGGCTCTGGAGGTCCCTGATCTCCGGGGCGGACAGGCCTCGGTAGGTGGCGTCGATGTCCTTGGCCTTGAGCGCCGAGACCATCTTCGTGGAGTCGGTGAAGTAGCGGATGGTGACCGCGTCGTTACGGCGGTTGGCGAAGCCGGTGTAGTTGCCGTTCCCGCTGAGGACCGACTCGGCGCCTTCCTTGTACGAGTCGAGGACGTAAGGGCCGGAACCGGTCACCTTGCCGTCCTCGCGCACCTTGTCCGCGGGGTAGTCCTTGGGCGCCACCAGCGAGGCGGCGGGCGAGCCGAGGACGTACGGGAAGGTGGCGTCGGGGGTCTTCAGGTGGAACACGACCGTCAGCGCGTCCGGTGCCTCGATCTTGTCCAGGCTGCCGAAGAGGTCCTTGGGGCCGACCTTGGAGCCGATGGTCCGGATCCGGTCCAGGGAGTGCTTCACGGCCTTGGAGTCGAGCGGCTCCCCGTTGGAGAACTTCAGGCCCTTGCGCAGGGTGCACCGGTACGCGGCGTTCGCGGCGTCCGTGAACTCGCAGCTCTGGGCGGCGTCCGGCTGGGGCTTGGTGGAGCCCGTGGGGAAGGCCAGCAGGGTCTGGTAGACGTTCCGGTACAGCTCCCAGGAACCGTCCCATGCCGCCGCCGGATCGAGGGTGCTCGGTGCGCTCGTCGTGCCCACGACGATGCGCTTGGCCTCGCCGTCGCCGTCGTCCGACACCAGGCCGCATCCGGCGAGCAGGGATATGGACGCAAGGGCCGCAGTGATCTGCAGGCATCTGGTCCGGTTGAACACGTGCACGCTCCTCGATCAGCCAGGGGTGCGGCAGACCCTACCGCAGTGCCCCCCGAATCCAATGCGTTGGTTTCGTGGGGCACTTGACCGGTTCCGTGCATATTCGGTACGCATTTGCCTCCCTTTTGGAGGCAAATGCGTCCGATTATCGGTCAGTGCACTCCGGCATTGAGGAACATTCCCCCGTCGACGACGAGAGTTTGCCCAGTGATCCATTCCGCTTGCGCGGAGGTGAGAAATGCCGCGGCCCCTCCGATGTCCTCCGGAACCCCGAGCCGGCCGAGCGGATAGGCGGCCGCGGCCTCCTGCTCCCGGCCCTCGTAGAGCGCCTGCGCGAACTTCGTCTTGACCACGGCGGGGGCGATCGCGTTGACCCGGACCCCGGGAGCCATCTCGTGGGCGAGCTGGAGGGTCAGGTTGACCATGGCGGCCTTGCTGATCCCGTACGCGCCGATGAAGGGCGAGGCGGAGACCCCGGCGATCGAGGCGATGTTCACGATCGCACCGCCGTTCTCCTTCTGCCAGGCGTGCCAGGTCCGCTGGGCGAAACCGAGCGCCGAGATCACATTCGTCTCGAAGACCTTACGCGCGACCCCGAGGTCCAGGTCCGCGATCGGGCCGAAGACCGGATTGGTGCCCGCGTTGTTCACCAGGAAGTCGACGCGGCCGAAGGCCTCCATCGTGCGCTCCACGGCGACGGCCTGGTGGGCCTCGTCGTGCGCCTTCCCGGCCACCCCGATGACCCGATCGGCGCCGAGCCGCTCGACGGCCTCCTTGAGGGCCTCCTCGTTGCGCCCGGTGATGCAGAGCCGGTCGCCGCGGGCGACCAGCGCCTCGGCGATCCCGTAGCCGATGCCCCGGCTCGCCCCGGTGATCAGCGCGACCTTGCCGCTGTCGATGCCGTTGTACGTCATGCCGTACGCCCTGCCTTTCTTGAGCTCGTCAGTTGAGCGGGCCGCCGGCCACGTACATGACCTGGCCGGAGACGAAGCCGGCGGCCTCGCCCGTGAAGAAGGCGATGGCGTTGGCGATGTCGTCCGGCCGGCCCACGCGCTGTACGGGGATCTGGGTGGCGGCGGCCGCCTGGAAGTCCTCGAAGCCCATGCCGACGCGGGCGGCGGTCTGGGCGGTCATCTCGGTGACGATGAAGCCGGGGGCGACGGCGTTGGCGGTGACGCCGAACTTGCCGAGCTCGACGGCCAGGGTCTTGGTGAAGCCCTGCAGCCCGGCCTTGGCGGCGGAGTAGTTGGCCTGGCCGCGGTTGCCGAGCGCCGAGCTGCTGGAGAGGTTCACGATGCGGCCGAACTTGGCCTCCACCATGTACTTCTGACAGGCCTTCGACATCAGGAAGGCGCCGCGCAGGTGCACGTTCATGACCGTGTCCCAGTCGGTCTCGCTCATCTTGAACAGCAGGTTGTCGCGGAGCACGCCCGCGTTGTTGACCAGGATGGTCGGAGCGCCGAGCTCGCCCGCGACGCGCGCGACGGCCGCTTCCACCTGCGCGCCGTCGGAGACGTCGCAGCCGACCGCCAGGGCCTTGCCGCCGGCTGCCGTGATCGCCTCCACGGTGTCCTTGCAGGCCGCCTCGTCCAGGTCGAGTACGGCGACCGCGCGGCCCTCGGCGGCCAGGCGCGCGGCGGTGGCCGCGCCGATGCCCCGGGCCGCCCCGGTCACGATCGCGACGCGCTGCTCGGTGGTGGACATGCTGGATCTCCTCGCCCTTGAGAGACGGCCGCCCAGAGGTGAGCAACCGCTTAGTAGCTTCAGCTGAGGAGACGCTAGGAGTCCTGACACTCCGTGTCAACGGGAGGCGGATCCAGCCGCGCCGGCGTTCGAGGCGCGCAGGCGCGGGGGCAGGGCCCCCGCGCCTGCGCCGCACCCGACCACCGGCGGGACCCCGCTCAGCGGACCAGGAGATCCAGCAGCCGCTCCACCTCCGCGGCCGGGTCGGCCGTCAGGCCGGTGTGGACCGGGCCCGGCTGGACCACCGTGCTGCGCGGCGCGATCAGCCACCGGAAGCGGCGGCCGGCGTCGTCACCCTCCGCCTGCCCGGCGGACTCGCCGCCCGCGCACACGCCCTCGACCCCGCGCAGGGCGGCCCGCACCCCGGCCACGTCGGCCCCGGGGTCCAGGGCGAGGAGCTTGGCCTCGTCGAGGTGGGTGCGCGCGGCGACGTAGGAGTGCGCGCGGCAGTAGACGATCACGCCCGCGTTGAAACACTCGCCGCGTTCCATCCGGGGCACCACGCGCACCAGCGCGTACTCGAACACGTCCCGCTTGATCACTCGCTGTCGCTCTTCTTCAGGTGGGGCTGGGGGGCGAGGCGTTCGGCGAGCCAGCCGGGCGGTCCGGACCGCGGCTTCACCTCGGCCTCCATCGAGATCCTCTCGTGGATCGTGGCCGCACGCGGCAGCAGCGCCTCCACATAGGCGCGGCGCAGCGCGTCGGTGGAGTCGAAGCCGGGCTCGTCGACCAGCCACTCGTCGGGGACGTCGGCCGCCACCTCGGTGAGCAGTTCCTCGGTGACCAGCGGCGCGAGCGCGGCGGCCGCGGCTTCGATGTCCGGTCCCACGGGGGCCAGTACGTGGTCGGAGGCGTTGTAGGGCTTGGCGGACGCGGCCTGGGCGGTGGGCCAGTTGTGGTGCCAGATCATGGTGGCGCCGTGGTCGATGAGCCAGACGTCCCCGTGCCAGACCAGCATGTTCGGGTTGCGCCAGGACCGGTCGACGTTGTTGATCAGGGCGTCGAACCAGACCACGCGCCCCGCCTCGACCGGGTCCACCTGGTACGCGAGCGGGTCGAAGCCGATCGAGCCGGGCAGGTAGTCCATGCCGAGGTTGAGCCCGCCGCTGGCCTTGAGCAGCTCTTGGACCTCCTCGTCGGGCTCGCCGAGCCCGATGACGGGGTCGAGCTGCATCTGCACCAGCCGCGGGACCCGCAGGCCCAGCCGCTGGGCCAGGCGGCCGCAGATGACTTCGGCGACCAGGGTCTTGCGGCCCTGGCCGGCTCCGGTGAATTTCATGACGTAGGTACCGAGGTCGTCGGCCTCGACGATTCCCGGGAGCGAGCCGCCCTCACGCAGGGGCGTGACGTAGCGGGTCGCGATCACTTCGGACAGCATCCGCCCAGGCTAACCGTCAAGTCGGCCGCGCGCGCCGACCCGTGTCCCGCAGACGGGAAGCCCGCGGGGCGGTTCGCGCCGTCAGCGCGCTGGAGCCCACTGCCCGATCAGGACCTCGGCGGTCGTGATGGTGGCGACGAGGGCCAGGGAGTTGCGGATCACCTCGGCGGTGCAGGAGGCGGGCACTCCGGCGATGGCGTCGGCCGGGACGACGACCTGGTAGCCGAGGTTCACGGCGTCGAAGACGGTGTTCGGGATCGCGATGTTGGAGGAGACGCCCGTGACGACGAGGGTGCGGATGCCGAGATTGCGCAGCAGGGCGTCCAGATCGGTGCCGGCCATCGGGGAGAGCCCGTGCAGCCTGCGGACGACCAGGTCCCGCCCGGCGACCTCGATGGGGGCCGCGACCTCCACCGCCGGGCTCCCGGTCAGCTGCCGTACGGGCAGCCTGCCCGCGGCGCGGAACAGCCGTGCGTTGGTGTTGGCCCCGAGCCCGTCCGGCCGCCGCTCGGCGACCGCGTGAAGCACCTGTACGCCCGCCCCGCGCGCGGCGTCGGCCAGCGCGGCGATCCGGCCGAGCATCCCGGAGTCCCGGGCCTCCTTGGCGAGTTCCGGGAGCGCGCTCTCCTCGCCGACGACACCGTTCTGGCACTCGACGGTGAGCAGGGCGGTGGTCGCGGGATCGAGGTCCGGCATGGCTCCCCCTGGCGTGGCGACGGAAGAGCCCTCATGATTCCTGACACACAGTCAGATGTGAAGGGGTGCAGGACCCATGGACGAGACACACGTGGACCGGACGGACCGGACGGCAGATCAGACGGCAGACCGGACGGCGGACCGGACTGCCCCGAACGGCCGGACGGACCAGGGACAGCGGCGCGGCCGCCGGATCATGATGACCGAGGCCGAGGTGGACGCCTTCCTGCGCGAGCAGAGGACCTGCCGGGTGGCGACCGTCTCACCGGACGGGCGGCCGCACGTGGGCGCCTTGTGGTTCGCCTGGGACGGCGCCTCGCTGTGGCTGTACTCGATCACGCGCAGCCGGCGCTGGTCCGACCTGCGCAAGGACCCGCGGCTCTCGGTGGTCGTGGACGCGGGCGACTCCTACGACGAACTGCGCGGCGTGGAACTGTCCGGCACCGCCGTCTTCGTGGGCGAGGCTCCGCGCACCGGCGAGCCCTGCCCGGAGCTGGCGGAGGCCGAACGGATCTTCCCCGTCAAGAACTTCGGCATCGAGGAGATGCCGCACGACGGCCGGCACGCCTGGATCCGCCTCACCCCGGAGTCGATCGTCTCGTGGGACTTCCGCAAGCTCTGACCGGCAAGACACCGCCTACGGGGTCGAGGCCGCCCGCCGCAGAGCCTCGACGGCCGCCCGGACGGACGGCCGCCGGTCGGCGTCCGCCCGCCAGACGGCGTACACGTGACGGCGCACGGAGTCGCAGACCGGCAGCAGCCGGACCCCCTCCGGCACCGGCCCGCGCCCCAGCCTCGGCGTCACGCACACCCCGAGCCCGGCCTCCACGAAGGCCAGCTGGGTGTGGTGCTCCTCGGCGATGTGGGTGATCCGCGGCTCGGTCCCCGTACCGCGCAGGGTGTAGACCAGCCACTCGTGACAGAACTGGCCCTCGTTCCAGGAGATCCAGTCGTCGTCCGCGAATTCGGCGAGCGAGACCTCGGTGCGATCGGCCAGCCGGTGGCCGGCCGGGACCGCGATGTCGACGGAGTCGTCCAGCAGGGGCGTACGGGTGAGCTCGGCCGGCACCGGCATCCGCTTGTTGTACCAGTCGATCGCCAGGGCCAGGTCGAGGTCCCCGCGCACGACGGCGGCCATGCTCACCGCCGGCTCCTGTTCCCGTGCGAGAACCCGCAGCTCGGGATGGTCGGTGCGCAGGGCGGACAGGGTCCGGGGCAGCAGTCCGCGCATGGCGGTCGGGAAGGCGCCGATCCGCAGCTCGCCGACGGCGCACCCCCGCTGCGCCTCGACATCGGCCTGGGCGAGCTCCACCTGGGAGATGATCCGGGCCGCGTGATCGGCGAGCAGGCGGCCCGCGTCCGTGAGTCGGATCCCGCGCCCGTTCTTGGCGACGAGCGGCTGGCCGACCTCGCGCTCCAGCTTGGCCATCTGCTGGGAGACGGCGGAGGTGGTGACGTGGAGCCCGTCGGCCGCGCCGCTGACCGAGCCGTGGCGGGCGAGGGCGTCGAGGGTGCGCAGCCGATCCAGGTTCAACATGTAAGCGATGCTACGCCGTCACTCCCACGAAGTCTCGCTTGTCCTACGAAGTTGCGGCGAGCACAGTAAGTGGCATGAGCGCACCCAGCCCGCCCCGGCCGACCCTCCCGACCCTCCCGACCAGCGCCGCACCTTCCCGCCCCGCCTCCCCCGCGACGGCCCGGCCGTCCGTCCGCCGGGTCCGCGAGGGCCGCCGGGTCCGCTGCCTGGACTGGCGCGTCCGTTTCGCGATCCTCTCGGTGATCTGGGGCTTCAGCTTCCTGCTGATCAAGGTGGGTACGGAGGCGTACGCGCCCTTCCAGGTGGCTCTGGGCCGGGTCCTGTTCGGGGCGCTCGCCCTGCTCGGCGTGCTGCTGGTGCGCCGCGAGCCGCTTCCCCGGGGCCTGCGCACCTGGGGCCACCTCGCTGTGGCGGCGGTCCTGCTGAACTCCCTGCCCTTCTCCCTCTTCGCCTACGCGGAGCTGAGCATCCCGTCCAGCCTGGCCGGCATCTGCAACGCCACCTCCCCGCTGTGGGGCATGGCCCTGTCTATGGTCGCCCTGTCGGAGGACCGCCCGACGCGCCGCCGGTTCGCGGGACTGGGCCTGGGATTCCTCGGCGTACTGGTCGTCCTCGGTGCCTGGCAGGGCTTCTCCGGAGTCGACGCCAAGGGCACGGCGCTCGCCCTGCTGGCCGCGCTCTGCTACCCCATCGGCTGGATCTACGTCCGCCGCACGCTGGCGGCCGCGCCCGGCTCCCCGGTGGCGCTGACCGGAGCCCAGCTCCTGGTCTCCACGCTCCAGCTCGGCCTCGTCAGCGCCCTGTTCACCTCGGCCCCGGCCTCCTTCCCGCTCTGGCCCACGCTGTCGGTCGTCGCGCTGGGCGCCCTCGGCACGGGCATGGCCCTGCAGATGCAGTACGGCCTGGTGACGGAGATCGGCCCGACCACCGCCCAGATGGTCACCTACTTCATCCCCGTCATCGCCACCGCGGCGGGCGTCCTGGTCCTCGGCGAACAGCTGCACTGGAACACCCCGGTCGGCGCGGCGGTCATCCTGGCGGGCGCCGCCCTCACCCAGACCCGCACCGGCCGGCGCAGCCCCGCCTGACGCCTGCTGCCTTCCTGGCGATCATCTCCTTGGGGGGCAGCACATGTACATCGGCATCTTCCTGCTGACGCTGGGACCGGCCGGCGCCGTACCCGGCGGGTGGCTCGCACTGGACGTGCGGGGCGCGGCCGCCTCACTGGCCCGCTGGGGCAACCGCAACACGGAGATGCGCATGCAGGCCCGCGGCGAGCTCGGCCCGCCGCAGCGGCGGCTCTCGGCCGGCCTGTACCGGTTCCCCGGCACGGCGATGGCCCTGGGCGGTTCCGTCGTCGCCCTGGCGGGCCTGGCAGAACTCGCCTGACGCCGGGCGGGGCTTCGGGCGCCGGGACCCGGCACCCGAAGCCCCGGCCGGCCCCAGCAACCCCGTCGGCGACGTCCGGCCCGGTCCGGCCCCGCCGGGCCCAACAAACCCACCGACCCCGTCCGGCCCCGCCCGGCCCCGGTCAGTCGTAGCGGACCCCCGACGTTCCCGGGCGGACCGCCGCCGCCACCGCGGCCGCCAGGCCCGGCACCTCCTCCGCCGCCACCTGTGACACCGTCAGCCGCACGGCCGGCCCCGTCTCCACGCGGAAGCGGGCCCCCGCGGCCACCGCCCAGCCCTCGGCCAGCAGCCGGGTCACCACCCCCGTCTCGTCGGCGACGGGCACCCACACGTTCATCCCGCTCCGCCCGTGCGCCGGCACCCCCCTCTCCCGCAGGGCCCCGACGAGCCCGTCGCGCCGCACCCCGTACGCGCGCGCCACCGCGGCCCGGTCCACCGCCCCCGAGGTCCACAGCTCCACCACCGCGTACTGGAGCAGCCGGCTCACCCACCCCGGGCCCAGCCGCTGCCGCCCCCGCACCCGGTCCAGCGTCACCTCGTCGCCCGTCAGCACCGCCAGCCGCAGGTCCGGCCCGTACGCCTTCGCCGTGGACCGGATCAGCGCCCACTTCCGGGTCACGCCGGTCAGCGTCCACAACGGCAGGTCGACGAAGCTGTGCCCGTGGTCGTCCTCGACCAGCAGCACCTCGGGGTACCCGGCGAGCACCTCCCGCAGCTCGCGCGCCCGCGCCTCACCGACCGCCGCCCCGGTCGGGTTCTGTGCCCGGGCGGTCACGACCAACGCCCGCGCCCCCTCCGCCAGCGCGCGCTCCACGGCCCCGGCCACCGGACCGTCGTCGTCCACGGCGACCGGCAGGATCCGCAGCCCGAGCGCCGGGACCAGGTCCAGCACGCTGCCCCACCCCGGGTCCTCGACCGCGACCGCGTCCCCAGGCCGCAGGTGCGCGGACAGCACCCGTTCGATCCCGTCCAGAGCCCCCGAGGTGACCGCGACCGGCCCGGCCGGCACCCCGTCCGCTTCGAAGCCGGCGCGGGCCAGGCGCGCCAGGTCCGGGACGACCGGGGCCTCCCCGTAGAGGGTCGGCGCCTGCGCGTAGCGCCGGGCGGCGGCCGCCAGCGCCCCGTCGAGCGCGGGGAGCAGCGCCACGTCGGGATTGCCCGCCGAGATGTCGCGTACGCCCGCCGGCACGGTCATCGGCGGTGCGTCCCGCGGCGCACTCGACGGGCGGGGCCGCACCCGGCTGCCGCGGCGCCCGTCGGTCTCGATGACACCGCGCTCGCGCAGGGTCCGGTACGCGGCGGCCACGGTGTTCGGGTTCACCCCCAGCACACCGGCCAGTTCCCGCATCGGCGGCAGCAGCGTTCCGGGGGCGAGCGCGCCCGAGCCCACGCCCGCTTCGACACTGGCCGCGATATCCGATGCGCGGCGTCCAAGGATCCGATAATCTTCTAGCACAAAGATAAGTATGCACTAGTACAACGGAGTCATCATGGCTGCCACGCCCGTCACCGAGTCGACCAGCGCCTACGAACCCACCGGCCGCACCGTCCCCACCCGCTCCCGCGACCGGGCCCGCTACGACCGCGAGACGGTGCACTCGATACTCGACCAGGCGTACGTCTGCCACCTCGGCTTCGTCCGGGACGGCGCCCCGGTGGTCCTGCCCACGCTCTTCGGCCGGGTCGGCGAGGCCCTGTACATCCACGGCTCCACCGGATCGCGCCCGCTCCTCGCCGCGGGCAAGGCCGACCCGGGGCTGCCCGTCTGCGTGACCGTGACCCACGTGGACGGCCTGGTGCTGGCCCGGTCGGCCTTCCACCACTCCCTCAACTACCGCTCGGTCGTCGTCCAGGGCACGGCCTACCAGGTCACCGACGAGGCGGAGCGCCGCATGGCCCTGGACGCCCTCGTCGACCAGGTGGTGCCGGGCCGGTCCGCCGACTCCCGGCCCGCCAGCGCCAAGGAGCTCGCGGCCACCGCCGTGATCCGCCTGGACCTGAACGAGGTGTCCGCGAAGCTCCGTACCGGCGGCCCTAACGACGACGCCGAGGACCTGGACCTGCCCTACTGGTCGGGTGTGGTCCCGGTCGCCCCGGCGTACGGGACCCCCGTGCCCGCCGCGGACCTGGCCCCCGGCATCGCCGCCCCGGGCTACCTCGCCGCGCTCTGAGGACTCTGCCGCACGGCGGCGGGCCGCGACGCCGGACCCCCGGCAGGCCCGCCCGCCGGCCGGCGGGATTCCGCTGCGATCAGGGCCCCCACCGCCGTCAGCAGCAGTACGGTGCCCAGCACCACGGCGCCGGTCAGCCGCTCCCCGAGGAGCAGGACCGCGATCGCGGCCGCGCTCACCGGCTCGATCAGCATGATCACGGAGACGGTCGCGGCCCGCACCGCGGCGGCCCCCGTGAAGTAGAGCGCGTACGCCAGGGCCGTCGGAACCACGGCCACGTACACCAGCAGCCAGAACACCCGCCCCGGTTCGGCGGCGTGCGGAGCCATCCCCTCCAGCACGGCGAGCGGCAGCAGGCACACCGCGCCCACCGCGACCGACCAGGCGGTGGTGACCAGCGCGTCCCCGCCCGCCCCGCGCTGCCCCAGCCACCGGGCCCGCAGGGTCATCGCCGCGTACCCCGCGGCCGACAGCAGGGCCCAGCCGACGCCGAGCGGCCGCACCTCCCCGGCTCCGCTGCCCAGCACCAGTACGGCCAGCCCGGCCAGCGCCCCCACGACTGCGACGGCCCCGCCCCGGCCGAGGCGTTCGCCCATCCAGTACCGGGCCCCGACGGCGATCAGCACCGGCCCGGCGCCGAGGGTGACCACGGTGCCGACCGCGAGGCCGGTCTCGCGCACCGCGCCGAAGTAGGCGGCCTGGAAGAGGGTGAACAGCAGCCCCGTTCCGATCAGGGAGCCTGCCGACGGCCGCGTCCGCCCGGCCGCGGGGCGGCGGCGTACGGCGAGCACCGCGAGCAGCACGACGAGCCCGCCCGCGCACCGCCAGAAGGACAGGGCGAGCGGGCCGAGGTCACTGGCCAGGAAGAGGAGGGAGGCGGCCGCCCCGGCGGTGCCCCAGGCGGCTCCGGCGACGACGAGGTACAGCAGACTGCGCCCGGCAGCGGGCGAATGGTTCGACACGTGTGGTCTCCGCGCATGCGTGAAGGAGAGGAGCAGGTCATCTCTTCGCGGGCAGCGCGCACCCACCCGGGAACGGCCCCGGGCCGGGTTCTACGTCGTGGAGGCGCCGCCCGCGCTAGGCGGCGGGAGGCGGAAGCACGGTCGTCGGCATGATCGCCACCCTACGGGGTGCCGGGCCGCTCACGCCAGGCGCGGGGGCGCGGCCCGCAGCGGCGGCTTCAGCGGGCCCCGGTGGGCTCCCGGTCCTTCCCGCCTTTCGGGTCGAGCACGGCCGGGTCGGCCGCGCCCGGCGGGGTGGCCCGGGAGGACTGCGCGATGAAGGCTCCGCCGAGCACCAGCGCCCCGCCCACGATCTGCCAGGTCGCGAGGTGCTCGCCGAGCAGGACCCAGGCCAGCACGGTGGCGACGACCGCCTCCAGGCAGGCCACCACCCCGGCGACCTGCGGGGAGAGCTTGCGCACCGAGACCACGCCGGTCAGGTAGGCGAAGACGGTCGCGATGAGCACCACCCAGGCGAGCAGCGCCGCCGCGGGCATCGTCGTGTCGCCGACGGCCGCCTGTCCGGCCAGTACGCCCCAGTCCATCTCCCAGGGCCGGGCGATCACCGTCATCACCAGGGTGCCGACGAGCATGCCGTAGGCGATCACCCCGATCGGGTCGGGCGCCCCGTCCCCGTCGGCGCCCTGGTCGGCGAAGACGAAGTAGAAGGCCTGGCAGCAGGCCGCGGCGAGGCCGAGCAGCACCCCGAGGGGGTCCAGGCTCAGCCCGGCCCAGATCTGGACGACGCAGGCCAGGCCCAGGACGGCCACCGCGGCGCCGGCGGCGGCCGCCCGGGTCACCGGCTTGCGCTGCACGAAGCGGATCCAGCCGAGGAGGAGCGCCGGTCCCAGGTACTCCAGCAGCAGGGCCACTCCGACCGGGATCCGCGACAGGGAGGCGAAGTAGAAGGCCTGCACGCCCGCGACGGCGACGAGTCCGAAGCCGGCCAGCAGCGCGGGTTTGCGGAGCACCAGGTCGCGGTGGCGCCAGGCCAGCGGGGACAGCACGAGCGCTGCCCCGGCCACCCGCAGCCAGACCATGTGGAGGGGGTCCAGACCCGCCTCGATCAGCGGCTTCGCCGCCACTCCGGAACCACCGAACGCGCACGCCGAGACGAGGGCGAGGCCCAGTCCGGCGTTTCTCCCTGACGCTTGCATCGGGCCATCATGACAGGGCCGGTCAGCACCGTCATGCACCAGACGCCTGTTGAGACGGACTCGACGCCGCACCGTTCCGGAACCGGCAATATCTGACAGGTCGTCAGTATTGAATGTTCCGGCCGCCAGGGCTACGTTCCGCCGCACGTACCCGACGAGAAGGGGTGGTCGCATGGCCGAAGTCACCGCGGAATCACGCATCGAGGCGTCCGCCGCGAAGCTCTGGGCCCAGCTCACGGACTGGGACGCTTACGGCCAGTGGAGCATGACCCACACGAATTTCCCCAAGGGCGGCCCGGAGACCTTCGCGGTCGGGGCCACCTTCGCGGAGAACATGAAGATGATGGGGTTCCCCGCCGAGGTCGTCTGGACGGTCTCGGAGCTGGAGGCCGAGCGCCTCTTCGCGATCACCGGCAAGGGCCCGATGGGCGTGGCCGTCCTCACCCGGTACACCCTGACCCCCGAGGGCGGGGCCACCACCGTCCGCATCGACGGGGAGTTCACGGGAGCCGCCGTCTCCCTGATGGCCGGCAAGCTCAAGGACTCCGCCACCGCCGCGCTGAACGAATCGCTGCGCAAGCTGGCCGGCCTGGTCGCCTGACCTCCCCCGACCCGTAGGTACGTGCGCACCGACGCACGCACGGCGACGCGCCCCGCGAGGAGATCCCACGGGGCGCGCCGCCCTGCCTTCCGCGGCCGCCGCTCTCGGCGGCCGGCCGCCGCTCAGTGCTCGTCGGCGAGGATCAGGTAGAGCTTCTTGCGGGCGTCGTTGATGACGGCGACGGCCTTGTCCCGCTGTTCGGCCGAACCGGTCTTCCAGACCTGGCCGAAGGCCTCCATCAGGCCGAATCCGGCCGTCCGGATCTCGCTCATCGCCTCGAAGTCGAAGCCGCGCCCCGCCTCGGCCCAGGGGGCCGCCGGGCCCGACTCGGCCTCGGTCCGGCCGGCGTCGGTGAGCGTGAACAGCTTCTTGCCGCCCTCGCTCTCGCTGCTGATCAGACCCTCGTCCTCGAGCAGCTGCAGGGTCGGGTAGACCGAGCCCGGGCTGGGCTTCCAGGCCCCGCCGCTGCGCTCGACGATCTCCTGGATCATCTCGTAACCGTGCATCGGCCGGTCGACGAGCAGCGCCAGGATCGAGGCGCGCACGTCGCCGCGGCGCGCCCGGCCCCGCGGTCCGCCGCGGCCGCCGCGCCCGCCGAAGGGTCCGCCGCCGAAGGGCGGTCCGAACGGGCCGAAGGCGGCGCGCAGCCCTGCGAACTCCTCCCGACGATCGGGCCCGCAGTGGCCGTGGCCCCGGCCCCGCTCGTGTCCGTGGTCCTGTCCGTGCTGTCCGCGTGAACGCATGACTGCGCTCCTTTCATCTTTTCGCGATCTCGTCATCGGCCGTCCGATGACTGTCCGATATCTCAACTATCGTTGACCCATCGCGATGCGTCAACGATATATCGGAAACTACTTCAGCGAACCGCCCGGACATGGCATCGTGGTGCCATGACCATCGAAGTCCGCCCGGCCTCGGTCTTCGAGGACCTCCGCACCCTGGTCGGGCCGAAGTCGCCCGACGCCAGCGTCTGCTGGTGCCTGAGCTACCGGATCCCCTCCAAGCTCAACAAGGAGCTGCGCGGCACGGCCCGCGGTGACTACGTCGCCGAGCTGTGCCGTACGGGACCGCCCCTGGGCGTGCTCGCCTACGACGGCGACGAACCGGTCGGCTGGGCAGCCGTGGCACCGCGCTCGGACACCTCTTTCGCACGCAACCGGAAGATCCCGCACGTCGACGACCTGCCGGTCTGGTCGCTGTGGTGCATCCGGGTACGCCCCGGCCACCGGAAGAAGGGGATCTCGCACGCCCTCATCGCCGGCGCGGTCGAGTACGCCCGCAGCTGCGGCGCGCCCGCGATCGAGGCCTATCCCATCGACAACGGCGCCGACGGCGGCGCCAAGGTCGACCTGACGATGGCCTACGCCGGGATCCGGAAGAACTTCGAACGCGCCGGGTTCACCCACGCCGCCGACACCACCTCGGTGCTGGCCGGTCATCCCCGCGTCCTGATGCGACTCGACCTGCGCTGACGGGCCGACCCGGCGAGACCGTCCGGGGTTCCCCGGGAAAGAGGATGCCAATCACCCCGGATTGGCCTTTGTCAGCGTTCACGGAAGCGCCCTACCGTCGGGGACATGCGCATCCGAATCGTCGACGCCTTCACCGACCGGCCCTTCCACGGGAACCCCGCCGCGGTCCTGCTCCTCGACTCCGAGTTCCCGCCGGACGCCTGGCTCCAGCAGGTCGCGTCCGAGATGAACCTCTCCGAGACCGCCTTCGCCCACCCCTTGCCGCCCGGCGGGGACGCCGACTGGGCACTGCGCTGGTTCACCCCGGCCGCAGAGGTCGACATGTGCGGCCACGCCACGCTCGCCACCGCGCACGTCCTCGCCACGAGCGGCCTGGCCACGGGCCTGATCCGGTTCACCGCGCGCTGCGGCGTCCTCACGGCCGAGACCGCCGAGGACGGCACGATCACCATGGACTTCCCGACGTCCTCCCTGACGCCGGCCGACGCGCCGGGCGCGGTGGACCACGCGCTCGGCGGCGTCCCGATCCTGTCCGTGCACGACACCGCCGCTCACATCGGCGACCTGCTGATCGAGCTCGCCGACGAGAAGACCGTGCACGAACTGGCGCCGGACCACGCCGCCCTGCGCACCTTCGCCAAGCGCGGGGTGATCGTCACCGCGGCCGCCGAGGACCCCTCCCGCGGGTACGACTTCGTCTCGCGGGGCTTCTTCCCGGCCTTCGGGATCGACGAGGACCCGGTGACGGGCAGCGCGCACACCGCGCTCGCCCCCTTCTGGGCCGGGCGCCTGGGCCGCACCGAGCTGACCGGCCTCCAGGGCGGAGCCCGCAGGGGTCTGGTCCGGGTCACGCTGGCGGGCGACCGCACGCTGCTGAGCGGACACGCGGTCACCGTCCTCGACGGGGAGCTCCTCACCTCCGCGTGACGGCCGGTCCCACCGCCGCGGGCCGGGACGGGGCGGGGCGCGGCGGGCAGGGCGACAGGTCCTCCGCCGGCCCGCCCGGCCCGTCACGGCGTGGGCAGCCAGCCCACCTTGCCCGCGAGCAGCGCGTACCCGCCGAAGGCCACGATGTCGAGCAGTGCGTGCGCGACGACCAGCGGCCCCACCCGGCCCCAGCGGCGGTAGGCCAGTACGAAGACGACGCCCATCACCATGTTGCCGATGAACCCGCCGATGCCCTGGTAGAGGTGGTAGGAGCCGCGCAGCACCGAGCTGGCCAGCAGCGCGGCCGTCGGGGACCAGCCCAGCTGATCGAGCCGGCGCAGCAGGTAGGCCAGCACGATGACCTCCTCCACCACGGAGTTCTGCACCGCGGAGAGGATCAGTACGGGGAACTTCCACCACACGTCGGGCAGCGCCTCCGGCACCACCGTGAGGTTGAACCCGGTGGCCCGCGCCGCCAGGTAGAAGGCCAGCCCGGCGCTCCCGATCCCGGCCGCGACCAGGGCGCCGCGCCCCAGGTCGCCCCAGGGACGGCTGCGGTCGAAGCCCAGCACCCGCAGCCCCGGCGCGCCCTCCCGGGTCAGCAGGTGCGCCACGAGCAGGACGGGTACCAGCGCGCTCGCGATGCCGAACAGCTGCCAGGCCAGGTCCAGCCAGGGCCGGCCGGGGGCGTACGAGCCGTTGAGCGTGGCGGCCTGGTCCTTGAGCCCGCCCGGCTTGGTGAGCGAGCCGATGAAGCTGATGAGCGCGGACACGCCGCTCGCGCCCAGTGACAGCGCCAGCACGAGCAGCGTCTCGGTGCGCAGGACCGCCCGTCCGGTACCCGGTCCGCCCTCATCCAGCCCTACGACCACCGGCTCCGGCTCCGCCCGCACGCCCCGCTCCTGTCCCTCCATGCCACCGCGGCATCCCGTTGACGACCACCCCATACTGCCTCCTCGGCGGAGCGAGGGGGTGGTCGCGGCAGGATCACCGGACGGCGCCGGACGAGTAGCGGACGGCTCCGGGCGGCAGTGGGCTCAGCGCCCGACGGCCGCCGTGGTGCTCACCTCCTCCTCCGCGAGCCCGACGGGCCAGGTGTGCACGGGGTCACCCTTGTGCATCAGCTCGCTGTACCGGCGGGTGACCGCGGCCAGCGCCTCGTCCCGTTCCAGACCTGCCGCCAGCGCCCGGTGGTAGGTGTCCACCTGCCAGGTCGCCCCGTTCACCCGGCGCCGGCAGCGCTCTTCGATGATGCCGAGGTAGTGGTCCCGGTCGGCGGGGTCGATGCCCCACGCGTCCAGCCCGGCCGCGGCCATCGGCAACAGCTCGTCCTGGACCAGCCGTACGGCGGGCACGCTCACCAGCCCCCCGGCCCGGCCGCGCCGGGGCCAGCGCAGCCGCGCGTCGATCCCGTACCGACAGGCCGCGTCGAAGTTGGCCTCCGCCTCCGCGAAGGGCAGCCGGGTCCACACCGGGCGGGGTTCGTCGGCGAGGGTGCGGACGAGCCCGTAGTAGAAGGCGGCGTTGGCGACGACATCGGCGACCGTCGGCCCCGCGGGCAGCACCCGGTTCTCCACGCGCAGGTGCGGCACCCCGTCGGCGACCCCGTACACGGGCCGGTTCCACCGGTAGACCGTGCCGTTGTGCAGGACCAATTCCTGCAGGCTCGGCACCCCGCCCTCCGCGAGCACCCGCAGCGGCTCCTCCTCGTCGCAGATCGGCAGCAGGGCCGGGAAGTAGCGCACGTTCTCCGCGAAGAGCTCGTACGCCGAGTCCACCCAGCGCTCCCCGAACCAGGTGCGCGGCCGTACCCCCTGCGCCTGGAGCTCCGGCGGCCGGGTGTCGGTGGCCTGCGTGAACAGCGGCGGCCGCGACTCCCGCCACAGCTCGCGCCCGAACAGGAACGGCGAGTTGGCGCCGACGGCTATCTGCACGGCGGTCACCGCCTGCGCCGCGTTCCACACGTCGCAGAAGCGGGCGGGGGTCACCTGGAGGTGCAGTTGTACGGAGGTGCAGGCGGCCTCCGGCACGATCGACCCGGAGGTCCACACGAGCCGTTCGACGCCGTCGATGTCGAGCGCGAAGTCCTCACCCCGCATCATCAGGATCTGCTCGTTCAGCAGCGAGTAGCGGTCCACCGCAGAAAGGTTCGCGGTGACCAGGTCGTCGCGGGAGATCGTCGGCAGAATTCCGATCATCACCACCCCGGCGTCGATCTCCGATGCCTGCCGGTGCGCATATGCCAGACCCGCACTGAGTTCCTCGGCGAGCTGGTCGAATACCCGGCCGCCGAGTCGGTGCGGAAGGACGTTCACCTCCAGGTTGAACATTCCGAGTTCGGTCTGGAAATCGGTGCTCGCAATCCTTTCCAACACCTGCGCATTCACCATTCTCGGCAACCCGTCGGCACCCGCGAGATTCAGCTCTATCTCCAGCCCCATCATGTTCTTGGGGCGATCGAACCTCTTCTCCGCCAGAAGCCGCTCCAGCCCCTCCAGGCACTCGTGAAGCTTCCTTCGATACCGCTGCCGATCGGACAGGTCGAACCCGCCTGCCACGACCTTCTCCCCCATCGAAGCGTCCCTCCTCGAGTGCGCCCGGCCCGGTGCACCCAGGCGCGCGTGTACGGTCGATGATGCCCCGGCAGAGTGATCCATAACGCCGTGGGGGCGCGAGTGGCGAGGAGCGCGCGCCGGTTTGGCCGAACGGCGCTTCGGCACATTCACCTGGCAACTCGCTCCGCGCAAATTCCGCGGCGACTTTGCCGGTTTTCGATAACCGACGCTTTCCAGCCGAGCCCCCGTCCGGTAGCCTCCCAGGTCAGCGCGACATGTTCGCGCCCGTACGGCATGAATCCCGTGACAGCGGGACCGGTAAGCGCCTTGTCGGCAATAGCCGGGACAGCTAGCCGAAACACTGCGTGAACACATGTCGTATAAACTCCGCAAACGAGGCAGAGAGTTGGCGCGCGGCCATTGCCCCTCAGCCCCCCTCTGGCCCCAGAATGCGACAGCGCCGTCCGCACCTGCCCCCGTTCCACCGGTCTCCCAAGTGAGAGGCGACCCACCATGCCGCTGCATGTCCCCCCGGCTCCCGCACCCGCCTTGCGCAGCGTCCTCGCGGCACTCGGATCCCCCACCGCCGTCCACGAGGCGCACACTCCGGCCCTGCGCGCGCTGCAGGGTCCGATGACCGCCGAACTCCCGCTGCCGGTCCACGTGCTGGACCGGCTGCAACTGTCGAGCCTCGCGGCGGGCGGCAGGCCGCCCCGCACCCGGCTCACAGGATGGCGGTTCCTGATCCGCAGTGGTGACCGCTACGTCGCCGCGGCCGACACCCGGCTGACTCCGGACGGCTGGACCTTCTCCCATTTCTTCGAGGGCCCCTACGTCGCGGCGACGGAACGCGCCCTGCACCAGGCGGAGTCGCTCGGCAAGAGCTACCAGCCGCGGCTGCTGTCCGTACCGGAGCTGTACATGCTGACCCTGTGGCTGCACGGGGCGGTGGGCGCCGACGCCTCGGCCGGGCTGCCGGCCGACGAGGACGTGCTGGTGCCGCTGGCACCGGCCCCGCCCGGCATCGCAGCGCACCGGCCGCACCTGGTGTCCGAACTGCTGCCCGTGCTGACCCACAGACTGACCCCCGCCGCCGCCCCTCCTTCGCTGGCCGCGCCCGCCGCCTGATCCGAGTGACCCATTCGGCCTAGTCCGCTGGGACCACTCGTGAACCACCCGAAATGACAGGGCAGTTGGCCTGAACCGCCCGCACGAGTGATGCGTCATCAATCTATGAGGACAGCTGCGGGGAAATACCTGCGAAGCGGCTGTCGTGGGGGAAGACTGATGACAAGCTCCCCGCGGGTGCGGGGATGACCCAGGGGGACGGCCATGAACCACGCATCGAGCCGTAGCACGCAGACCACATCGCAGCGAAAGAACGCATCCATGTGCCAGCACCAGCCAGCCTGCCCGTCAGCCGACTCCGCCGACCGGGAAGCCGCGCTCCCGGTGGCCAACCACCCGGAACAGGGCTGGAGCCTGCTGTGCAACGGCGTCCTGCTCTTCGAGGACACCGGTGAGCTGCTGCCGGACGGCCAGATCATCGCCCCGCACCGCCCGCTCGCGGCGGCCTGACAGCACGGAAAAGGGGCCGGCCCGGGAGAGGAACTCCCGGGCCGGCCCTTTCACGCAGCTACAGCGATCAGTTGTCGTACTCGTCCAGCGGCGGGCAGGAGCACACCAGGTTCCGGTCACCGAACGCGCCGTCGATGCGGCGCACCGGCGGCCAGTACTTCTCGGCAGCCGTGACCCCGCCCGGGAAGACGGCCTCGTCACGGGTGTACGGGTGGTTCCACTCGCCGCCCAGCGCCGCCGCGGTGTGCGGGGAGTTGGCCAGCGGGTTGTCGTCCACCGGCCACTCGCCGGCCGCGACCCGCTCGATCTCGCCGCGGATGGCGATCATCGCGTCGCAGAAGCGGTCGATCTCGGCGAGGTCCTCGGACTCCGTCGGCTCGATCATCAGCGTGCCGGCGACCGGGAAGGACATGGTCGGCGCGTGGAAGCCGTAGTCGATCAGACGCTTGGCGATGTCGTCCACGCTCACGCCCGTCGCCTTCGACAGCGGGCGCAGGTCGATGATGCACTCGTGCGCGACCAGGTTGCCCGGGCCGGTGTAGAGCACCGGGTAGTGCGGCTCCAGGCGCTTGGCGATGTAGTTGGCGCCCAGCACGGCCACCTGGGTGGCGCGCTTGAGGCCCTCGCCGCCCATGAGGCGCACGTACGACCAGGAGATCGGCAGGATGCCCGCCGAGCCCCACGGAGCGGCCGAGATCGGACCCACGCCCGTCTCGGGGCCGGCCGTCGGCTGGAGCGGGTGGTTCGGCAGGTACGGGGCCAGGTGCGCCCGGACACCGACCGGGCCGACGCCCGGACCGCCGCCGCCGTGCGGGATGCAGAAGGTCTTGTGCAGGTTCAGGTGCGAGACGTCGCCGCCGAAGTGACCCGGCTTGGCCAGACCCACCAGGGCGTTGAGGTTGGCGCCGTCCACGTAGACCTGGCCGCCGGCCTCGTGCACCTGGGCGCAGATGTCGGCGACGTGCTCCTCGAACACACCGTGCGTGGACGGGTAGGTGATCATCAGCACGGAGAGTTCGTCGCGGTACTGCTCGATCTTGGCGCGCAGGTCGTCCGCGTCCACCTCGCCGTCGTCGGCGGTCTTGACGACGACGACCTTCATGCCCGCCATGACGGCGCTGGCGGCGTTGGTGCCGTGCGCGGAGGACGGGATGAGGCAGACGGTGCGCTGCTCGTCGCCGTTCGCGCGGTGGTAGGCGCGTACGGCCAGCAGCCCGGCCAGCTCACCCTGGGAGCCGGCGTTGGGCTGGATGGAGACCTTGTCGTAGCCGGTGACCTCGCAGAGACGTTCCTCCAGCTCGGTGATGAGCGTGAGGTACCCCTCGGCCTGCTCGACCGGGGCGAACGGGTGCAGCTGGCCGAACTCGGGCCAGGTGACCGGCTCCATCTCGGTGGTCGCGTTGAGCTTCATGGTGCAGGAGCCCAGCGGGATCATGCCGCGGTCCAGCGCGTAGTCCTTGTCCGAGAGCTTGCGCAGGTAACGCAGCATCGCGGTCTCGGAGCGGTGCTGGTGGAAGACCGGGTGGGTCAGGTAGTCGTCCGAGCGCAGCAGACCCTCGGGCAGGGTGTCGGCCGTGGTCCCGTCGAGCGCCTCGATGTCCGCGGTGACACCGAAGGCCGCCCAGACGGCCTCGACGTCCGCGCGCAGGGTGGTCTCGTCGCAGGCGACGGAGACGTGGTCGGCGTCGGCCTGGTACAGGTTGACCCCGCCCTCGCGGGCAGCGGCGACGACCTCGGCCGCGCGGCCCGGGACACGGGCCGTGATCGTGTCGAAGTAGGCGCCGTGCACGGTCTCGACCCCGCCGGCCTTCAGGCCCGCGGCGAGCAGGGAGGCGTAGCGGTGGGTGCGGCGGGCGATCGTCCGCAGGCCGTCCGGGCCGTGGTAGACGGCGTACATCGCGGCCATGACGGCCAGCAGGACCTGCGCGGTGCAGATGTTGCTGGTGGCCTTCTCGCGGCGGATGTGCTGCTCGCGCGTCTGCAGGGCCAGGCGGTACGCCTTGTTGCCGTCCGCGTCCACGGAGACGCCCACGAGGCGGCCGGGCAGCGAGCGGGCGTGCTTGGCCTGGACGGCCATGTAGCCGGCGTGCGGGCCGCCGAAGCCCATCGGGACGCCGAAGCGCTGGGTGGTGCCCACCGCGATGTCCGCGCCCAGCTCGCCCGGGGAGGTCAGCAGGGTCAGGGCGAGCAGGTCCGCGGAGACGGTGACGATCGCACCGAGCTCGTGCGCCTGGTCGATGACCGGCTTGATGTCCCGGACCGCGCCGGAGGCGCCCGGGTACTGGAGCAGCACGCCGAAGACACCGCGCTCGGCGATCTCGGCCGGGATGCCGTCCGAGAGGTCCGCGACGACGACCTCGACGCCCGTGGGCTCGGCGCGGGTCTCGATCACGGCGACGGTCTGCGGCAGCGCGTCGGCGTCGATCAGGAAGACACCGCCCTTGACCTTGCCCACGCGGCGGGCCAGCGACATCGCCTCGGCGGCCGCGGTGCCCTCGTCGAGCAGGGAGGCGCCGGAGGTCGGCAGGCCGGTCAGGTCGGCGACGACCGTCTGGAAGTTCAGCAGCGCCTCGAGGCGGCCCTGCGAGATCTCCGGCTGGTACGGCGTGTACGCGGTGTACCAGGCCGGGTTCTCCATGACGTTGCGCAGGATCACCGGCGGCGTGAAGGTCCCGTAGTAGCCGAGACCGATCATGGAGGACAGCACCTGGTTGCGGTCGGCGAGCGAGCGCAGCTCGGCGAGCACCTCGGCCTCGGTCCGCGCCTCGGGCAGGTTCAGCGCCTCGGCGGTCTTGATCACATCCGGTACCGCGGCGGCGGTCAGTTCGTCCAGGGAGCCGTAGCCCACCTGGGCGAGCATCTTCGCCTGCGCCTCGGCATCCGGGCCGATGTGGCGCTGCTCGAAGGGGATGCCTCGCTCCAGCTGGGAGAGCGGAATGCGGTTGGCGGTCATGTACGGAGGCCTCCTGGTCGTATGACCTGCGAGGGGCACCACGGCGCGGGCACCCGGACGGCCTCCCCCTCTGTCATCTCAACCTGAGAGCTTCACCGGGCCTCACGGGGGTCTCCCGAGAGATCCGGCTTTCACCGTCGGTGAGGAGAGGAACCTGCACTGAGTGCCCGGTACCCGCTCCTGCTTTCCAGAGTGGCCTCGTCCGTGCGGTACGTATGCCTGAGAGATTCCGGGGAGGATTTGCTCCTTCGGCGCCTCCGTCACGTTCTCTCGGAGGACTCTCCCGCACAGGGTCGACAGCCATCACCCAGCCTACCAGCGAGGATCCGGACCCTCCCCGAGTGGCCTCCGCTCCCGATATGCACTTCTGTAGTCATTACGGAGCAGTTGCGACCATTTGGAGGGACCGTGCAGACCGACATCGATCCGCGCAGCCTGATCGGCCGCAAGGCGTTCGACCGCAATGGCACCAAGATCGGCACCGTGGACGAGGTCTACCTCGACGATGCCACGGGCACCCCGGAGTGGGCCGCCGTCCGGACCGGGCTGTTCAGCCGGGACGCGTTCGTCCCCCTGGAGCCGAGCGAGCTGGTGGGCGACACCCTGCGGGTGCCCTTCGAACGCTCCCTCATCAAGGACGCCCCGGACTTCGGCGTCGGCCGCCACCTCTCCCCGGAACAGGAACTCCAGCTCTACCACCACTACGGCCTGGACGTGACCCTCCCCAGCGAGTTCCACCAGCCGCCCGCCGCCGACCCCGACCGCGATTTCGGCCGCCTGGCCGGGGAGCAGGGCGCGGGAAGCTAGGACCTGTCCGCGGGCACGGCGGACCCCTCCCCCACCAGCGGCAGCGGATCGGACGGCTCCAGCTCCGGGTCGTCCACCCGGAAGGTCCGCACCCGGCCGGGCGCCGATCCCGGCTGCTCGAACCGTACGGTCACCCGCCCGACCCCGCTGCCCTGCACCCATCCGGGCCCGTACACCGCGTGCCGTACGTCGCTCCCGGCCGCCCAGCGCCGCTCGGCGGCCGGCTCCGGCTGCGGGGGCGCCTCCGCGCCCTCCTGGGCCCCCGGAGCCCCTCCGGGCTCCCCACCCGGCCCAGCGGCCGCCTCAGGCCCCGCCGTCCCGCTCTCCCCGGCAGTGCCGCCCTCTCCGGCCGGCCCGCCCTCCGCGGCCGGCTCGGCGGCCAGTGCTTGCGCGAACAGGTCCTCCTGCGTGTAATCCGCCAGCCCGGTGACCCCCACCCCCAGCAGACGCACCCCTCCCGTGGTGTCCACGGACTCCAGCAGCCGCGCGGCGGCCTCCCGCACCACCCCCGCGTCGTCCGTCGGCCCGCGCAGCGTCTCGGACCGCGTCAGCGTCGAGAAGTCGTACCGCCGCACCTTCAGCACGATCGTGCGCCCCGAGTGCCCCGACCCCCGCAAGCGCTGTACGCACCGGTCGGCGAGGCGCTGGACCTCGCCGCGGATCCGGACCCGGTCGTGCAGGTCCACGTCGAAGGTGTCCTCGACCGACACCGATTTCGCGTCCCGCTCCGCGACCACCGGCCGGTCGTCCAGCCCCAGGGCCATCCGGTAGAGCCCGACCCCGTGCGAGCGCCCCAGCATGCGGACCAGCTCGTCCTCACCGGCCTCGGCCAGCTCCCCCACCATGGTGATCCCGGCCCGGCGCAGGTGCTCCCCGGTGGCCGGCCCCACCCCCGGCAGGGTCCGCACCGACATCGGGGCGAGCAGCTCGCGCTCGGTGCCCGGCTCGATCAGCAGGAGCCCGTCGGGCTTGGCCTCCTCGGAAGCCACCTTGGCCAGCATCTTGGACCCCGCCAGCCCCACGGACCCGCTGAGCCCCGTGGCCGCCCTGATGTCCGCCCGCAGCCGCTCGCCCGCAGCCCGGGCCCCGGGCCCGTCGAAGGCCGTACCGCCCGCCTCCAGGTCCACGAAGGCCTCGTCGAGGCTGAGGGGCTCCACGAGCGGTGACAGCTCCCGCAGGAGGGCCATGACCACGTCGCTGACCTCGCGGTAGAGGCTGAAGCGCGGAATCAGGCAGGCGCCGTTCGGGCAGAGCCGCCTCGCCTGCCCCATGGGCATCGCCGAGTGCACCCCGAACCGGCGGGCCTCGTACGAGGCGGTGGCGACGACCCCGCGCGGCCCCAGTCCCCCGACGATGACCGCCTTCCCGCGCAGGCTCGGCTTCGACGCCTGCTCCACGGCGGCGTAGAAGGCGTCCATGTCCAGGTGCAGGATGGTCGGCGCGGCTCTCACACCCCGATGGTCCCTCACGCCTCTGACAACGCGGCCGACCCGGCGGACCGGGTCCCGGCCGGGCGGGCGGGCCTCAAGAGCAGGTGCTCAGCCGGCCCGGTTGCGCCGGGCCGCCAGTTCGTCGGTCGGGTTGTGCCCGACCACGGTCTCGCCGGTGTCCACGCGCTCCCCGTGCAGCTGCGACAGCGCGTTCTCCACGTCGCCCCACACGACGCCCACGGCGATGCCGAAGACGCCCTGCCCGCCCTGCAGCAGGCTCACCACCTGGTCGGGCGAGGTGCACTCGTAGACGGTGGCGCCGTCGCTCATCAGCGTCAGGCGCTCGAGGTCGGAGAATCCGCGGTCGCGCAGGTGCTGCACGGCGGTGCGGATGTTCTGCAGCGCCACCCCGGTGTCCAGGAAGCGCTTGACGATCTTCAGGACCACCACGTCCCGGAAGCTGTACAGGCGCTGGGTGCCCGAGCCGTAGGCGGGGCGCACGCTGGGCTCCACCAGCCCGGTGCGCGCCCAGTAGTCGAGCTGCCGGTAGGTGATCCCGGCCGCGGCACACGCGGTCGGCCCGCGGTAGCCGACCTGCTCGGGCGCCGGGTCGCCGCTCACCGGTCCGACCGGTGTCGACTCCGGCTGGCGGCGCGCGGAACCCACCGTGCTGCCGTGCAACGGGTACGGTCCACCGTCACTCCGTGCGGGGGTGCCCCCGGTCGTACCGTCGCCCGTGATCCTCACGCCGACCCTCCGTCCTTGACCTGCCCACCTTGAAGGTAGGCAGTCACCAGGGGTGCGTCAACGATCGCCACACTCGGCACGCCGAGTGATAATCACCCTGAGAGTGGTTTCCCGTATCCCTTTGCGGGGAAAGGCTACTCGAATGGGCTGGCAGTTCCGCGTGGACGACGCGGCCGGCGCCTCACTGCGGGCCGGTGCCGAAGTCCTCGGGCGAGATCTGGTCGAGGAACTCGCGGAACTTCTCCACCTCGTCCTCCTGCTCGTCCGGAATGGCGATTCCGGCGTCGTCCAGCACGCCGTCACTGCCGTAGATCGGCGTCCCCGTCCGCAGGGCGAGGGCTATGGCGTCGGAAGGCCGCGCGCTCACCTCGACCCCGCTGGCGAAGACGAGCTCCGCGTAGAAGACGCCCTCCCGCAGATCCGTGATCCGGACCTCGGTGAGCTCCTCACCGACCGCCTCCAGCACGTCCTTGAACAGGTCGTGCGTCAGCGGGCGGGCAGGGGCCATGCCCTGCTGTGCGAAGGCAATGGCGGTCGCCTCCCCTGGACCGATCCAGATGGGGAGGTACCGGTCGCCTCCCACTTCACGCAGGAGCACGATCGGTTGGTTGGAGGGCATTTCCACCCGGACACCCACAACGTCGAGCTCGTTCACACAGCAACCCTAGGACCTGCCTGGCAGGTTTGGGTAGTCGGGGCTCCACTCCGACCAGCGCGGTCACCGCAAACGGACGCCCAGAGCGGTCTGTACCAAGGCCTCGTGGAGCCGTACGGAGAGCCCCGCGAGCTCCTTGAGGGTGGCCTCGGCATGCGCCCTGGTCTGCGGATTGCGGTGCCTGCGCAGCGGCGTCACGACCTGCTCGACCAGGCCGGCCTCCCGGTCTGCGGCGGCCTTCATCGCCCGCAGGTGCCGCGGCTCCAGCCCGAATCGCCCCAGGTCCGCGACCAGCCGGGCCACCGTGACGGCCTCGGCGTCGAAACCGCCGCCGGGCGCCTCGGCGAGCAGCCCGTAGGACTCCCACTCGACCAGCTGCACCTCGTCCACCTCCGCGGCGGCGATGAGCTCCGCCCGGCCCACACGGGGCGCCGTGGGCCGCTCACGGCCCACTTCGCCGTACAGGGCGGCGGGGCTGGCGGGGTCGACCGCGCCACCGGGGTCCCGGTGCGCCGTGGGCGCCGGGATGCGGATCTGCTCCCCGCGGTCGAGCGCGTCGAGCTGCTCGCGGATGACCTTCAGCGGCATGTAGTGATCGCGCTGGAGGCGCAGGATGCGCGCCAGCCGCTCGATGTCCTCGGGGCTGAACTTGCGGTATCCGGAAGGTGTGCGCCTGGGCTCGACGAGCCCCTCCGCCTCCAGGAAGCGGATCTTCGAGATCGTGACTTCGGGGAACTCGTCACGGAGCTGGGTGAGCACCGTTCCGATGCTCACCAGCCGCCCGGCCGGGCCGGTGGTCCCGGCGGTGCCGTTCTTCGGGGCACCGCCGGTCGGGGTGCGCAGCATGGGGCCTTCCTTGACGGATCAGATGCCCCGCAGGCTCGCGTAGAAGACCAGCCGGTACTTGCCGATCTGGACCTCGTCGCCGTTGTGGAGGGCGACCGAGTCGATCGGCTCACGGTTGACGTACGTGCCGTTGAGGCTGCCCACGTCGGAGACGGTGAAGCCGCCTTCCTGGCTCCTGCGGAACTCGACGTGCCGCCGGGAGACGGTGACGTCGTCCAGGAAGATGTCGCTCTGCGGGTGCCGGCCTGCCGTGGTCAGTTCGCCGTCCAGCAGGAAGCGACTGCCGGAGTTGGGACCGCGCCGCACGATCAGCAGGGCGGAACCGGGGGGCAGTGCCTCCACCGCGGCCTGGGCCTCGGGGGACAGCGAGGACGACGCGTGCGTCTGTCCCGACACCTCGGCCTCGTAGGCCTCGAGGCCCGAGATCGAGATGGTGGACGTGGTCTCCGAGGCACGCTCCGGCGTCAGGCCCGCCCGCAGCGGCGCCCCGCAGTTGGAGCAGAACCGGCTCGCCGCATCGCTGCGGTGTCCGCACCTGCTGCAAATCTGCTCGGCCGACATGGACGGCTCCTCGCGCCGCGGCTGCCCCGCGGAGGCATTGGTGGCATACGGGTCGGGGGCAAACCCTCCACCCGAACTTGAGGTTGACGGTTCACCGAAACCTATGCGTCCGGTACCGGCAGGGTCAACAGCCGACGCGCCGGGGGCGCCCGGAACATCACCGCCGCCCGCGACCTCGTCGCGGAAGAGCGGCCGGTCGCCCTGCCCTTCCGCGCTACCCTGCCCGGCACGGTGCCGTGCCGCGCCGCCTTCCTCGCGGTTCTTCTTGCCGAACAACTTCTCAAACAACTTCACGGGCGATTCCCCTTGACCGAAATAGACCCGCCCGTGGGGCAGGACGAACTCCGCATGCACACACCTGCCGACCCGGACATTCTCACAACGTCCGTAACCACCAGACAGTTTCCACCACGCACCGCGACTTCGGTGCGCCGACCCCCCGCAGGCATCCGCCCACGTGAGCCGGTCCACACTCCGCCCCGTCTCATGACGATGACGACCGAGCGTAGTCAGGCTGCTTCGCAACCCGCAAGGCATCCACAACGATCTTCGCCGACCGTGTGACGGCCACCGTCGCCTGCTCCTTCTCCAGCGTCTGGACCACACCGCCGGGGATGTTGAGCGCCGGCTCCAAGTCCTGGGGCTTGCCGATCACCTTGAACTCATAAGGCTGTGTGATCTTCTTACCGTCGATGGCGACCCCGCCGTCCGCGTCCGAGAAGTACGAGCTCGCCACGATGCGCACACCGTTGATCTGGATCGCCTCGGCCCCGGCCGCCCGCAGCTCCTGGAGCGTGTCCAGCAGCTGGTCCGACGTCACCTGGCCCGTGGGATCGGTGATCTTCAGCGTGATGCCCGGCCCCTGCGCTGCCACCGTACCGGCCAGGATGCCGAGTTGGCGCTCCTTCTCCACGGTCTGCTTGCGGGCCTCCTCGGCCTGGTTGGAACTGCTCTCCAGCTCCCTGCGCTGATCCTCCAGACGCTGCTTCTCGTCCTCCAGGCGCTTGGTCCGCCCGTCGAGCTCGTCGAGGATCCGTACGAGGTCCTCCTGGCGGGCACCTCGCAGCGCGCTGGAGTCGCTGGTCGACCGCACCTGGATGGCCAGTCCCAGTCCGAGGACGAACAGCAGCAGCGCGACGATCAGTTGCGCGCGGCTCACCCGCGGCGGCCACAGCCCGGCCGCGAGCCGCTGCCGGCCGGTCTGCCCGGGCTCCGCGGGCCCGCCGGGAGCCGCCGGCTGCGCCGGCCCACCGGGGGACGTCGGAGGCGTCGGGGGCGTCGGGGGCGTCGCCGGCGTCTGCGGCGTGGACGGCCCGGGAGTCACCGGGTCCACGGGCCCACCGGAACCCTGCGGTCCCTCGGGCCGCTCGGGCGGGTTGTCGCTCGTACTCATCGGCCTCACGCCCGGAACACGTGCCGGCGGATGGCCGCGGCGTTGGAGAAGATGCGGATGCCGAAGACCACGACCACACCCGTGGACAGCTGCGAGCCGACGCCCAGCTTGTCGCCGAGGAAGACGATCAGGGCGGCCACGACCACGTTCGACAGAAACGACACCACGAAGACCTTGTCCACGAAGATGCCGTCCAGCATCGCGCGCAAGCCGCCGAACACCGCGTCCAGCGCCGCCACCACGGCGATCGGCAGATAAGGCTCCACCACGGCCGGCACCTCGGGCCGGACCAGAAGTCCGGCCACCACTCCGGCCACGAGGCCCAGTACCGCGATCACGATGCACCCTTCTGCTGCTCTTCTGCTGTGGCCGTCCGCACGGTCATGCTCGAAGCGGCCGGCAGCCGCACCTCGTCCTGGGGGGACAGGGTGTAGCGGATCCCGTAGCTCTCCTGCAGCACGTGCAGGTACTGGCCGTCGGCCGAGTCCTGGAACGCGGTCCCGAGCCGCTTCTTGTCACCGACCGCCAGCACTTCGTACGGCGGCACGAGCGGCCTGTTGTCGACCAGTATGGCGTCGCCCGCGGCCCTGATCGCCGACAGCGCCGTCAGACGCTGCCCGTTGATGGAGACGGCCTCGGCCCCGGACTGCCAGAGCCCGTTGACGATCTTCTGCATGTCGCGGTCGCGGAGCCGGCCGGTGTCCGAGAACCCTGCGCTCTCCCGCGGACCGCCGCCATCGCCCGCAGAGGCGCCCTTGGCATCGTCCACCACCAGCTTCACGCCGGGGCCGCGGACCTCCGTGGCACCGGACAGCAGCGCCACGAGCTGGCCCTGGTCCCCGCCGTGCTGTTTGAGCGCCGCCCGCTGGCGGTCCGCGACGTTCTCCCGCAGCCGGTCGATGTCCTGCCCCAGGCCGTCGGCCCGCTCGTCCGCCCGCTCCACCCGGTCGATCAGTTCCTGCCGCTCCTTGGCCAGCACCGGAGCGGCTATCCGCGCCTCGGCCGCACCCAGCGTGACGACCATGGCGGCGAGCACGAGCCCGGCGGCGAGCCCCAGTTTGGCCTTGAGGGTGCGGGGCAGACCTGTCGTGCCCTCGGCCTCGCGCCGGGCCGAGGCCTCCGCGTAGCCCTCGTCGAGACTGTGGTCCATCACGTGCGTCAGCAGCGACATGGAAGCGTCCGGGCGCGCGGGCGGGGACGCCGAACTCCTGTTGTGGGACGGCTGCGACATGCCGCTCATCGTCGCATGTCGGCGCCGTACACACCGAATGCGCCCACCCTGTGGGCCGGGCGGCGCACGCCGCGCGCCCGGCCCACAGGACTTCGGTCCCACGTCCTACGGCGAAGGGCGCTCAGTGCCCGGCGCCGTCCACCACAGCGGCCCACTCGTCGAGCAGGGCCTGCGCCGAGGTGTCGTCCGGGCCTTCGGCCCACAGGTGGGTGACCGCCTCCGCCGGGTCCGGCAGGACCAGCGCCCAGCGCCCGTCGGCCTCGACCACCCGCACCCCGTCGGTGGTGTCCACCTGCCGGTCTCCGGCCGCCTCCACGACCCGCCGCATGACGAGCCCCTTCACCGCCCACGGCGTGGGCACGTCCCGCTTGAGCACGTGGGCCCGCGGGATCCGGGCGTCGATCTGGCTCAGCGTGAGCTGGGTCCGCGCCACCAGGCCGAGCAGCTGCACGAAGGCCGCCGAGCCGTCGAAGACGCTGCTGAACTCCGGAACGATGAACCCGCCCCGGCCGTCGCCGCCGAAGATGGTCGTCTCCGCCCGGCCCACCCGGGTCAGGTCGTCGGGCGAGGTCGTCGTCCACTCCACCTGCGTACCGTGGTAGGCGGCCACCTGCTCGGCGACCCGCGTCGTGGTCACCGGCAGCGCCACCTTGCCGCTGCGCTTCTCCGCGGCCACCAGGTCGAGCATCACCAGCAGGGCCCTGTCGTCCTCGATGATCCGCCCGCGCTCGTCCACCAGGGAGATCCGCTCGCCCACCGGGTCGAAGCGCACCCCGAAGGCCGCCCGCGCCGAGGCCACGATCTCCCCGAGCCGCACCAGGCCCGCCCGCCGGGACTCCGTGCTCTCCGTGGGCCTGGTCTCGTCGAGACCGGGATTGATCGTCAGGGCGTCCACCCCGAGCCGGCCCAGCAGGCTGGGCAGGACGAGCCCGGCGCTGCCGTTGGAGGCGTCCACGACCACCTTGAGCCCGGCGTCAGCGATACCGGTGGTGTCCACCCGCCGCAGCAGGGAGCCGGTGTAGGAGTCGAAGACGCTGGACGGGAACTGGAGGTCACCGATCTCGCCGGGGAAGGCACGCCGGTACTCCTGCCGCGCGTACACACGGTCCAGCTTGCGCTGCCCGGCCTGCGAGAGGTCGGCTCCCCGCTCGTCCAGGAACATGATGTCGACGGAGTCCGGCACCCCCGGCGAGGTGCGCAGCATGATCCCGCCGGCACTGCCCCGCGCGGTCTGCTGCCGCGCCACCGGGAGCGGTACGTTCTCCAGGTCCCGTACGTCGATGGCGCTGGCCTGGAGCGCCGAGATCACGGCTCTCTTGAGCGCTCGGGCACCTCGGGAGTGGTCACGGGCCGTGGTGACGATCGCGCCCTTCTTCAGGGTCGTCGCGTACGCTCCCGCGAGCCGTACCACCAGCTCCGGGGTGATCTCCACGTTCAGGATGCCCGTGACTCCCCGGGCTCCGAACAGATGTGCCTGCCCTCTGGACTCCCAGATGACCGACGTGTTGACGAAGGCACCGGCCTCGATCGTCTTGAAGGGGTAGACCCGCACGTTCCCCTGAACGATGGATTCCTCACCGACGAGGCACTCGTCGCCGATGACGGCGCCGTCCTCGATCCGCGCGGCCCGCATGATGTCGGTGTTCTTGCCGATGACGCAGCCGCGCAGGTTGCTGTGGGGCCCGATGTACACGTTGTCGTGGATGACGGCCTTGTGGAGGAAGGCCCCGCTCTTCACGACGACGTTCGAGCCGATGACCGTGTGCTCGCGGATCTCCACACCGGCCTCGACCTTGGCGTAGTCCCCGATGTACAGGGGCCCGCGCAGCACCGCGTCAGGGCTGACCTCGGCGCCTTCGGCGATCCACACGCCGGGGGAGATCTCGAAGCCCTCCATGTCGACCTGGACCAGGCCTTCGAGCACGTCGGCCTGCGCCTTGACGTAGCTCTCGTGGGTGCCGACGTCCTCCCAGTAGCCCTCGGCCACGTAGCCGTAGATCGGCCGGCCTTCCTTCATCAGCTGGGGGAAGACATCTCCGGACCAGTCCACGGAGACGTCCGGGTCCACGTAGTCGAAGATCTCCGGCTCCATCACGTAGATGCCGGTGTTGATGGTGTCCGAGAACACCTGTCCCCAGGTCGGCTTCTCCAGGAAGCGCTCGACCTTGCCTTCTTCGTCCACGATGGTGATGCCGAACTCCAGCGGGTTCGGCACCCGGGTCAGGCACACCGTGACGAGCCCGCCCTTTTCCTTGTGGAAACGGATGAGGTCGGTGAGGTCGAAGTCGGTGAGCGCGTCGCCGGAGATGACGAGGAAGGTGTCGTCCTTCAAGGCCTCCTCGGCGTTCTTCACGCTGCCGGCGGTCCCGAGTGGCTTCTCCTCGTTGGCATAGGTGAGCTCCATTCCGAGCTCCTCGCCGTCACCGAAGTAATTCTTGACGAGCGACGCCAGGAACTGCACGGTGACCACGGTCTCATTGAGCCCATGCCGCTTGAGCAGCCTGAGCACGTGCTCCATGATCGGCCGGTTGGCGACCGGCAGGAGCGGCTTGGGCATGCTCGAGGTCATGGGGCGAAGACGAGTGCCTTCGCCACCGGCCATCACGACGGCCTTCATGTCGGAAGAGTCCTCCTTGAGAGACGACGTTCTCGCCGACCTCACCCGTCCCGACGGTGACTCCGCAACTCCTCCGCGTCAGCCGGCGCCGAGCGAGCTCAATCGGCCGTGGCGTCCGCCTTCACAAGACGGCGGACTTGGACCACGTACAGCACTCCTGCCCACCAATAGAGGGTTGTACCCCATCCTGCGAACGCCCATCCGAAAACTGACCCCATCCAGGCCAACCAACCGGTGCCGTCACTGAGCAGGAGCAGGGGGAACGCGTACATCAGATTGAAGGTCGCGGCCTTGCCCAGGAAGTTCACCTGCGGCGGCGGATAGCCGTGGCGGCGCAGGATCAACACCATGACCACCAGCATCAGCTCACGCGCCAGCAGGGCGCCGGTGAGCCACAGTGGCAGAAGCTCGCGATAGGTCAGACCGAAGAGCGTCGACAGGATGTACAACCGGTCCGCGGCCGGATCGAGCAGCCGCCCCAGGTTGCTGATCTGATTCCAGCGCCGGGCGAGCTTCCCGTCGAGGTAGTCGCTGATACCGCTGAGCATGAGGACGGCCAGGGCCCACCCGTCGTGCTTCGCGAGGATCAGCCACAGGAACAGGGGTACGCCGGCCAGGCGAGCCATGCTCAGGACGTTCGGAATGGTGAAAATTCGGTCTGTCTGAACCCGAGTCTCCTGGACCTCCACCCGGGGGCCTCCACTGTGACGATAGAAAAGTTGAACGATGCCCCTTGACCCTACAGGAGACCGCACACGTGCCCGGAACGCAGAAAAGCCCCGCACCGAACCCGGAACGGGTTGGTGCGGGGCTTCCGCAATGATTGTTCGGCGGCGTCCTACTCTCCCACAGGGTCCCCCCTGCAGTACCATCGGCGCTGAAAGGCTTAGCTTCCGGGTTCGGAATGTAACCGGGC
>NZ_JBEZMA010000028.1:0-90910 GCF_040652415.1 Streptomyces sp. NPDC048255
GCCGCCGTTCTTGGAGCCGTAGCCGAGCGGCTCAAGGGCCTGGAACGTGGCCACCCGGACGCCGTCCGGGCCGGGCGGCTCGAGCCAGAGCGATCCGCTCACCACGTGCCCCCTTCGGCGGCGTCCGCCTGGGGGCGGCCCAGGGCGGCGAGTTCGCGGTACCAGGGGTCACCGAGCCGCTGGGTCCAGGCGTCGCCCTCGTGGACGGGCAGGACGGGCTGGCCGGCGAGTTCCCGGTAGATGTGCCGGAAGCCGTCCACGGACCGGTGGAGGGTGAACTTCTCCACCACCCGCTTGCGGGACATCCGGCCCAGTTCGGCGCGGCGTTCGCCGTCGCGGAGCAGGGCGAGGGTGGCGCGGGCCATGGTCTCGGGTTCGCGGGGCGGGACGACGAGGCCGGTGTCGCCGACGGCCTCTCGCACCCCGCCGACGTCGGTGGAGACGGTGGTGCGGCCGCAGGACATGGCCTCGATGATGCTGAAGGGGAAGCCCTCGCTGATGCTGGAGAGCATCACGACGGTGCCGGCGCCGTAGGCCCGGGCGACCTGCTCGATGCGGCCCTCGTAGGTGATCCCGTCGGCGACCCCGAGTTCGGCGGCGAGCTTCTCCAGGCGGAGCTTGTACTCCTCGCAGCCGGCCGGGACGGGGCCGAAGAGGCGCAGCCGCAGGGCGGGCAGCTCCTCGCGCATGAAGGCGTAGGCGCGGATGAGGGTTTCGAGGTCCTTGATCGGGTCGATGCGGCCGCACCAGCTGAGGGTGGGCACCTCGGGTTCGGGTCCGGCCTCGGGGAAGGCGTGCGGGTCGACGCCGTTGTAGATGGTGCGGATGCGCTCGGAGTCGGCGCCGCCGCGCTCCTCCCAGCGGCGGTTGTACTGGTTGCAGGGGGTGATCAGGTCGGCCCGCCGGTAGCCCTCGGTGTTGAGTTCGCGGTAGAAGCCGAGCATGAGGGCCTTGACGGGCCAGCGCTGCGCGGCGGTGCGGTAGCCGAGGTAGCGCTCGCGCAGGTAGATGCCGTGCTCGGTGAGCAGGAAGGGGACTCCGTCGAGGTACTTGGCGGCGAGGGCCGGGAGGGTGGCGAGGCCGCTGCTGACGGCGTGCGCGACGCTGTCGGGCGGGATGCGTACGGCGAGCGGCCGCAGCGCGTGTTCCAGCAGGTCGGTGGCGGTGAGCGCGTCGTGGATGGTGGGCGCCGCGGCGGCGGTGGCGAGGCCGGGGCGGGTCCAGAGCGTCATCAGCAGGCGCAGGACGGACTCGGAGCGCAGGGCGGGGGCGAGTTTCCCGGCCCGGGCGAGGAGCGCCAGTTCGCGCAGGGCCTCGGAGAAGCCGGGGCGGGCGGGGCCCGCGGGATCGGCCGGCGCGGCGAGCAGGGCGAGCAGGAAGGCCTCGTAGACCTCGGTGAAGCGGCGCTGGGCCTTGCCCCGCAGGGCGGTGCGGCGGCCGCGTCCCAGCGGGAACCGTCCGGCGGTGGCCGGGGTCGGGCCCCAGAGCGGTACGGCGGTGTGGCGGTAGACGTTGCGCGGGAGTTCCCAGGTGACCGGCTCGCGTCCGGAGCCGGTCAGGGCTATGACGTTGAAGTCGACCTCCGGCATTCCGCGGACCAGCTGGTCGCACCAGGTGCTCACTCCCCCGTGGACGTGCGGATAGGTGCCTTCGGTGAGCATCGTGACGTGACGCCCATGGCTCATGCGGTGTGTCCCCCCAGGACTCTTTTGTTTTGGGGCTCGTTCGACTCCGGGGGCGCTCTTGCCGGCTCCAGGAGGGCGTGCGTCCTCGGAAACCGCTCGTACCCCGCGGTTTCTCCGGGCGCTCGCCCTCCTTCGCCGACGCGCCCCCTTCGGCTCGCTCACCCGTGCATGCGGTGCGGCGGCAGGTCAGCTGGGCAGGCGCAGCGTGACGGCGCTCTGGAGCAGCTCGGGCCCGGTCCAGGTGGACCGTGTGCCGGCGTAGGAGGTGCCGAAGTCGGCGGTGCCGAGCAGGAGTTGCTTCTTCGTGCCGGTGGGCGCGGTGACCGGGGCCACGACGCCGGAGGGTGCCTTGACGGTGACGGTCGTGCCGATGCGGTAGGCGGTGACCTTGTTGTCGGCGAGCGCCTTGTTCCAGGCGGCGCGGCGGCTGAGTTCGACGCCGGTGTCCTTCATGCTCTGGTTCACGATCGGCGCGCTGGGCGCGTAGAGGCCGCGGTAGGTGTCGAGGACCCGATCGAGCACCGGGTACAGGGTGCGGTCCTCGGCGAGGTTGGACTGGTGCACGTAGTGCGGCCGCGGGTCGTTGGCCAGCACGTGGCGCAGGGCCGTACGGGCCTCCTGCGGGACGATGTGGTCGAGGTAGCCGGTGGCCGGGTCCACCGGGGCGGGCAGACAGGTCGAGGTCGCCGGGTTGTCCTCGCAGACGCCGCTGCCGCCGTGCGCGCGGCTGGTGTAGATCCAGTTGTACTCGTCGGCCATCTCCGCGTTGGTGCCCGTGTTGTAGTACACGTTCATCGGGTGGCGCGGGACGGTCAGGGCCGCGCCGACGGCGCGCTGGGCAGGTTCGCGGGAGTTGTCGCTGCCCGCCCACTTCACGCCGTTGTCGGCCAGCGCGCCGGCCAGGTTGGGGTTGTCCTGGGCCTGCTGCGGGTCGGTCTTGAGGCCCGAGTGCTCACCGGTGACCAGCTCGGTGCGGTCGATGGCGATGCCCTTGGAGGCGGCCCAGTTGTTGTTGTCGCGGATCTGCGCGGAGATCTCCGCGCGGCTCATGTACTGGATCGCGCCCTGGGCGTTCTTGACGCAGCTCCACGGCACGGTGGTGGTGTCCTGGACGCAGCCGAGGAAGGGGTGCGTGTAGGTGTGGTTCATCCAGCGGAACTTGGCCCGGTCGGCCACCAGCTGGGCGGTCAGGGCGTCGACGCCGCCGTTCTCCGCCTTCCACTCCTCGCCGGCGCCGCCGTTGAAGAGCATGTCGAGCTTGAAGTTCTTGGACGTCTGCCACTGCGCCGCGTACTGGGCGTCGGCGGCGGTCATCCGGATGGTGCTCTCCTTGCCCTCCCCGCCGGGGCAGGCGTAGTCACCGGGCGTGCAGTTGAGCTCCTTGTTCCAGCGGGCGTCGGGGGCGAAGACGTCGTCGACGTGGACGGCGAAGTAGTTGCGGCTCTGGCCGAGGTGGACCCCCTGGGTGAGCCACTCGACGATGCCCCGGGCCAGCAGCCGGAACTGCTGCTGGTGCTGGTTGTAGCCGAAGGTGACGACGAGTTCGCTGCGCCCGTCGTGGGTGTACTCGCCGACGAGCGAGGCCCGTCCGGAGCCGACGGGGGCGTCGAGGTAGCTGGTGTAGCCGGGCCGCGGCCTGCCCATGAAGCCGAAGCTCTCGGGGACGAGCACGGAGTTGTCCTCGAAGGCGACCTGACCGCCGAGGTAGCCGAAGGGGCCCGCCTTGCCGGCCGCGGTGACCGCGGCCTGGGTGCCGTCGAGCTGGCCGCCGTAACCGCCGTTGTCGGTGTACTCCAGACCGACGCCCGGGTGGGCCCAGGTGTAGGCGTCGACCTGGCGGATCCCGTACGTCGTCTCGTACGCGGCCAGGGCGGCCATCTCGGGCGAGCCCTCGCCGAAGGGGTTCTCGTTCGGCAGGACGACGCCCTGGAACTTAGCGCGCGGCCGGCCGTCGACCGTGTCGCTGAGGTACGCCGCGTTGATGACCGGGCGGCTGCCGCTGCCCAGCTGGACGCGGGTGTAGGGGACGCCGGTGTCCCGGAGTTCCGCGGTGATCGCCTCGACGGAGCTGCCGCCGTCGTCGACGACCAGCACCTTCAGGTCGACGCGTGGTGCCGGGGCCGCCTGGGCGGTCGCGGCGGGCAGTGCGACGGACACCAGGGCCGCCGCGGCGCATGCGGCGGCGAGCCTGTTCATCCGGTTCTTGTTGACCATTTCGGCCTTTCCCCCCGCAGGCATCCCTCGACTCCGGCCCTTTGGCGGTCGGCCGGGGCCGGGGAGGCTCTGTGGAAATCATGCAAAGGAACCCCGCGTCCCCTTGCGAGAGTGGACCGAGTCTCTCGGACCTCGTCAGGTCTAAGGGGCAAACCTGGAACAGAGGCCACAGATGGGTGAACCTGTCGGCGTCTTGATCGAACAACTTGCCAAACCTTCGAGTGGCGTACGGGTGAGTACCTACGCGTAGGCTCATTTCCGGCGGCCGACGGGCCGGAATACGATCGCTGCGGAGCGGCCGGCGACCCTGACGCGACCGCAGCCCCCGCACACACAAACGGAAGCGAGACTTCACCACCGTGACTGCTCTGACTCTCAGCACTGCCGGCGCGGCGACGCTGCGCGCCGACGCCCTCGTGGTCGGCGTGGCGAAGGGCCCCAAGGGCCCCGTCGTCGCGCAGGGCGCCGAGGCCGTGGACAACGCGTTCGACGGCAAGCTCGCCGCTGTGCTCGACGCGCTCGGTGCCTCGGGCGCCGAAGGCGAGACCACCAAGCTGGCGGCCCCGGCCGGCCTCAAGGTTCCCGTCGTGCTGGCGGTCGGGCTGGGCTCCGTACCCGAGGCGGACGAGTCCTTCGACGAGGAGGTGCTGCGCCGCGCCGCCGGCGCCGCCGCCCGCGCCCTGCACGGCAGCAAGAAGGCCGCCTTCGCCCTGCCCCTGGACGACGCCTCCGCCGTCACCGCCGTCGCCGAGGGCGCGCTGCTCGGCGCGTACGCCTTCACCGCCTACCAGGGCGGCGAGAAGAAGCGCACGGGCGACAAGCAGGCCGGCCCGAAGCAGCCGCTGGCCGAGGTCGCCCTGCTGGGCGCCAAGCCGCGCGACAAGGAGCACAAGGCCGCGGCCGAGCGCGCCACGGTCGTGGCGACCGAGGTCAACATCGCCCGTGACCTGGTCAACACCCCGCCGAACGACCTCACCCCCGAGGCCTTCGCCGCCGTCGCCTCCGCGACTGCGAAGGAGAACGGCGTCAAGGTCCAGGTCCTGGACGAGAAGGCGCTGATCAAGGGCGGCTTCGGCGGCATCATGGGCGTCGGCAAGGGCTCCGAGAACCTGCCGCGCCTGGTGAAGCTCTCCTACACCCACCCCAAGGCGGAGAAGACCCTGGCCTTCGTCGGCAAGGGCATCACCTACGACTCGGGCGGCATCTCCCTGAAGCCGGCCGGCCACAACGAGACGATGAAGTGCGACATGGCCGGCGCCGCCGCCGTCTTCGCCGCCGTCACCGCGGTCGCCAAGCTGGGCCTCCAGGTCAACGTCACCGGCTGGCTCGCCCTCGCCGAGAACATGCCGTCCGGCTCCGCCACCCGCCCCGGTGACGTGCTGCGCATGTACAGCGGCAAGACCGTCGAGGTGCTCAACACCGACGCCGAGGGCCGTCTGGTCCTCGGTGACGCGCTGACCAGGGCCTCCGAGGACAACCCGGACGCGATCGTCGACGTCGCCACCCTGACCGGCGCCATGGTGCTGGCCCTGGGCAACCGCACCTTCGGCGTCATGGCCAACGACGACGCCTTCCGTACGGCGCTCCACGAGATCGCCGAGGAGGTCGGCGAGTCCTCCTGGCCGATGCCGCTCCCCGAGGACCTGCGCAAGGGCATGGACTCCCCCACCGCCGACATCGCCAATATGGGCGAGCGCATGGGCGGCGGTCTGGTGGCCGGCCTCTTCCTGCGCGAATTCGTCGGCGAGGGCATCACCTGGGCCCACCTCGACATCGCCGGCCCGGCCTTCCACGAGGGCGCGCCGTACGGCTACACCCCCAAGGGCGGCACCGGCTCGGCCGTGCGCACCCTGGTCCGCCTCGCCGAGCGTACGGCCACGGGTGACCTGGGCTGACGTGGCCTGACGTGGGCTGACCTGGCCCCGTACGGCTGGATGTGACATGTCTCAAGCCCTGGTCGTCCACTCGATCAGGGCTTGAGGCGTGTTCACCGACAACGAAATCCGTAGGTTTCTACGCACTGGTAACCCTCGCTTCGGGCAGAACGACCTGCCACATCGTGGGCCCGGCGTCCCGCGTTCCCCCGACAAATGCGAAGATGGGTTCTCGGCAGGACAGGGCCCCCACCACAGGGCCGAAGAACTAGCGGCCGATTACCAGCCGCCGCCCGGTCACAGAGGACCGGTGCCCGGCGCACATGCATGGAGGACGTGACGTGGCGAACGACGCCAGCACCGTTTTCGACCTAGTGATCCTCGGCGGTGGCAGTGGCGGTTACGCCGCGGCTCTGCGCGCATCCCAGCTGGGTCTGGACGTTGCCCTGATCGAGAAGAACAAGCTCGGCGGCACCTGCCTGCACAACGGCTGCATCCCCACGAAGGCTCTGCTGCACGCGGGCGAGATCGCGGACCAGGCTCGCGAGGCCGCCCAGTTCGGTGTCAAGGCCTCCTTCGAGGGCATCGACATCGCGGGTGTGCACAAGTACAAGGACGAGGTCATCTCGGGCCTGTACAAGGGCCTGCAGGGCCTCGTCGCCTCCCGCAAGGTGACGTACATCGAGGGTGAGGGCCGCCTCTCCTCGCCGACTTCCGTCGACGTGAACGGCCAGCGCATCCAGGGCCGCCACATCCTGCTGGCGACCGGCTCCGTGCCGAAGTCGCTGCCGGGCCTGAACATCGACGGCGACCGCATCATCTCCTCGGACCACGCGCTGGTCCTGGACCGCGTGCCGCAGTCCGCGATCGTGCTCGGCGGCGGCGTCATCGGCGTCGAGTTCGCCTCGGCGTGGAAGTCCTTCGGCTCCGACGTCACCGTCATCGAGGGCCTCAAGCACCTCGTGCCGGTCGAGGACGAGAACAGCTCGAAGCTGCTGGAGCGCGCGTTCCGCAAGCGCGGGATCAAGTTCAACCTCGGCACCTTCTTCGACAAGGCCGAGTACACCGAGACCGGCGTCCGCGTGACGCTGGCCGACGGCAAGACCTTCGAGGCCGAGGTGCTGCTGGTCGCCGTCGGCCGCGGCCCGGTCTCGCAGGGCCTGGGCTACGAGGAGCAGGGCGTCGCGATGGACCGCGGCTACGTCCTGGTCGACGAGTACATGCAGACCAACGTGCCGACCATCTCGGCCGTCGGTGACCTCGTCCCCACCCTCCAGCTGGCGCACGTCGGCTTCGCCGAGGGCATCCTGGTCGCGGAGCGGCTGGCCGGCCTCAAGGCCGTGCCGATCGACTACGACGGTGTCCCGCGCGTCACCTACTGCCACCCCGAGGTCGCTTCCGTCGGCATCACCGAGGCCAAGGCCAAGGAGATCTACGGCGCGGACAAGGTCGTGGCCCTCAAGTACAACCTCGCGGGCAACGGCAAGAGCAAGATCCTCAAGACCGCGGGCGAGATCAAGCTCGTCCAGGTCAAGGACGGTGCCGTGGTCGGCGTCCACATGGTCGGTGACCGGATGGGCGAGCAGGTCGGCGAGGCCCAGCTGATCTACAACTGGGAGGCTCTGCCGGCCGAGGTCGCGCAGCTCATCCACGCGCACCCGACCCAGAACGAAGCGATGGGCGAGGCCCACCTGGCCCTCGCCGGCAAGCCGCTTCACTCCCACGACTAATCGTCACGGGCGCGACGACCACTTCCGCACATTCGTTAGGAGCAACTGAAACCATGTCGGTTTCCGTAACCCTTCCGGCGCTCGGAGAGAGCGTGTCCGAGGGCACTGTCACCCGCTGGCTGAAGGCCGAGGGCGAGCGCGTCGAGGCCGACGAGCCGCTTCTCGAAGTGTCGACCGACAAGGTCGACACCGAGATCCCCTCGCCCGTCGCCGGCATCCTGGCCTCCATCAAGGTCGCCGAGGACGAGACCGTCGAGGTCGGCGCCGAGCTGGCCGTCATCGACGACGGCTCCGGCGCCCCGGCCGCGGCCGCCGCTCCGGCTGCCGAGCCGGCCGCCGCCGAGGCCCCGGCCGCTCCGGCTCCCGTCGCGGAGGCCCCCGCGGCCCCCGCCCCGGCTGCCGAGGCTCCCGCCGCCCCCGCCGCCGCGCCTGCCGCGTCCGGCACCGATGTCGTGCTCCCCGCCCTGGGCGAGTCCGTCACCGAGGGCACCGTCACCCGCTGGCTGAAGCAGGTCGGCGAGTCCGTCGAGGCCGACGAGCCGCTGCTCGAGGTCTCCACGGACAAGGTCGACACCGAGATCCCCGCGCCGGTCTCCGGCACGCTGCTGGAGATCCTGGTCGGCGAGGACGAGACCGCCGAGGTCGGCGCCCGGCTGGCCGTCATCGGCGTGGCCGGCGCTGCCCCCGCGGCCGCCCCGGCCCCCGCCGCTGCGGCTCCGGCCGCCGCTCCGGCCCCCGTGGCCGCCCCGGCTCCGGTGGCTGCTCCGGCCGCCCCGGCTCCGGTCGCAGCTCCGGCTCCGGCCGCCGCCCCGGCTCCGGTCCAGGCCGCCGCCCCGGTGGCCGCTCCGGCTCCGGTGACCCCGGCTCCGGCCGCTGCGCCGGCCGCTCCGGCCGCCGCTCCGGCGTTCGCCGGTGACGAGGCCGCGTACGTGACCCCGCTGGTGCGCAAGCTCGCCTCGGAGTCCGGCGTCGACCTGTCGCAGGTCTCGGGCACCGGTGTCGGTGGCCGCATCCGCAAGCAGGACGTCCTGGCCGCCGCCGAGGCCGCCAAGGCCGCCGCTGCCGCCCCGGCGCCGGCTGCTGCCGCTCCGGCCGCCAAGGCTCCGGCCGCCGCGGTCTCCGAGCTGCGCGGTCAGACGGTCAAGATGACCCGCATGCGCAAGGTCATCGGCGACAACATGATGAAGGCCCTGCACTCGCAGGCGCAGCTCAGCTCCGTGGTCGAGGTGGACATCACCAAGATCATGAAGCTGCGCGAGAAGGCCAAGGGCGCGTTCCTGGCCCGCGAGGGCGTCAAGCTCTCGCCGATGCCGTTCTTCGTCAAGGCCGCGGCCCAGGCGCTGAAGGCCCACGCGGTCGTCAACGCCCGGATCAACGAGGACGAGGGCACCATCACCTACTTCGACTCGGAGAACATCGGCATCGCCGTGGACTCCGAGAAGGGCCTGATGACCCCGGTCATCAAGGGTGCCGGTGACCTCAACCTGGCGGGCATCTCCAAGGCGACCGCCGACCTGGCCTCCAAGGTCCGCGGCAACAAGATCACGCCGGACGAGCTGTCGGGCGCGACCTTCACCATCAGCAACACCGGCTCGCGCGGTGCGCTGTTCGACACGGTCATCGTGCCGCCGAACCAGGTCGCCATCCTGGGCATCGGTGCCACGGTCAAGCGCCCGGTGGTCATCGAGACCGCCGAGGGCACCAACATCGGCATCCGCGACATGACGTACCTGACCCTGTCCTACGACCACCGCCTGGTGGACGGCGCGGACGCGGCCCGGTACCTCTCGGCCGTCAAGGCGATCCTCGAGGCCGGCGAGTTCGAGGTCGAGCTCGGTCTCTGAGCGATCGAGGATCGCAACTGAGCTGAACGGCTTGTAACCAGCCTCACTGTCGGCGCCCCCGTCCGGGATACTCCCGGGCGGGGGCGCCGCCGTATTGTCTACGCATCAGGCCCCGCGTGACCCTGCACACCCACCAGGAGATGAAGCCCCGATGATCACCCCACCCGTCGTGCACTCGCTGCGCGAGCAGATCCGCGAGCACATCGTGGAGGGGATCGTCAGCGGGCGCTGGAAGCCCGGCGAGCGCATCGTGGAGCGCCGGATCGCGGTGGAGCTGGAGGTCAGCCAGACGCCCGTACGGGAGGCCCTGCGCGAGCTGGAGACCCTGCGGCTGATCGAGTCGGCGCCGAACAAGGGCGTGCGCGTACGGAACCTCTCCGCGGCGGACCTGGAGGAGATCTACCCGGTCCGGGCCGGCCTGGAGCAGATCGCGGCGGAGCTGGCCGCGCCCCGGCTGGCGGCCGACTGCTCGGCCCTGGAGCCGCACGTGGCGGCCCTGTGGGAGGCCGACCGCAGCGAGGACGGCACGGCGCAGGTGCGGCACACGGTGGGCTTCCACCGGGAGATGGTGCGGGCGGCCGGGAACAGCGTGCTGCTGCACACCTGGGAGAGCCTGGGCATCGAGGTGTTCACGGCCCTGTCCATCCGCTGGCTGGGCACGGTCCAGAAGTCCTACGCCGAGGAGCACGAGGCCCTCGTCGAGGCGTTCCGCAGTCAGGATCCGGACATCGGGCTGCTCGTCAAGCGGCATGTCCTGGGATGCGCTCCGCGCGCCTGACCAAGGAGATTGTCCGGGTTTGACCGGCACTGCGTGCCTGATTTACTGGCACGCGGTGCCGACTTTTGACCTGTAGGACATTTCTTCGCCACATTTATTTGATCGATCATCGATCAGCGATTTACAGTCAACGCGGACCTCAACCAGGTCCACCGACCCTGTCCTGCCCGTCAGGGATTTTTTCACCACCTCTCCTTTGTCCGGAAGGCGGCGCACACCGATGTCCGACCCCGTAGGAAAGCTTCCGAGCGAGCTCGACCAGCTCCCGGACCGCGACACCGAGGAGACCGCCGAATGGGCGGCCTCCCTCGACGCCGTCGCACAGGCCGCCGGTACGCGCCGCGCCGAATACCTGCTCCGCCGCACGCTCCAGCACGCCGAGGCCGCCGGCCTCGCGCTGCCGAAGCTGCTGGAGACGGACTACGTCAACACCATCCCCACCGCCGCGGAGCCCGAGTTCCCCGGTGACATGGAGATGGAAGCCAAGATCACCGCATGGAACCGCTGGAACGCGGCCGCCATGGTGACCCGCGGCTCCAAGTACGGCGTCGGCGGCCACATCGCCACCTTCGCCTCGGCGGCCTGGCTGTACGAGACCGGCTTCCAGCACTTCTTCCGCGGGAAGGAGGCCGACGGATCGGGCGACCAGCTCTACATCCAGGGCCACGCCTCCCCCGGCATCTACGCCCGTGCCTTCCTCGACGGCCGCGTGTCCGAGCAGCAGCTCGACAACTTCCGCCAGGAGTCCGGCGGCAACGGCCTGCCGTCCTACCCGCACCCGCGGCGCCTGCCGTGGCTGTGGGAGTTCCCGACGGTGTCCATGGGCCTCGGCCCGCTCTCCGCGATCTACCAGGCGCGCTTCAACCGCTACCTGCAGAACCGGAGCATCAAGGACACCGCCAACTCGCACGTCTGGGCCTTCCTGGGCGACGGCGAGATGGACGAGCCCGAGTCGACCGCCGCCCTGGCCCTCGCCTCCCGCGAGCAGCTCGACAACCTGACCTTCGTCATCAACTGCAACCTGCAGCGCCTCGACGGCCCGGTCCGCGCCAACTTCCGCGTGGTCCAGGAGCTGGAGGCCCAGTTCCGCGGCGCCGGCTGGAACGTCATCAAGTCGCTGTGGGGCTCCGCCTGGGACGAGCTGTTCCAGCTCGACACCACGGGCGCCCTGGTACGCCGCCTGCGCGAGGTACCGGACGCGCAGTTCCAGACGTACGCGACCCGCGACGTGGCCTACATCCGCCAGCACTTCTTCGGCGCCAACGCCGAGCTCGTGCAGCTGGCGGGCGTGCTGTCCGACGCGAAGATCGCCGAGTGCTTCCACAGCTCCCGCGGCGGCCACGAGCCCCGCAAGGTCTACGCCGCGTACAAGGCCGCCCTGGAGCACAAGGGCGCGCCGACGGTCATCCTCGCGCAGACCGTCAAGGGCTACACGCTGGGTGCCGGGTTCGAGTCGAAGAACGCGAACCACCAGATGAAGAAGCTGACGATCGACGAGTTCAAGGACATGCGTGACCTCCTTGGCCTCCCGATCCCGGACAGCGCCTTCGCCGACGGCCAGGTCCCGTACGGCCACCCGGGCGCGAACAGCCCCGAGGTCCAGTACCTGAACGAGCGCCGCGCGGCCCTCGGCGGCCCGGCCCCGGCCCGCAAGGTCAAGCACGTGGCCCTGCCGGCTCCGGCCGACCGTTCCTTCGCCCCGCTGCTCAAGGGCTCCGGCAAGCAGGAGATGGCCACCACCATGGCCTTCGTCCGGCTCGTCAAGGACCTGATGCGGGACAAGGAGACCGGCAAGCGCTGGGTGCCGATCGTCCCCGACGAGGCCCGCACCTTCGGTATGGAGTCCCTCTTCCCGTCGGCCGGCATCTACTCGCCGCTGGGCCAGACGTACGAGCCGGTCGACCGCGACCAGCTCATGTACTACAAGGAAGCCAAGGACGGCCAGATCCTCAACGAGGGGATCACCGAGGCCGGCGCCATGGCCGACTTCATCGCCGCCTGCACGTCGTACGCGACGCACGGCGAGCCGATGATCCCGTTCTACATCTTCTACTCGATGTTCGGCTGGCAGCGCACCGCCGACCAGATGTGGCAGCTCGCCGACCAGCTCGGCAAGGGCTTCATCGTCGGTGCCACCGCCGGCCGCACCACGCTGACCGGTGAGGGCCTCCAGCACGCGGACGGCCACTCGCACCTGATCGCGTCCACGAACCCGGCGTCGCTCAACTACGACCCGGCCTTCGCGTACGAGATCGCGGTGATCGTCAAGGACGGTCTGCGCCGCATGTACGGCGAGAAGCCGGAAGACGTCTTCTACTACCTGACGGTCTACAACGAGCCGAAGGTGCAGCCGGCCATGCCCGAGGGCGTGGAGGAGGGCATCCTGCGAGGCCTCTACCGCTTCAACACGGCGGCCGACCTCGCGGAGGCGGCCCCGGCCGCCGACGCCCCGAAGATCCAGCTGATGGCCTCCGGTACGGCGATCCACTGGGCGCTGGAGGCGCAGAAGCTCCTCGCCGCCGACTGGAACGTGGCCGCCGACGTCTGGTCCGCCACCTCCTGGGGCGAGCTGCGGCGCGATGCGCTGGAGTGCGACGAGGCGCTGCTGCGCGGCGAGGTGCGCACTCCGTACGTCACCCGCGCGCTGGAGGGCGTCACCAGCCCGGTCCTCGCCGTCTCCGACTGGATGCGTCAGGTCCCGGACCAGATCAGCCAGTGGGTGGAGCAGGACTGGACCTCGCTGGGCACGGACGGCTTCGGTCTGTCCGACACCCGTGAGGGCGCCCGCCGCCACTTCGGTGTCGACGCCCAGTCGATCGTGGTGGCCGCGCTGGCCCAGCTCGCCCGCCGCGGCGAGGTACCGGCGTCCTCCATCAAGGAGGCCCGGGAGCGCTACGGCCTCTGAGCCGCGGAGCCGTACCTGACTGACGTGCCGAAGGCCGGTGTTCGCCCCCCGCGGGGGTCGGACACCGGCCTTTGGCCGTACGAGCGGTGGCGGCGCGGGGGCGGACCCGTGATGCTGGAGCGGTGATGGACGAGACGGAGTTCTGGGAGATCGTCGACCGTACCCGCGAGGCCGCCGAGGGCGACCCCGAGGAGCACGCCGAGCTGCTCGTGGAACGGCTGGCGCAGCTGGACCCGGATTCCGTCCTGGACTTCGCCCGGCACTTCGAGTCCCGGTACAACCGGGCGTACACCTGGGACCTGTGGGGCGCCGCCTGGGTGCTGCTCGACGGCGCGAGCGACGACGCGTTCGACTACTTCCGCTGCTGGCTGATCGGCCAGGGGCGGGAGGTCTTCGAAGGGGGCGTCCACGATCCCGACCAGCTCGCGGAGCTCCTGGCGGACTTCGACGAGGAGATCGACGGGGACGGCGAGGAGCTGGGGTACGCGGCCGACGAGGCCTACGAGCAGCTGACCGGCTCGGTGGCGCCGGACCTCGGCGTTCCCATGCAGCCGGCGGAGCCGGAGGGCACCCCGCTGGACTTCGAGAACGAAGCCGTGCTCGCGGAGCGCTTCCCCCGGCTCTGGGACCGGTTCAGGGACTGAGACCGCCGCTCAGTAGTGCGTACCGCCGTCGATGCGGATCTCGGTGCCGGTGATGAAGGCGCCGTCCTCGGAGCCCAGCATGGCGACGACGCCGGCCACGGTCTCGGGGCCCGCGAAGCCCTGGCCGAGGGCCGGGGCCAGCTTGGCGAACAGCGACCAGTCGGTGTCCTCGGGCAGGCCGGGGCCGTTGCCGGTGGTCATGCCGCTCTCGATGGAGCCGGGCGCGACGGAGACGAAGCGCAGGCCCTGCTTGCTGTACTCGGCGGCCAGCGCGTGGGTCATGGACTGGATGCCGCCCTTGCTGGCCGCGTAGGCGGACATGTAGGGGTGGGCGAAGGACGCCGAGGTGGAGCTGAAGTTCACCACGACCGGCTGGTCGCCCGCGAGCAGCGCCGGGAGCGACTCGCGGATCATCAGGAAGGTGCCGGTCAGGTTGACCCCGATGACCTGGTTCCAGAGGTCGAGCGTGGTCTGGTGGGTGTGCGCGGAGCGCAGGATGCCCGCGGCGTTGACGAGTACGTCGATCCCGCCGAGGGCACCGGCCGCGGCGGCCACTCCCTCCTTGACGGCGCTCTCGTCGGATATGTCGAGGAGCGCGGTGGTCAGCCGGCCGGCGTGCCCGTCGGCGGCGGCCCGGTCCCCGGTCGCCTTCAGCCCGGCCTCGCTGACGTCCACCGTGTGGACCCGGCCGCCCTCGGAGAGGATGCGGTGGACGGTGGCCCGGCCGATGCCGGACCCGCCGCCGGTGATGAGGACGCGACGTCCTTCGTAACGGTTCATGGGGCGAGGGTACCGAGTGGATGACACGTTTTGCCAGAGTGTCAATGCATGCAATCACCCTTGCTTCCGAGAGGTACTCTTCACTGCGTGAGATCCCCTCGTCCGTACTCTCCCCAGGCCGGCCCCGGAGCCCAGTCGCTGACCGAGCGCCGCAAGGCCGCCACCCAGCTCGACATCGCCCGTGCGGCCTGCGAGCTCTTCGCCGAGCACGGCCCCGACGGCACCACCGCCGAGGACATCGCGCACCGGGCGGGCGTGGCACTGCGCACGTTCTACCGGTACTTCCGCAACAAGCAGGAGGCGGTCGCCCCGCTGCTCGCGGGAGGCGGCGACGCCTGGCGCGCCCTGCTCGCCGAGGAGAACCCCGGCACGCCCCTCGCCGAGGCCCTGGAACGGGCCGTCACCCGCTCACTGAGCGGCCCCCAGGCGGTCGAGGAGGGCCTGGAGGTGACCCGCGGGCTGCTGCGCGCGGCGACGGCCGACGAGGCCCTGCGCGCGGTCTGGTACCGGGTGAACCAGGACTCCGAGGAGCGCCTGGTCCCGGTGGTGGCCCGGCTGGCCGGCCCGGACGCCGACCCGCTGGGCGTCCGGCTGCTCGCCGCGGCGGCCACGGACGCGATCCGCGTCTCGCTGGAGATCTGGTCGGCGACGGACGCCCCGGTGTCGGGCCCCGGCTCCCCCGCCGAACTCGCGGTGCGCTGCCTGCGCGACCTCACCGGCGCGATGCCCCTGCTGCGCTGAGTTCAGCGCGACAGGGGCATCGGCTCGGGCCCGCGGCCCTTCGTGTCCCGTTCGGGCTCAGTGGCCACCACCCCAGCCTCCGTTGCCACCGCCGCCCCAGTCACCGTTGCCACCGCGGCCGCCGCCCCAGTCACCGTTGCCCCAGTCGCCGTTGCCACCGCGGCCGCCGTCGTTCCAGTTCCAGTCGCCGTTGCCACCGCGACCGCCGTCGTTCCAGTTCCAGTCGCCGTTGCCACCGCGGCCGCCGTCGTTCCAGTTCCAGTCGCCGTTGCCGCCGCGACCGCCGTCGTTCCAGTTCGCGTCACGCCAGTGCGAGTCGTGCCAGTTGTTCCAGTCGTAACGCCCGTTGCCGCCGTTGCCGCCGACTCCACCGTCGTCCCAGCACCAGTTGGCCCGGTCACGCCAGTCCCGGTTGCAGCATTCGTCCCAGCGCCAGTCGTTCCGGTTGTCCGAGCACCTCCAGGTGCCGTTGCCCGTGCTGGTGGCCGAGGCGGTGCCGACCGGCAGGAGGCCGATGGCGACTCCGGCGGAGCCCGCCAGGACTGCCGCGAGGATCCTACGGCGCATCTTCATGCACCTCCGCACATATCTCGCTTATGTGGCCTTTAGGTCATTTCCACCCTCGCCCGGCCTCGCTGCCCTGTCAAAGCGAAAGGCCCCCCGCCGCTCTCCGTGGAGAGTGACGGGGGGCCTCCCATCAGGCATGACGCTCGATCCGAGCGGTCGCGGCCTAGAGGTCGAAGTACAGCTCGAACTCGTGCGGGTGCGGACGCTGCGCGATCGGGGCGATCTCGTGCGTGCGCTTGTAGTCGATCCAGGTCTCGATCAGGTCGGGGGTGAAGACACCGCCGGCCAGGAGGTACTCGTGGTCCTCCTCCAGGGCCTTGAGGACGTCCTCGAGGCTGGTCGGGACCTGCGGGACGCTGGCGTGCTCGTCGGGCGAGAGCTCGTACAGGTCCTTGTCGATCGGCTCCATCGGCTCGATCTTGTTCTTCACACCGTCGAGGCCCGCGAGCAGCAGCGCCGCGAAGGCGAGGTACGGGTTCGAGGACGGGTCCGGCGCGCGGAACTCGACGCGCTTGGCCTTCGGGTTCGAGCCCGTGATCGGGATGCGCATGGCGGCGGAGCGGTTGCGCTGCGAGTACACCATGTTGACCGGCGCCTCGAAGCCCGGCACCAGGCGGTGGTAGGAGTTCACCGTCGGGTTGGTGAACGCCAGCAGCGACGGCGCGTGCTTGAGGATGCCGCCGATGTAGTAGCGGGCGGTGTCCGACAGGCCCGCGTAGCCGGCCTCGTCGTAGAACAGCGGGTCGCCGTTGGCCCACAGCGACTGGTGCACGTGCATGCCCGAGCCGTTGTCACCGAAGATCGGCTTCGGCATGAAGGTCGCGGTCTTGCCGTTGCGCCAGGCGACGTTCTTCACGATGTACTTGAAGAGCATCAGGTCGTCGGCCGCGGCGAGCAGCGTGTTGAACTTGTAGTTGATCTCCGCCTGGCCGCCGGTGCCGACCTCGTGGTGCTGGCGCTCGACCTGGAGGCCCTGCGCGTCCAGCTCCAGGGAGATCTCGGCACGCAGGTCGGCGAAGTGGTCGACCGGGGCGACCGGGAAGTAACCGCCCTTGTAGCGGACCTTGTACCCGCGGTTGTTCTCCTCGGAGCCGGTGTTCCAGGCGCCGGCCTCGGAGTCGATGTGGTAGAAGCTCTCGTTCGCCGTGGTCGCGAAGCGCACGCTGTCGAACACGTAGAACTCGGCCTCGGGGCCGAAGTACGCGGTGTCGGCGATGCCGGTCGAGGCCAGGTACGCCTCGGCCTTCTTCGCGATGTTGCGCGGGTCACGGCTGTAGGCCTCGCCCGTGATCGGGTCGTGGATGAAGAAGTTGATGTTGAGCGTCTTGTCCTTGCGGAACGGGTCCAGACGCGCGGTGCTGATGTCGGCACGCAGCGCCATGTCGGACTCGTGGATCGCCTGGAAGCCGCGGATCGAGGAGCCGTCGAAGGCCAGCTCCTCGTTCGGGTCGAACGCGCGCCCCGGGATGGTGAAGTGCTGCATCACACCAGGCAGGTCGCAGAAGCGGACGTCGACGAACTTGACGTCGTTCTCCTCGATGTACTGCTTCACTTCGTCGGCGTTCTGGAACATCCAACTCCTCCTACTCCCGACCCCGGGGCAGGGGCGGGCTTTATAGCTCGTGGTGCGTCAGTGCGGTGCCGCACGCTGACCCGACCATAAGCAGACGGGATTTCCCAAGCATGACCCATTTGTTTCGCACAAGTTAACCAGGGTCCCGCCGGAGTCCTGTGGAGCGCCACCGGTACCGTGGTCGGGTGGACAAGAGGCAAGCAATCGGATCATGGCTCTCCGGCCCCCGCGCGGCCGCCGAGGACATGGGCATCGACTTCGGCTACCGGGGCGAACGGCTCGGCCTGCCGCAGTACGGCCCCGGCTCCGTCGCACGGTTCGGGCGCCGGCTCGGCGGTGTCGCCATCGACTGGGTCGGCTGCCAGGTGATTGCGTACGGGCTGATCACGGGCGGCGACCTGGCCGGCACGGGCAACTGGACCCTGGGCCTCTTCGTACTCCTGAGCCTCCTCACCGTGGGCACCGTCGGCTTCACGCCCGGCAAGCGGATCGTCGGGCTCCGGGTGCTCGCGGAGGACGGCGGCCGTCTGGGCTTCGGCCGGGTGGTGCTGCGCACCCTCCTGCTGGCCCTGCTCGTCCCGGCGCTGGTCTGGGACCGGGACGGCCGCGGCCTGCACGACCGGCTCTCCCGCGCCGTACAGGTCCGCATCTGACGGCCCGCGGCCGCACACGCAGCAGACGCACGCACAGAGGCGCCCCCGGGCTTCGGCCCGGGGGCGCCTCTGTGTCGTATACGAAAATCAGGTCAGCGGGTCAGCGCATCTTCCCGCCGCGCGGCATCTTCATGCCCTTGGGCATCGGGCCCTTCGGCAGCGGCATGTTGCTCATGAGGTCACCCATGGCGCGCAGCTTGTCGTTCACCTGGGTGATCTGGGGGCCGGCCAGCACGCGCGGCAGCTTGAGCAGGGTGGTGCGCACCTTCTTGAGCGGCACCTCGCCCTCGCCCGTACCCACGATGAAGTCGTGGACCGGCACGTCCGGCATGATCCGGGCCAGCTTCTTCTTCTCGTTCGCGAGCAGGAGCTTCACGCGGTTCGGGTTGCCCTCGCCGATCAGCACGACACCGGCCTTGCCGACGGCCCGGTGGACGATGTCCTGGTTCCTGTTCATCGCGACGGCCGGGGTGGTGGTCCAGCCCCGTCCCACGTTGTCCAGTACGGCCGCGGCCGCGCCCGGCTGTCCCTCCATCTGCCCGAAGGCAGCCCGCTCGGCCCGTCGTCCGAAGACGATCGCCATCGCGAGGAACGCCACCAGGAAGCCCAGGATGCCCAGGTAGACCGGGTGGTCGATCAGGAAGCCGATCGCAAGAAAGACACCGAAGGTGACGATTCCCACGCCCGCGACGATCAGACCGACCTTCGGGTCGGCCTTGCGCGTCATCTTGTACGTGAGGGCGATCTGCTTCAGTCGCCCGGGGTTCGCAGCAGTCTCTGCGTTTGACTTCCTCGCCATAGAGCGAAGTTTACGTGGCCTGCGGGGTCCGGGTCGCCGCGGCCTCAAGTACGTGTTCGGTTTCGACCCGGTCCTTGGCCCGGCGGCGGTCTTCGAGGACCGCCGTCCAGGCGTTGCGGCGGGCCCCGCTCATCAGCAGCGACTCGATGCCGCGGAAGGCGTCGGTGACGGACGGGATGGCAATGGCGCGTACGGGCGCGGCCTGCATGATGTCGGTCCCTTTCACGGTGCTCACGTCTGCATGGTGTTCGGGGTACGTGCGGTGTGTGCGGTGCGTGGACCCATCGTCACTGATTGGTGTTACCAGTGCATGACCAGCCGGTCAAACGTTTCCGAAACATTGGCGCGGCCCGCCGGGCTCTCATGAGAAGAGCCTAGGGGCCGCGCCGATGCGGTGTTACTGCTTAGTAAGTTTTTGTGCGTGAGTTCACACAGTCCGTGCTGTAGCCCGCGTCACACGCTCGCGCGCTTCTCTGTTCCGCCGGTCGAGCTCCGCCTCGCTACCGCTCCGGCCGCGTGCCGGCCCTCGTTCCTCGGACCGACCCGCAACCTACGCTCCAGCTCGGCTGCGCTTCTCTGTTCCGCCGGTCGAGCTCCGCCTCGCTACCGCTCCGGCCGCGTGCCGGCCCTCGTTCCTCGGACCGACCCGCAACCTACGCTTCAGCTCGGCTGCGCTTCTCCATCGCCTGCTGGTAGAGGCGCCCGGCCCGGTAGGACGACCGGACCAGCGGGCCCGACATCACACCGGAGAAGCCGATCTCCTCGGCCTCCTTCGCCAGCTCCACGAACTCGGCCGGCTTCACCCAGCGCTCGACGGGGTGGTGCCGCGGCGAGGGACGCAGGTACTGGGTGATGGTGATGAGCTCGCAGCCGGCCTCGTGCAGGTCCTTCAGCGCCTGCGAGACCTCCTCACGCTCCTCGCCCATGCCCAGGATCAGGTTCGACTTGGTCACCAGGCCGTACGCGCGGGCCTTGGTGATCACGTCCAGCGAGCGCTCGTAGCGGAAGCCGGGGCGGATGCGCTTGAAGATCCGCGGCACCGTCTCGACGTTGTGCGCGAAGACCTCGGGGCGGGAGGCGAAGACCTCCTCCAGCAGCTCCGGGACCGCGTTGAAGTCGGGGGCCAGCAGCTCGACCTTGGTGTGGCCGCTCTCGCGGCCCGCGGTCTGCTGGTGGATCTGGCGCACGGTCTCCGCGTACAGCCAGGCACCGCCGTCGGCCAGGTCGTCGCGGGCGACGCCGGTGATGGTGGCGTAGTTCAGGTCCATGGTGACCACGGACTCGCCGACGCGGCGCGGCTCGTCGCGGTCGAGGGCCTCGGGCTTGCCCGTGTCGATCTGGCAGAAGTCACAGCGCCGGGTGCACTGGTCGCCACCGATGAGGAAGGTGGCCTCGCGGTCCTCCCAGCATTCGTAGATGTTCGGACAGCCGGCCTCCTGGCACACCGTGTGCAGTCCTTCGCCCTTCACCAGGGCCTGCATCTTGGTGTACTCGGGACCCATCTTCGCCCGGGTCTTGATCCACTCGGGCTTGCGCTCGATGGGGGTCTGACTGTTCCGGACCTCGAGGCGCAGCATCTTGCGTCCGTCGGGTGCGACTGCGGACACGACCGGCTCCCTGTGACTTCGATTCTTCGGCGCCCACCAGGGTACGCCCGTAATTTCGTACGCTCTTACGTCCGCCAACCTGGGGCCGGCCGGACGCATTCCCCGGGGCCGCTAGCCCACGGCCGGCTCTATGTCGCGAGGCCGCAGTTCCGCCTGCTCCAGTACGTCCTTCAGGTGGCGCTCGACGACCGGCAGCACCTCGGCGATGCCGATCTCGCGGCCCAGTTCGTACGAGAGCGAGGTCACACCGGCGTCCCGGATGCCGCAGGGGATGATCCGGTCGAACCAGGTGCTGTCGGGGTTCACGTTGATCGCGAAGCCGTGCATCGTGACGCCCTTGGCGACCCGGATGCCGATGGCGGCGAGCTTGCGGTCCTCGCGGCGCTGGCCGGCGTTGGACGGGGCGTACTCGGGGCCGTTCAGCCGGGCGTCGAACTCGTCGTCGCCGATCCGCGGATCGAAGTCCAGGGAGAGGCCGCCGATCTTCGGGCGCTCCTCGACGGGGTCGCCGAGCACCCAGACCCCGGAGCGGCCCTCGACCCGGGTGGTCTCCAGGCCGAACTCGGCCGCCGTACGGATGAGGGCCTCCTCCAGGCGCCGTACGTGGGCGACCACGTCGACCGGACGGGGCAGCTTCATGATCGGGTAGCCCACCAGCTGGCCGGGGCCGTGCCAGGTGATCTTGCCGCCGCGGTCCACGTCGACGACGGGGGTGCCGTCGAGCGGGCGCTCGCTGGGGTCGGTGCGCCGGCCCGCCGTGTACACCGGCAGGTGCTCCAGCAGGAGGCAGGTGTCGCCCGTCTCGTCCGCGAACCGCGCGGCGTGGACGCGCCGCTGCTCTTCCCAGGCCGCGGTGTACTCGACGGCATCCGGCCCGAAGCCCAGATGGACAAATCCAAGCTCAGCCACCGCAGCGCCTCCTCATTGAACCTGCTGTGTGCACGTATCGCACTCAGCAAGGGTACGGCGGCCCGTACGGGACCCGTCAGGGCCCCGCCCCCGGCGCTGTCAGGGCCCCGCCCCCGGCCCGGTCCCCGGCTCGGCCGGGGCCGCTGACGGCGCTTCCGGAAACGGCCCGGGCAGCTGCTTGGGCCGCCGCCTGCCCTTGGCCGGCCGGTCCGGGTCCTCGTCGGCCCGCGGCAGCCGCCGGTGCCCCTCCGAGTGGTCGTTGACCCAGCCGCACACCCCGCACGCGTACCGCCCGTCGAGCCCCGCGATGTAGGTGCCGCACCGCCGGCACTCGGCCTCGGTCAGCTCGGGAGGAGGCAGCGGGGCGGTGGAATCGGGGCGTGCCTCGGGGAGGGGTGCCCCGCTGGGCCGGCGGGTCATGGGCCGCAGCGTACGCGGACGGAGGGGGTCGGTCCGTAAAGAGCCCTACCGATTCTGCACACGATCGGATGAATGTGGGACAGACAGGGCGGTCCAGGCGGAGTTCGCCGCTACATTCACGCCGTTCACAGGGCCGGGACTCCGGTCCGTCACGTCAGGAAACCGTGGAGCCGATGACGGAACGACCTGCCCAGCGCGTCCCCAACCGGCAGCTCGCGGCGCTGATCGCGGAAGCCGGGTTCTCCAACGCCGGGCTCGCCCGCCGCGTCGACCAGCTCGGCCTGGAACACGGTCTCGATCTGCGCTACGACAAGACCTCCGTGACGCGGTGGCTGCGCGGGCAGCAGCCGCGCGGGACCACCCCCGCGCTGATCGCGGAGGTCTTCACCCGGCGCCTCGGGCGGCGGCTCTCCGCCCAGGACCTCGGCCTGGACGCCTGCGCGCCCGTGTACGCCGGGCTGGAATTCGCGGCCACCCCCGAGGAGGCCGTGGACATCGCGAGCGGGTTGTGGCGCAAGGACTCCGGCTCCCACGCCGAGCTGCGGAAGATCGCCTTCACCCCGGCCGGGCTGGTCGTGCCCAGCCGGGACTGGCTGATCGGGCGGGCCGACGAGCGGGTGGGGCGGGGCGCCGACCCGGCGGCGGCCCGGGTCCCGGTGCAGGGACGGGCCTCGGTGCCCCGGCAGCGGCAGATCGACCGCAGCCCCGGGCAGCGCGTGACGGGCGGGGACATCGCGGCGCTGCGCTCGGTGAGCGAGCTGTTCCGCGCGCTGGACCAGGCCTACGGCGGCGGCCACGCCCGGCAGGCGCTGGTGCGGTACCTGGAGCACGAGGCGGAGCCGATGCTCCGCGGGACCTACGGGGAGACCACCGGGCGGCGGCTGTTCGCCGCCGCCGCGGACCTGACCCGGCTCGCGGGCTGGACCTCGTACGACATCGCCGCGCACGGACTCGCCCAGCGCTACTTCGTGCAGGCGCTGCGCCTCGCGCAGGCCGCCGGGGACCGGCCGTACGGCAGCTACGTGCTGGTCACCATGAGCCGGCAGGCGGTCTACCTGGGGCACGGCCGGGAGGCGGTGCAGCTGGCCCGGGTCGCCCAGCAGGGCGTGGGCTCCGGCCCGCCGCCGGTGGTGCAGGCGCTGCTGCACTCGGCGGAGGCCCGGGGGCACGCGGTGATGGGCGAGGTCCGGGCGGCGACGGCTTCGCTGGTGCGGGCCGAGCGGGCGCTGGGCGCGGCGCGGCCCGGGGACGACGTACCGCACTGGGGCCGGTTCTTCGACGAGGCGCAGCTGGCGGACGAGTTCGGGCACTGCCACCGGGACCTCCAGCAGTACCGGGCCTCGGCGCAGCACGCGGAACGGTCCCTGCAGCTGCGGGCGCCGGCCTACGCACGGTCCCGGCTGTTCTGCCGGGTGGTGCTGGCCACGGCCCGGCTGGGGCTGGGCGAGCTGGACCAGGCGTGCGCGCTGGGCGCGGAGGCGGCGCAGCAGGCCATGGAGATGCGCTCGGTGCGGGCGGTGGAGTACGTACGGGACTTCGAGCGCCGGCTGGAGCCGTTCCGGGACGCGTCTGCCGTGCGGACGTATCGGGACCGGGTGGCGGCGTTGTCGTGACCCTGCGGGTGGGCTGCCGGGGGCTCTGCCCCCGGCAGCCCACCCGCCTCGAACGCCGGCGAGGCCGGACATGCCTCGCCGGCTTCATCGGGTGGTTCTCAGGCCGCCACCGGGAGCGCCGGTTCCGGGGTGGCCGGTAGCGGGATGCCGAAGTCGCGCAGCACGGCGGTGGTGGCGCGGCGGGCCGAGCGCAGTGCCCCCTGCACGGTGTTGGTGTCGCGGTGGTCCCCGCACACGTACAGCCCGGCCAGGACGCGTACCGGTCGGCGCAGGTCGTGCGACGGGGGCATGGCGGGGACGGCCTCCCGGGTGTGGTGGACGGCGAGCAGCTCCCATTCGCGGGTCGCGGTCTCGTACAGCCGCGCCAGGCGGGAGGCGACCGTACGCAGGGGCGGCGGCGGGCCGAGCACGGTCGTGGTGACCAGGCTCCGGCCGGCCGGGGCCCGCGCCGGGTCGACCGCGCTCATCACGGCGGTGTGGGCCACGGGCCACTTGGGGTCGCCGTCCAGGAGCAGCGAGCCGTCCCAGGGCAGGGGTGTGGCGGTGGCGTGGTGCAGGACGGTGACCTCGTGGAACTCGGGCACGCGCAGGCCGGGCAGGAGTCCGGCGGCGGCGCGGGCCCCGGTGGCCAGCAGGACCGAGCGGCAGCTGAAGTCGCCGTGCTCCTCGGTGGTGACGAGGTTGGTCGCCACCGAGCGGACCCGGATGCCGGTGCGGACGGTTCCGGGCGGCAGGCCCTCGGCGAGCAGGGCGGGCAGGGCCGCTGCGCCTCCTTCGGGCACGGCGAGGCGGCCGCGGGCGAAGGTGCGCAGGGCGAGGTCGGCGACGCGGCTGGAGGTGGTGAGCTCCGGATCGCGCAGCAGGGTGGCGAGCAGCGGGCGCAGCACCGCGTTGACGGTGCGGGGCGGCAGGCCGCGCGAGCGCAGGGCGGCGGAGGTGGTGCGTTCGGGGCGGGCGAGCAGCCGCTCCTCCGGCAGGGCGGCGAGCCGGCCGAGGGCGGCGCTGAGCCGGGCCTGGTCGAGGGAGCCGCTGGCCAGGGCGCGGGCCGGGGTGAGCGCCCCGGCCCGGAGCTGTTTGCCGTCGGTGTGGACCAGGACCCCGGGCGCGAAGGGGCGCAGGGTCAGGCCCTCCAGGCCGGGGGTGCGGGTCAGTTCGGTGTACGAGGTGTTGAGCAACTGGCCGATCCGGTCCAGCCGGAACCCGTCGGCCGACTCGGTGGCCATCCGGCCGCCGGGATCGTCCGCGGCCTCCAGGACGGTGACGGTGACCCCCGCCGCGATCAGGTGGTGCGCGGCCGCGAGTCCCGAGACTCCGGCTCCTACGATGACGACGTCCGCATGGTGCGCGGCATGGTGTGCGCTGCTGAGCACGTGCCCCTCCCCGAGGTCGGCGCGGCTGTGTGGGGATCCTCCTTCCCCCAACCGGCTCCAGGGGAACCCGAGTTCGGTCGGCTATTCCGGTCAACTCCGGTCGCACAACGGTCGCATCCGGGTCACGAACGGTCGCACGCCGGTCGCACACGACCTAGTGCTGTGACCGGAAAGGTTTGCCGGGTCACACCGCCCGGCAAACCTTTCCGGCCACAGCACTAGAGCGCGGCGCGGATGGCCTCCTCGATGCCGGGGTCGCGGAAGACGAAGCCCGACTCCAGCAGCCGGGCGGGCAGGACCCGCTGACTGCCCAGAACGTCCTCGGAGAACTCGCCGGGCACGATCCGCAGGGCCAGGGCCGGTACGGGCAGCAGCGCGGGCCGCCGCAGCACCCGGCCCATGGCGGCGCTGACCTGGCGGTTGGTCAGCGGCTCGGGGCCGGTGAGGTTGACCGGGCCTTCGATGCCGGGGGTGTCGATGATGTGCCGCAGGGCGGCGATCTCGTCCCGGAGGGAGATGTACGACCAGTACTGGCGGCCGTTGCCGAGCGGGCCGCCGATGCCCGCGCGGAAGATCGGGAACAGCCGTCCCCAGGCCCCGCCCTCGCCCGCCACGACCAGGCCGGTACGGGCGAAGGCGGTACGGATCCCGGCCGCGCGGGCCGGCTCCGCGGCCGCCTCCCACTCCACGCAGACCGAGGGCAGGAAGCCCTGCCCGGCGGGGGCGTCCTCGTCCACGGGCCGGTCGCCGGTGTCTCCGTAGTAGCCGATGGCGGAGCCGCAGACGAACACGGCGGGCGGCTCGTCGAGCGCGGCCAGCGCGGTGGCGAGCGCGGCGGTGCCCAGGACCCGGCTGTCGCGGATCTCCTTCTTGTACGCGGTGGTCCAGCGGTGCTCCCCCACCCCGGCCCCGGCCAGGTGCACGACCGCCGCGCAGCCGGTCAGCCCGGCCGGGTCGACGTATCCGCCCGCGGGGTCCCACCGGGCCTCGTCCGCGGCGGCGGGCGCCCGGCGCACGAAGCGGACCACCTCGTGGCCGTCCGCCCGGAGGGACCGTACGAGGGCATTGCCGATGAGCCCGGTGGAACCGGTGACCGCTATACGCATGGGCCCATCCTGCCGGATCGCTGCGCTGGCTTCAGTGGATCCGGGCGGGCCTCATCGCCTACGGGGCCGCCCGCCGTGGCCCGGCTCCGCCGGGACCTGGGGCTCCGCCCCAGACCCCGCGCCTCAAACGCCGGCGGGGCTGGATTTGCCGGACGGGTCCGGGTGTCAGGTGGCGGTGCCCAGCCAGGTGCCCACCGCGTAGGTGACCGCCATGGCCAGGGCGCCGCCCAGGACGTTGCGCAGGACCGCGCGCGCGACCGGGGCTCCGCCCAGGCGCGCGCTGAGCACTCCGCACAGCGTGAGGGCGGCGAGCACGGACACCACGGTGACGGGGACGCGGACGGACGGGCCGGGCAGGATGATCGCCAGCAGCGGGAGCAGCGCGCCCACGGTGAAGGCGATGAGGCTGGCGAAGGCCGCGTGCCAGGGGTTGGCCAGTTCGTCGGGGTCGATGCCGAGTTCGACGCGGGCGTGGGCCCGCAGCGCGTCCCGTTCCGTCAGCTGTTCGGCCGCCTCCCGGGCCACCTCGCGGCTCAGGCCCCGCTCGGACAGCAGCTCGGTCAGTTCGTCCAGCTCGGCCTCCGGCTCCGCGGCCAGCTCGCGCCGCTCGGTCTCCAGCGCGGCCCGTTCGGAGTCCCGCTGGGAGCTGACGGAGACGTACTCCCCCGCCGCCATCGACAGCGCCCCCGCCAGCAGCCCGGCGACGCCCGCGGCCAGGATCGCGGGGCGGGAGGTGGTGGCGCCGGCCACGCCGACCACCAGTCCCGCCGTGGAGATGATCCCGTCGTTGGCGCCGAGGACACCCGCGCGCAGCCAGTTGAGCCGGGTGCTGATCCCCGCGCTGATCCCGCCGTCACCGGCGCCGTGGGCTTCGATGTGCGCCGGGCTCGGCGTCCTGCCGGAGGTTTCTTCGTCCGTCACGCCCCCACTGTCGTGGCCCCGGCGGCGCCCTGCCACCCGTGGGGCGGGTCCGGGGTCGCGCGGGCACGGCCCCGGTACGAGGGTGGAGGGGTGAGACGCGGACGCGAGGAGCCGGGCTGGCTGCGCGGGGAGCCACCACCGCGCTGGGCGCGGCTCGCGCCCGCCGTGGCGCTGCTGGTGCTGGTGCTCGCGCAGCGGGCCACCCCGGGTGACGTGGAGCTGGGCTACTTCCTGGCCGGTCTGCCGCCGGTGGCCGCCTTCGCGTACGGGGCCGCCGGTACGGCGTTCTTCGCCGGGGTGGTGCTGCTCCTGCTCGGCGTACCGGCCCTCGGCGTGGCCCACGCCCGCGGCTCCGACCTGGCCACGGTCGCCGCGGTGGGGCTGCTGAGCGTGGTGATCGCCTGGGTGCGGCGGCGCCGGGACGCCCAGCTGGTCAGCGTACGGACGGTGGCCGAGGCGGCCCAGCTGGCGGTGCTCCCGCCGGTGCCGCCGCAGGTCGGCCAGGTGCGCTGCTCCGGGCTGTACCGGGCGGCGCAGCGCGGCACGCTGGTCGGCGGCGACCTGTACGACGTACGGGCGGGGCCGTACGGGGTACGGGCGCTGGTCGCCGACGTGCAGGGGCACGGGCTGGCCGCGGTCGCCACGGTGGCGGGGCTGCTCGGGTCCTTCCGCGAGGCGGTGCTGGACGACGCGGAACTGGTGGCGGTGGCGGCCCGGCTGGACCGGCGGCTGCTGGCGGACGCGGGGCAGTCGGCGGACGGGTCCGCCGGGCAGCCGGAGCTGTTCGTGACGGCGGTGCTGCTGGAGTTCCCGCCCGGGCGGGAACTCGTACGGATCGTCTCGTGCGGGCATCCGCCGGCCCTGCTGCTGCGCGGGACCAAGGTCGAGGAAGTGGCGGTGGAACCGGGTCCGCCGCTGGGCCTGGGACTCGCGGGACCTGCCCCGCCCACCGTGGCCGAAGTACGGCTGGCATCCGGGGACCGGCTGCTGCTGTACACCGACGGGGTGACGGAGGCCCGGGACGCGGCGGGGCACTTCTACCCGCTGGCGGCCCGGGTGCCGGTGCTGTCGAGGGACCCGTCGGGCCTGGTCCGGGCGGTGTGGCGGGACCTGGTGGCCTTCTCCGGCGGGGGGCCGCGCGACGACGTGGCCCTGCTGCTGCTGTCGATGGACGGGATCGCGGGCGCGGCCGGCCTCCGGGAAGCCGCGGCGGGCTTCCCGGAGGTTCCGCGCTGACGGGCCGGGCCGCTACGCCTCGCGGATGAAGGCGCGCACCATCTTGCAGGTGACGTTGGACGGGCGGCGGATGCCCGTCCGGACGGCCATGGTCCGGATCTTCCGGTTGGTGGCGCGCTGAGCGTCGTACGTCCCCGAGTCGAGCAGGGATATGGCCAGCCGCATCGCCTTGAGGCGGCGGTTGTGGCTCTCGTACCACTCGCGGGGCAGACCCGCCGGCAGTGGCTTCTTCTTGACCTGCTGGACGATGGTGGCAGTGGCCATCTACAGCCTCCCAAACGGTAGTTGGCGTCCTGTCGTTCTCCCTCGATTTTACCGGGGGCCACTGACAGAAGCCCCTGGCCAGACCGGCCTTCGACGTCAGGGATCCGAGGGGACGGCCTAGGCTGGGGGCATGGAGATCTGGATCAATCCCGCCTGTTCCAAGTGCCGCAGCGCGCTGACCCTGCTGGACGCCGAGGGCGCCGAGTACACCGTGCGCCGCTACCTGGAGGACGTGCCCTCCGAGGACGAGATCCGCGAGGTGCTCGGGCGGCTCGGGCTGGAGCCCTGGGACATCACCCGCACCTCGGACCCGCTGGCCCGGGAGACCGGAGTACGGGAACTGCCACGCGAGGAGACCGAGGCGGCGCGGGGACGCTGGATCGCCCACCTGGCCGCGCACCCGAAGCTCATCCAGCGCCCGATCATCACCGCCGAGGACGGCACGGCCGTGGTCGCCCGCTCCGAGGAGGCCGTCCGCGAGGCGCTGTCCCGCAACGGTTAGGCCCTACTCCGCGAGCCGGCGGGCGATCTCAGCGGCCGCCGTCAGCGGCAGCGCGTGGTGCGCGACGCCGGGCAGTACGTCGACGCGCGCGCCCGGCAGCGCCTCGCGGGCGGCCCGGGCCGCGCGCCCGGCGTCGTGGCAGCGGGCGTGCTCCGCGAACAGCACGTCGACCCGCGCGCCCGGCAGTCCGGCGAACGCCCCCAGGTCCGGGCGCGGCCCGGTGACCGGGCGTACGGCGGGAAAGCCGGCGGTCTCGTCCTGCAGCCGCAGCCAGGCCGGGTCGAGCGCGGCCCCGCCGGTCTCCCAGCCGAGGAAGGAGCGGATCCGCTCCGGGGTGGGCCGCACCAGCACGGGCAGCGCGCGCAGGACGTACCCGGGCCGGAGCCCGGCGAAGACCTGGGTCGGGTCGAGCAGCACGAGGCGGCCGAGCCGGGCCGCGCGCGCGGCGGCGTAGTGGGCGGCGATCCACGCCCCGTACGAGTGCCCGCCGAGCGTGACCGGCCCGTGCGGGCCGAGCCCGTCGAGGACCGCGTCGAGCCAGCCGACCAGGTCCGCGACGGACCGGAGCGTCCGCCCCGGTGCCGGGACGCTGAGCCCGGGATCGCCGACCAGGTCCACGGCGTGCATCCGGTGCGTGCGGGCCGCCCCGGCGGCGGCGCAGGCGCCCCACACGGTGGAGGTGGACCCGCCGCCGGGCAGCAGCACCAGCGGCGGGGCGCCGGAGGGGCCGCAGCTGTTGACGCGGGTGACCCCGTACGGGGTGGGCAGCTCGACGGTCTCGACGGGCCCGGGCCACTGGCCGAGCACCTCGTCGTAGGCGGCGCGGAAGGAGGAGGTCCGGGACATGACGGCTCCAATGCCTCGCTGGGCGATAATCTCGCTGAGCGAGAGATCCTAGACGGAGGCGATGTGGACGACAACCAGGAAACCGCTGCCCGGGAACCCGGCAACCTGCAGCTGGTGCACCTCCTGCGGGCGGTGACCGTCGAGTTCGGCCTGCGCCAGGCGGAGTTCGCCGCCCGCAACGGCATGCACGCCACCGACGTGCGGGCCCTGATCTGCCTGCTCGACGCGGCCCGCGCGGACGAGCCGGCCACGGCCGGCCTGCTCGGCGCCCGGCTCGGTCTCAACTCGGCGGGCACCACCTCCGTGATCGACCGGCTGGAGCGGCTCGGCCACGTGGCCCGGATCCGTGACGAGCGCGACCGGCGGCGGATCCTGCTGCGCGTGGAGCCTGCGGCGATCCGCCTGGGCCGGGAGTTCTTCGGCCCCCTGATCGACGGGGTGCTCCAGGTGCTCGACTCCTTCGATCCCGCCGAACGGGACACCGTGCGCCGCTTCCTGACGGCCACCCACGCCGTCTTCGCGGCGGAGCCGCGCGCCTGACCGCCCGGCGCGCGGCCGGCCGGGCGGAGGGGCGGGTGCGGCGGCCTTCATCTCGTCCCGACCTCGACACCTCGTAGGGTGACATCCGGACCAAAGAGGGATGAAGTACACCAAAGGATCCATCGTGAACGAGCAGCAGCAGCCGCAGACCAGCCCCGGCACACCTCGGGGCGCGCCGGGGCGGCGCGGGGCCGACTGGATGTTCGGCGGGGTCTACGGGACGGTCCTGGCCAGCGGGCTGCTCGCCGCGCTGGACCAGAAGGGCGGGGACTTCACCCCGTTCTACGACGCCAGCTGGGTGCTCGTCACGGCGGCCACCGCCGCGCTCGCGCACGGCTACGCGCACCACATGGCCTCCCACCAGCAGGACTCCGCCTCGCACCGGTGGCGGCTGCTGGTCCTGGCGCTGTGGCACGAGTGGCCGATGATCGCGGCCACCCTCCCCACCGTCCTGCTGCTGGTCGTCTCGGGGATCGTCGACTGGGACTCGTACGGGGTGACCGCCGTCGGCCTCGGCCTGAACACCGCGCTGCTGTTCGCGTTGGGCTCGGTGGTCGCGCTCCGGGTGGGCTACCGGCTGCGCTCCGCCCTGCTGATCGGCCTGGCGGACGCCACGATCGGCCTGGCCATCATCGTGGCGAACGCCGTCATCAAGTAGCGGCCGACGAGGGCGGTCAGCCGGCCGGGACCTGCTCCTGCGCCTCGGCGAGGATCTCCGTCAGCCGCGCCCCGAACTCCGCCCCGCGCGGGTCCGGCACCCCGGTCCGGGCCGAGTCGAGCAGCGCGTCCAGGGCCCGCCCGTAGGCGCCCGGTACGTCGCTCCAGCCGGGCAGCGAGAAGACGCCCTCGGCCCCGCGCAGCTCCAGGCCCACCCCGGCGGCGGCGCGCGGCGCGCCCAGGCTGAGCACGGCGGTGCTGGCCGCGCCGGAGGAGTGCCGCAGGGCCAGCTGGACCACGTCGGAGGGGCCCCGGGTGGCGCTGACCTCGGTGACCTCGCCGAGGACCGGGATCAGGACGGACAGCGCGTGCGGGCCGACGTCCCACAGCCCGCCCTTGGCCTTGCGCCAGGGCGAGTCCGCGTAGGCGCTGGGCGCGCCGTCGGGCGGGAAGACGGCGCCGAGCCAGTGGGCCGCGGCGGTGAACCAGCCCGAGCGGGCGGCCTGTTCCGCGACCCAGCCGGAGGTCGGCTCGGCGAAGCGGAGGGTGAGGAATACGACGGAGGCGACGCCGTGCCGCTTCACGGCGTCGGCGACGGCCCGGGCGTCCTCCACCTCGGTGGCGACGGGCTTGTCGAGCAGGAGGTGGCAGCCCGCGGCGGCGGCGCGGACGGCGAGCGGGGCCTGTACGTCCGGCGGCAGGGCGAAGGCCACGACGTCACAGTCGGCGAACAGCGCGTCGGGGTCTTCGTACACCTTCACGCCGTACGCCTGCGCCAGCTCGGCGGCGGCTTCGGGCCGGCGGCCCCACACTCCGGCGAACTCGGAACCGGTGTGCGCGGCGAGGGCGGGGGCGTGGGTCCGGTGGGCCCAGGGACCGGTGCCCAGCAGCCCGACCCGGGGGCGGCGGTCCGAGGGGGGCCGGCCGGCGGCGCTCCCGGAGTTGTCTCCAGCGGGGCTCAAATCAGACGAAATGCTCACCTGCCCAGTCTGCCCCACCCTGAAGGGTGCTCCCCCACCAACCCGCACAACCCGCCCGACCTGCGGTGCAAACCTCGGTAACACGGGGTTCACACACGGGCAACGGAAGGGAAATCGCGGCCGGGCACGCTGCGGTCATCACCGCAGCGATGAAGCAGCGACCAGCAGCACCCGCAGAGTCTGAGGATGGGGCCCGTGAGCTACAAGGCTGAGTACATCTGGATCGACGGCACCGAGCCGACGGCGAAGCTTCGCTCGAAGACGAAGATCCTTGCCGACGGCGACGCGCTGCCGATCTGGGGCTTCGACGGTTCGAGCACCAACCAGGCCGAGGGCCACGCCTCCGACCGCGTGCTCAACCCGGTGTTCTCCTGCCCGGACCCGATCCGCGGCGGGGACGACGTCCTCGTGCTGTGCGAGGTCCTGAACATCGACATGACCCCGCACGCCTCGAACACCCGCGCACTGCTGCGCCCGGTCGCCGAGAAGTTCGCGGGCCAGGAGCCGATCTTCGGCATCGAGCAGGAGTACACCTTCTTCGACGGCACCCGGCCGCTCGGCTTCCCGGTCAACGGCTTCCCGGCCGCGCAGGGCGGCTACTACTGCGGTGTCGGCTCGGACGAGATCTTCGGCCGCGAGATCGTCGAGAAGCACCTGGACCACTGCCTCGCGGCGGGCCTGAGCATCTCCGGCATCAACGCCGAGGTCATGCCCGGCCAGTGGGAGTTCCAGGTCGGCCCCGTCGGTCCGCTGGAGGTCTCCGACCAGCTGTGGATCGCCCGCTGGCTGCTCTACCGCACCGCCGAGGACTTCAACGTGTCGGCGACGCTCAACCCGAAGCCGGTGAAGGGCGACTGGAACGGCGCGGGCGCGCACACCAACTTCTCCACCAAGGCGATGCGCGAGGACTACCGCGCGATCATCTCCGCGTGCGAGGCCCTGGGCGAGGGCAGCAAGCCGCTCGACCACGTCAAGAACTACGGCGCCGGCATCGACGAGCGCCTGACGGGCCTGCACGAGACGGCCCCGTGGAACGAGTTCAGCTACGGCGTCTCGGACCGCGGCGCCTCGGTCCGCATCCCGTGGCAGGTGGAGAAGGACGGCAAGGGCTACATCGAGGACCGCCGTCCGAACGCGAACGTGGACCCGTACGTGGTGACCCGCCTCATCACGGACACCTGCTGCGCCGGCCTGGAGAAGGACGGCCTGGTCTGAGGACCGGCGGCCGCCGCACCTCCCCGCGGCGCCCGGCTCCATCCGCTCCATCCGCTCTACCTGCTCCACCCGCTTCACCCGCGGTACGCGGTACCCCGCTTGTCCGACGACGCCCGCCGAGCCCCCGTGGCCCGGCGGGCGTCGCCCGTTCGCGGTATGTCCCGATTGGCCGGGGATCTACCGGCGTCCCGTGGAGACCCTCTCGCGGAATTTGAGATTCCGCTCCACGAGTTGAGACGGGGTCTGCCCCGGGCACCGCACATCTGCTTGAATGAGCGCATGGCCAGCTACTCGCACACCTCGACCGGTCGCAGCGACCTCGAGCCGTTCTGGCCTTCCCGTCAGGATCACGATTTCGACCGGGTGTGTTGCCGCGCGAAGAACGCGCCGGCCCTCTAAAGCCTCCGGAACCTCCCACCAGACCTTCCCGGGGCCTTCGGTCTGCGCGGTACGACGACGTCCTTCCGTACGTCTCCTGCCGACCACTCCGCGTGAAAGAGCTGACCACTCATGGCCAACACCCGTACCCTGACCTCCGCTTCCTCCGCTGCGACCGCCGCCCTGCCCCCCTTCCCTCCCAGTGCCCGCCACCGGCTGCGCGCCGTGGACCGGGACGAGGTGGCCCGCGTGGTGGAACTCCTCCCGCCCGGGGCCACCTGGCTGCCCGCCCCCCAGCACACCCTGCCGGCGCTGCCGGGCCGCCCGCCGATGGTCGGCTACCTGGTCCTCGTACCGGCCGACCAGCAGCCGCCGATCGCCTTCGCCCCGCAGGCCGTTGCCGCCCCGCAGACCCCCCAGGCGCCCGCCTCGGACGCCGCCGGCACCGTGGGCGACAGCACGGTCCGCATCGACCCGGCGCAGCGCACGGCCGAGGTCGACGGGCAGGTGCTCGACCTGACGTACCTGGAGTTCGAGCTGCTGGCCCACCTGGTGGCGCACCCGCACCGGGTGCACAGCCGCGACCAGCTGGTGACCACGGTCTGGGGCTACGGGCACGTCGGCGACGGCCGGACGGTGGACGTCCACATCGCCCGCCTGCGCCGCAAGCTGGGCGCCGCCCACCGCGGCTCGATCCAGACGGTGCGCCGCGTGGGCTACAAGTACACGCCCTGACGGGCGCGCTGACATGACGGTGGGCCCGTGCTCCGCGAAGGAGTACGGGCCCACCTTTGCCTTGCGGAGCTAGACGGCCGCCGCCCCGCGGCGGCGGGAGGCGACGAAGCCGAGCAGGACGTCGACCGCCAGGAACACGAGCAGGCTGATCCCCAGCAGCGGGATGAACCAGCCGACCAGGGCGGTCACCGCGGCCAGCGGCAGCAGGGCCGTCACCGGCAGCTTCCGCCAGGCGCCGCGCGGCTGCGCACGGCCCGCCGACAGCTTGCGGTCCTTCGTCGGACGGCGCAGCCACCACATCCGGTAGCCCCAGAACACCAGGAACATCACCGCGACGGCGAGCGCGGCCAGCGCGAGCTGGTTGGCGAGGCCGAAGGTCAGGCCCATGTGCAGGTCGATGCCGAAGCGCGTCAGCTGGGCGAGCACGGGGTAGTCGGCGAAGCGCAGTTCGTCCAGGACCCGGCCGTCGGCGGGGTCGAGGGCGACGGCGTCCAGGTGCACCGGCACCTGCTTGTCCTTCTCCTTGACCACGTACCCCTTGCCCTTGGCCGGCAGGGTCACCTGGAGGGACTCGGTGACCCCGGCGGCCCGCGCGGCCTCGACGGCGCGGTCGATGCCGATGTCGGCGGTGGGCGCGGCGGGCGGCATCTCCATGCCCTCGGTCCTGGGGGTCCCCCCGGACGGAGTCTGGGGGATGTGCCCGGCGTGCTCGTCGGCGCCGCCCGCGGCCGCGCCGGGGGCCAGGGCCGCCGAGACGGCGGGCGTGGCGCCGCCGAGGCCGTCCTGGAGCTGCCCGATGTTCTCCCCGGCGTACTTGGACCAGGTCAGGCCGGTCGCGGAGAGGAGGACGAGGCCGGCGACGGCCCAGAGGCCGACGGTCCCGTGCCAGGACAGGGTGCGGCGCCGGCCGGTGGCCTTGCGGTCCGGGAGGACGAGTTCCGCCTTGCGCTTGCGGCGGCGGCCGATCCACAGACCGAGGCCGCCCAGGGCGACCACCCACAGCCAGCTCGCGGCGAGCTCGCTGTAGATGCGGCCGGACTCCCCGAGCTGGAGGCTGGAGTGGAACTCGCTCAGCCAGGCCCGCAGCGGCAGGGCGTCGCCGACGGTGGCGAGCTGACCGCGCACCTCGGCCGTATACGGGTCGACGAACACGGTGAGGGTCTCGCCCTCGGGGAGGCCGGGGCTCTCCATGATCACCCGGGTGGTGGCCTCGGCGTCGGGCGCGGGCCACACGGACAGGACCTCGCCCCGCGGCGCGGCGCCCCGGGCCGCCTCGACCTGGGCGCTGAGCGGCCGGACGGCGTCGCCGACCCGGGCGACGGTCAGCTCGTCGGCGTAGAGGATCTTCTCGGCCTGCCACGAGCCGGCGTACAGCAGCCCGGTGGCCGCGGCGAGGAACAGCAGCGGGGCGATCAGCAGGCCCGCGTAGAAGTGCAGGCGCAGGAACAGCGGCCGCAGGGCCGCCCAGCCGCCGCGCCGGGGTATCGCGGCGCCCGGAGCGGTGCCGTCGGGCGCGGAGGAGTCCGGCGCGGAGGGGTCCGGCGCGGGGCCGTCCGTGGCGGAGTCGTCCGGAGCGGATGCTTCCGGCGTGCGGACATGGTGGATCTCGTCAAGAGACATGGTGGTCCTAGGGGGTGGCGAGAACAGGGGAAATCGACCCCCGGTCCCGCCGTTCGCCACTCAGGCGCAGGCAGGACGGCCGGGGGCCGTGGCTCGGTACCGCGAACCCCGGACGGGCGGCCCCCGCCGCACGACGGAGTGGGCGTGCACGGCTCCCCGCAGCCGCCGCGGCCGTCTCCTCGCGGGCCGGCCCGGCGGCAGGGCGGGCGCCGTCGGCGCGGCGGTCCGGACCGCCGCCAGGGCGAGCGCGCGGGAGAGCGGCCGGGCCGCGAGCAGCGCGGCGGAGCCCAGGATCCCGGTCAGCCGGAAGACGGCGGCCTCGCCCCAGGCCAGCCACAGGGCGCAGAACAGCCCCGCGAGCACGTGCGCGGCGATCATCCCGGCGCCCCCGTGCCCGGCCATTCCCGCCATGTCGGCCATCCCGGCCATGTCGGCCGTCCCCGCCATGTCAGCCGTCCCCGCCAGGTCGGCCGTCCCCGACGGGTCCGGCGGCGGGGCGGGCAGGGCGCCCATGTCCATGCCCGGCACGTGGTGGTGCGCGTGCCCGTGCGCCGGTTCCGGCGCGGAGGCGGGCGGCGCGGCCGGGGCCGCGTGCGGGGAACGGGACGCCTGGCTGCCCGAGAAGACGAGGTGCAGCACCCCTTGTACGGAGAGCAGCGCGAGGGCGATCCCCACGGGTCCCCGGCGCCGCCCGGCGCCGAGCCAGGCGAGCCCGCCGGTCACCCCGAAGGCAAGCAGAAGCCCCAGGAAGGGAACATCCGCTCCGGACATGAATGAATGCCCCACCGCACCCAAAGCGACGCACACCGCCGCAAACATCGCGGCCCGCAGGACGCGCATCGGCGCGGAACTCTCAGACATGGCCGGATCATGCTCCCACGAGGCCCGGTGACGCCCGCCGGAGGGTGGTGTCCGATCATGGGCGGGTGAATCCTTTGCCACTGGGGGCGGTGTACGCGGGCGCGGTGCAGCTCGGCGCGTACGCGCTGGAGCGGATCGGGGCGCCGGAGCGGGAGCACGTGCTCCGGACCTGCTCGACGAATGTCGACAATCTCGCCGCCGGGCGCTGGGAGACGCTGGTCAGCAGCGCCTTCGTCGTCGAGGAGCCGATGCCCCTGCCGTACGCGCTGCTGCTCGTCGCGGTCCTCGGGTACGCCGAGTACGCGTACGGCGCCTGGTGGACGGCCGCGGTGTTCCTCTTCGGGCACACGACCGCGACCCTCCTGGTCTACGGGGCCCTGCGCCGGACGCCCGATCCGGGCGTCCGGCGGGCCCTGGACGTGGGGACCAGCTACGGGTTCAACGCCGTGCTCGGCGCCCTGACCTCGGCCCTGCCGCGCGGGCCGGTCCGCACTGCCGCCCGGATCGGGTTGCTCGCGCTGGCCGCGGCGCCGGTCCTGCGGCGCGACCGGACCTTCACCGACGCCGGACACCTGGCGGCCCTGGGGCTCGGCATCGGGGTCTCGCTGGCCGCCGATTTTCGCTCCGGGGCAAACCATCAGAAAATTGCACAGATCGCTATATGACACGAATAACGCGCACCACGCTGGAGCTGCCAAGATGACCGCCACGCCCTCCACCACCGTCGCCAATTTCCGCGACCTCGGCGGCACCCCGCTCTCCGGCGGCCGCACCGTCCGCACCGGCCTGGTGCTGCGTTCGGGCCAGCTCGACCGGCTCGACCTCGACGCCGACCCGGCCGTGGCCGCGCTGGGCCTGCGTACGGTCATCGACTTCCGCACCGAGGCGGAGCGCGTGGCCCACCCCGACCAGGTACCGGAAGGCATACGCGTCCTGGTGGAGGACGTACTGGCGGACAAGGTGAGCGCGGGCCGGATGCCCGCCGCCGCGCAGCTCAAGGACCTGCTCGCCGACCCGGCGGTGGCCCAGGAGCACCTGGGCGGCGGCAAGGTGCAGGCGCTGTTCGCCGACATCTACCGGTCGTTCGTGACCTCCGGCTCCGGCCAGGCCGCGTACCGGACCCTGCTCACCGAGCTCGCCGACCCCGACGCCGGGCCGCTGCTCTTCCACTGCACGGCCGGCAAGGACCGTACGGGCTGGGGCGCGACCGTCGTCCTGGCGCTGCTCGGCGCCGACGACGAGACGATCGTCGCCGAGTACCTCTCCGTGAATCCGGCGGTCAGGCAGGCCTTCGCCCCGATGATCGAGGGCTTCACGGCGGCCGGCGGCGACCCGGACCTGGCGCTCGCGCTGATCGGCGTCTTCCCCTCGTACCTGCGGGCCGCGATGGACGAGGTCGAGACGCGCTACGGCTCCATGGAGAAGTACGTGCGCGAGGGGCTCGGGGTCTCCGACGAGACGGTCGAGGCGCTGCGCGCCCGTCTGGTGGGCTGAGCCCGGACACCTCCTGGGGACGCACGGGTCCGAACGTCTGCGCTGGCGACGGGTGACCATCGGACGATTCGCTCGTTCTGCTGAACGTGACTGCGCCGGATACCGCCACCCGCCCCCTGTCTCCCGACGTCGAACAGGCCGAGGCCGCCATCGTCGAGCACTACGCGCGGCTGGTGCGGCTCGCCTACCTGGTGCTGCCGCCCGCCCTCGGCCGCAACCGGAGGGTGCTCACCGCCCATTCGCTCGTCCAGCGGGCCCTGCCGCGCGGGCGGCGGGCCGCCGACTCCGACGCGGCCGCCGTACGGGGCGGGGTCCCGGGCCAGCGCGGGGCGGACGACTCCGGGTATCCGTACGTGCGGCTGCGCGTGCTGCGCGCCGCCCTGGAGGCCGGGATCCCGCTGACGTTCCGGGCCCTGCCGCGGCGCGCGCAGCTCCCGCCGGTGCTCCCCCAGGTGTGGGGGCTGCGGCTGTTCCCGCGCTCCGGCGGGGCCGAGGAGCTGGCCCTGGACCAGTGGCTGGCCACCCTCGACGGCCCCGGGCGGGCCGCCTGCGTGCTGCGGGCCCTGGAGCGGCTGCCCGAGGCGGAGGTGCTCCGGGTGCTCACCGAGGCCGGGGTGGCGGACCCCGCCGCCGCGGTCGCCGGGTCCGGGGACCCGGTGCACGATGCGCTGTTCGCCTCCCCCGAGTTCGACCCGTGCGTGCTCCAGGCCCGGCCCACCGACCTGCTGCGCCGGCGCAGGCTGACCCGGGCCGCCCTCGCCGCCGGAGCGGCCCTCGCGGTGTGCGGGGCGCTGCTCGCGCTGCCCGGCGGGGGCTGGGGCGCGGACGGGGCCGCCGCCCCGCCGTACGCGCGCAACGCCGCCGCCGAGCAGGCCCTTGATCCGGCGAAGCTGGTCCGGGCGGCGCCCGCGCTCTGGCGCACGTCCTCCCGTACGGACTTCTCCGCATGGCCCGCGCGCGGCGAACGCGCCGACGACGCGGAGCTGCTGCGCCGGGCGCTGGCCGTCTGGGCGCGCCCCGGCTCCTCCGTGGTCGTCTCGGCGACGCCCGGCACCCCCGCCGGGCCGCCGATGGGCCCCCCGCAGCTGTTGTTCGCGGGCGCCGTCGACCAGGCCGTGGTGGTCCTGCTGTACGACGGGCTGCGCGTGGTGCGGTACGCCGAACCGCGCACCGGGACCGCGGGCGCCGCCCTCGACTTCGCCCGGACCGACGGGGCCTCGGCGGACACCGCGACCGCGCTGGTGCTCAGCCGGGTCGACGGGAACGTCCGCTACCTCGCCGCGCCCTGGGTCACCGGCGCGGCCCTGCGCGACCTGCTCAAGCCCGGCGACGCCCCGGCCGCGCTGAAGCTGACCCCGGAGGGGGTCACCCCGCCGGTGGCGGGCCCCGCCCCGTCGGGCAGCTGTACCGGCTGGAACGCCCTGGCCCTCACCGGTGACGGCGCCACCCGGCTGATCACCGACCTCGGTGAACTGACCCCGGCCCGGCTGACCTCGGGCGCGCCGGGCGCCGAGCGCGATGTGGCGGAGGCCGCGGAACTCGGCGACTGGTCGAGGATCGCCTGTCTGCTGCCCTCGGTCCGCTCGCACGGGGTCCGCACGGTCAACGCCTGGACCTACGCGAAGCAGCCGCTGCCCGAGGGCGACGGCACGGCGGCCTGGCTGTGCACGCGGGCCGAGACCTGGCAGGGCACGGCCGACCGGGTGCAGGCCCAGTTCCTTGCCCCGGGCGCCGCGCTGGCGGCGCAGGCGGCCAGGTCGGAGGGGTCCCCGGCGTGCGGGCCGCGGGAGCCGCGGGTGCTGGCGGGCGTGCTGTGGAAATCGCGGGCGGGCCAGTGGTACGTGCTCGCGGCGGGCAGTGCGCAGTTCGCCTCGCTGGCGGTGTCCGGCGGCGGGGTCAACGGGTCCGCCAACGGAAACCGACTGGCCGTCAAGGCTCCGGCGGGCGCCCAGGTCGACCTGTCGGGCAAACTCACTGACGGCACCAAGGCGGGCGTGCTGCGCTGAGCGGTCGCCGGGCGGCCGCTCAGCCCGCGGGACTGGCGGTCGCGCGGGCGGAGCGGTCGCGCGGGACTGGCGGTCCGGTCCCCGGAGCCGATCGGCCCGGGGTCCAGGAAATGGGCGCAGAGGGGTTCTCCTCCCTTCTACCCATCAGTACATTGACGCCATGTCTAATACGCCGCTCGCGCCCGCCCCCGTGGCGTCGGAACACATAGACCTCGCCCCGCGGAAGGTGTCCTTCGGCTGGGAGGACACCCCCCTCCACTGGCTGCCGAACGACCCGTTCGCCGGGCACATGATCAACGTGCTGCACCTGCTGCTCCCCGCGGGTGAGCGGTGGTTCGTGCACGTCTACAAGCAGGTGCTCCCGTACATCGAGGACGAGCAACTGCGCGCGGACGTGGTCGGCTTCATCGGCCAGGAGGCCATGCACGCCGCCGCGCACGACGACGTACTGCCCCACCTCAAGCGGCTCGGCCTGGACCCGACCCCCTACACCGCGCAGGTGGACTGGCTCTTCGAGAAGCTGCTCGGTGACCGGACCCTGCCGCCGGGCCGGGCGCGCCACTGGTGGCTGATGGAGCGCGTCGCGATGATCGCGGCGATCGAGCACTACACGGCGTTCCTCGGCGACTGGATCCTGAACGCCGAGGAGCTGGACCGGCGGGGCGCCGACCCCACCATGCTGGACCTGCTGCGCTGGCACGGGGCGGAGGAGGTCGAGCACCGGTCGGTTGCCTTCGACCTCTTCATGCACGTGGACGGCAACTACCGCCGCCGGGCCCGGACCTGGGCGACCGGCTTCTCGGCCCTGGTCTTCCTGTGGCAGCGGGGCGTGCGGTTCTTCATGGAGAACGACCCGCACCTGGTGGACGGAAAGGCCTCCTTCGGCCAGTTCTTCCGGGCAGGGCAGCAGGGGGTGCTGCCCTCCACGGGCTCCATGCTGAAGTCCGTCCCGAAGTACCTCTCCCGTACGTACCACCCCTCGCAGGAGGGCTCGACCGCCCAGGCGGCGGCCTACCTCGCCACCTCTCCCGGCGCGAACGGCGGTGCGAAGGCATGAGGCGCGCCCTGACGGTCACGGCTGTGGCGGGAGCGGCCTGGGTGGCGAGGCGGGCCCTGCGCCACCGCATAGCGCGGTCCCCCCTCTGGCCCCTGCCGGCCCTGGAGAACCCCGTCTCGGGCTACTCCCCGCGCCGCCCGCTGCGGGCGCTGATCACCTCCCGTACGCAGCCGGCGGACGGCGTGCTGCGGCTGACCCTGCGCTCCCCCGAGCTGCCGGCGTGGACCCCGGGCGCACACGTGGACATCACCCTGCCCTCGGGGCTGGTCCGCCAGTACTCCCTGTGCGGGGACCCGGCGGAGGCCGGGGCGTACACGATCGCGATCCGCCTGGTCGAGGACGGCCGCGGCGGCTCCCGCGAGGCGCACGAGCGGCTGGTGGAGGGCGCCGAGCTCGAACTGCGGCCCCCGCGCAACCGCTTCGAGCTGGTCCCGGCGCCCTCGTACGTCTTCGTCGCGGGCGGCATCGGCATCACCCCGATCCTCCCGATGCTCCGGGCGGCCACGGCCGCGGGCGCCGACTGGACCCTCCTCTACGGCGGCCGCAGCCGGGCGAGCATGCCCTTCCTCCCCGAACTCGCGCGCTACGGCGACCGGGTCACGATCGCCCCGCAGGACGAGGCCGGCCTGCCCGACCTGAGCCCGCTCGCGGCGACCGGACCGGGCACCCTGATCTACTGCTGCGGCCCGGACCCCCTGATGCGGGCCGTCACCGAGGCCGCCCCCGATCCGGCGGCGGTCCACCTGGAACGCTTCGCCCCGGCGGCGCCCGGCACGGCCGAGCCCTTCACGGTCGAACTCCACCGCTCGGGCCGCACGATCGAGGTCGCGGCGGACGAATCCACCCTCACCGCGGTCCGCCGGGCCCTGCCCGGCACCCCGTACTCCTGCGAACAGGGCTTCTGCGGCACCTGCCAGCACCGGGTCCTGTCGGGCGAGGTGGCCCACCACGACGAACTCCTCACCGACCAGGAGCGCGAGGACTCGATGCTCCTGTGCGTCTCCCGCGCGAAGACCGACCGCCTCGTCCTGGACCTTTGACGGCCTGACGCCCCCTCAGCCCGCTCCGGCCCTGGCCAGGGGTGGGGAGGGGAGAAGTAGGGTGTCCGCATGACAACCGGGGTGCGGCGCAGGATGGGTGTCGAGGAGCGGCGGCAGCAGTTGATAGGGGTTGCCCTGGAGCTGTTCAGCCACCGGTCGCCCGACGATGTGTCGATCGACGAGATCGCGGCGGCCGCCGGGATATCGCGGCCGCTCGTCTACCACTACTTTCCCGGCAAGCTGAGCCTGTACGAGGCCGCGCTGCGGCGGGCCGCCGATGAGTTGGCGCTGCGGTTCGTGGAACCCCAGGAGGGGCCGCTCGGGGCGCGGTTGCTGCGGGTCATGGGGCGGTTCTTCGCCTTCGTCGACGACCACGGGCCCGGTTTCTCGGCGTTGATGCGCGGAGGTCCGGCGGCCGGGAGCAGCCGGGCCAACGCCATGATCGACGAGGTCCGGCAGGCCGCGTACGAGCAGATCATCGCGCACATCGGGGTCGAGCAGCCGCCCGCGCGCCTGGATCTCGTGGTGCGGTCGTGGGTGTCCCTCGCCGAGTCCACCGCGCTGATCTGGCTGGACGGGCGGAAGATCCCCCGGGCCGAGCTGGAGCTCCAGCTGGTGCACGACTTCGCCGCGCTGGCCGCCGTGAGCGCCGCGTACGACGCGGAGATGGCGGGGATCCTGGTGCGGATCCTGGCCGGGGAGCCGGCGGACGGGCCCTTCGGGGAGCTGGTCGGCCGGCTCGGCGGGCTCGTTCCGGGCGGGGTCCCCGACCCGCGATGATCAAGCGCGCGGCGATAATGCCCGCGTGATCATTGACGACGGGATGTTGTTCCGGCCGGCCGAGGAGAAGGACGCCGGCATTCTGGTGTCGCTGTACGACCAGGCCGCCCGGTGGATGCGCAAACACGGGATCGACCAGTGGAAGCCGGGCGAGAAGAACGCCGCCCACTTCCGCGCGAAGATGCGCGAGGGCGAGGTGTGGCTCGCCGAGGACGCCGACGGGCGGGTCGTGGGCGCGTACGAGCTGTGGTGGTCCGACGAGGAGGCCTGGGGGATCCAGCCGCCCGTCGCGGGCTACGTGCACCGCCTGATGGTGGAACGCGACGCCGCGCCCGCCGGGGCCGGGCGGCGGATCCTGGAGCACGCGGAGTGGCGGATCGCCCGGACCGGGCGGGAGCGGGCCCGCCTGGACTGCGTGTCCACGAACCCGCGGCTGCTCGCGTACTACCGCTCCGCGGGCTACCGGGTCGTGGGCGAGTTCCCCTCGAAGCAGGCCAAGGACGGGCGGGTGTACGGGGTGATCCTGCTGGAGCGCCGCCTCGACACCTGACGGTCGCGCACGCACAGCGGACGGCCGCGCACGCACAGCGGACGGCCGGGCGCAAGCGTCCGGCGTACGCCATGCCCGGTCCGCTCTCGGCCTCGGCACGGACTTTCGCTTGCCGCCCCTTCCGGCGCGACGGTACTGATGGGCGCGACCAGTCGGTACCAGGAGGGGAACACAGTGAAGCATTCCAGGAGCAGGACCGCGGGAGCCGTCTTAGGCATGGCGCTGGCGTGCGTGCTGGGGGCCGCGGGGGCGGCCGGGGCCCAGCAGCAGCCGTCGGCGCCGGCCCCGGCCGGTGGCACGGCGGCCACGGGCACCGCGTCCGTACAGGCGCCCGCCGCGGTGGTCGACGAGGTGCGGGCGGCGACGGCCAGGCAGCGTGCGCTCGCCCCGAACGCCCGGGTCGTCTGTTACGCGGCCCATGTCCAGGACGTGGGCTGGCAGTCGACGGTGTGCGACGGCGGGGTGCGGGGACCATCGGGCAGAGCCGCCGGATGGAGGCCGCGGTGATCGCGACCAGCGGGACCGGCGGCATCTGCGCCAACGCGCACCTCGCCGACGTCGGCTGGCAGGGCTGGCGGTGCGCCGGGGACGGCGCCGCCGTGACGGTCGGCACCACCGGCCAGTCGCGGCGGATGGAGGCACTGGGCCTCCAGGTCGGATCCGGCAGCGTGGCGGCGCAGGCGCACGTGCAGGACCACGCCTGGCTGAACGCGGTCGGCGGGAACCCGGTCTACGTGGGCACCACCGGGCAGTCCCGGCGGATGGAGGCCCTGCGCATCTGGGTCTGAGCCCCGCCTGACCCCGCGTGGGGTCGCTTGAGGTGACATGACGGGGCGGTGCCGGTTCGTGGCCGGCACCGCCCCGTTGTTGCTGTCGTCCGTCAGGTGCTCGGACGGTTCAGAGGGTCAGAGGGTCAGAGGGTCAGAGGGTCAGGCAGTCGGACGGTCAGGAGCGCTTGAAGACCGCCACCGTGCGGGCCGGCGTCGTGAACTCCCCCGTCGCCGCCCGGTACGCCGCCTGCTTGACCGTGGGGTCGGAGCCCGCGGCCTGGACCGGGTGCAGGGCGTACGCACCGCCCGCGAGGGCGGGAAGGCGCTGGGCCTGCGCGGTGGGCGTGGCGTTGAAGACCACCACCAGGTCCCCGAGGGTCATGGTGATCACGCCGGGGGTCTCCTCCTTGCCCGAGAGGGGGAAGGCCAGCTGCGCCTGGACGGCCTGCGGGGTGGTGAGGGCGAACGCCGGTTCCGTCGTACGGATCCTCAGCAGGTCCCGGTAGGCCCCCGCGGTGGCGCCGATCTCGGCGCAGCCCGGGGCCGGACCCGTCAGCAGGGGCTTCGCGTAGGGCCACTTCGGGCGGTTGTCGGCCGCCGGGGGCAGCCCCCGGCCGAAGCCGTTGCCGTCGCGGCAGTCCCAGTGGACGGCGTTGAACCAGTCGCCGCTGTCGTAGGAGTTGCGGTCCAGGGACTTCGAGCGGAGCAGGTCCGTGCCCGCCTGGGAGAGGGCCGGGCCCTGCGAGAGGGTGGCCGTGGCCATCGCCACGGTCTGCATGCGGGCCCGGTCGGCGGTGGAGGTGGCGGCGGGCAGCTTGAACACCAGGGCGTCGTAGAGCGACTCGTTGTCGTGGGCGTCCGCGTAGGCGAGGGCGTCGCCCGGCGCCGCCGCGTAGCCCGCCGGGGCTCCGTTGTAGTCCAGCTCGGAGCCCTTGATCCGGCGGCCGGCGGTGTCGGTGAAGGTGTACGAGGCGAGGTTCCCGGACAGGCCGACCTTGATGAGGTCCTGGGCGTGCAGGAGGCGGGCCTTCTGCTCGGCCGGGGTGCCGTTGGCCGGGGACCCGTTCGGCTCGGTGAACAGACCGGAGGCGAAGCCCTGCACGCGCGGGTCCTCGTCGAAGGGGCCGCCGCCGCGGACCGCGTCGCGCGCCCGGTCGGAGAAGGTGGCGATGCCGGTACCGGCCATGTTCTTCTGCGTGGCCTGCACGAAGCGGGCGTCGTCGGCGATCTCGCCGAAGTTCCAGCCCTCCCCGTAGAGGACGATCTTCTTGCCGTCCACCCCGTCCTTCTCGACGGTCAGGGCGTCCAGGGCGGAGCGCACGGCCAGGATGTTGGCCTTCGGGTGGTGCCCCATGAGGTCGAAGCGGAAGCCGTCGACCTTGTACTCCTTCGCCCAGGTGACGACCGAGTCCACGACGAGACGGCCCATCATCGCGTTCTCGGGGGCGGTGTTGGAGCAGCAGGTGGAGGTGGCCACGGAGCCGTCGGCGAGCAACCGCTGGTAGTAGCCGGGGACGATGCGGTCCAGGACGGACTTGTCCGACTGCCCGGCCGCGACGGTGTGGTTGTAGACCACGTCCATCACGGTGCGCAGCCCGGCCCCGTTGAGGGACTGGACCATCCTGCGGAACTCGACGGTACGGGCGGTGCCGTTCGGATCGCTCGCGTAGCTGCCCTCCGGCACGGTGTAGTGCAGCGGGTCGTAACCCCAGTTGTAGGCGTCCTTCGCCGCGGCCGCGGCCACGCACGCCTGCTGCTCCTCGGAGTCGGGGGCGTACACCTTGAGGTCGCAGGAGGGCTCGGTGCGGTCCGCGGGCTTCTCCGGGATCGTGCCGATGTCGAAGGCCGGCAGGAGGTGGACGTACGAGGTGCCGGCCTGGGCCAGGGACTTCAGGTGCTTCATGCCGGCGGAGCCGGTGTCGGTGAAGGCCAGGTATTGCCCGGGGTGGCCGCTGGTGCGGTCCGCGACCGAGAAGTCGCGGACGTGCAGCTCTTGGATCTGCGCGGAGGTGAAGGGGACGGGCGCGGGCTTGCGCAGGTCCCGCCAGCCGGGCGGGGCGAGCTTCGGGTCGGCCAGGTCCACGGCGAGGCTGTGCGTGGAGTCCGTGGTCAGGGCCGTGGAGTACGGATCGGTGACCAGGTTGCGGACCACCTGGCGGGTGCTCGGGGCCCAGACGGTGACGGCGTAGCGGTACGGCTTGCCGGTCCAGCTCCGCTCACCGCGCACCGACCAGACGCCGGTGGCGTCGTCGCGGCGCATGGCGACGGTGCGGCCGTCCAGTTCGAGGGCGACCTGCTGGGCGGTGGGGGCCCAGACGGAGAGGGTGGGGCGGCCGTCCTTGAAAACGGGGCCGAGCGGGGCGTTCGTCGCGTACAGGTCGTCCAGGACCCCGGCGAGCTGGACTCCGGTGGCGGCGAGGACGGCGCCGTTCGCGGCGCGGGCGCTCGCGACGAGCTGGCCGCGCAGGGCCTCGCGGACCCGGTCCCGGTCGCGCGGGTCCACGGTGTGGGCGGCGTACTCGGCCAGGTGCGGGAACTTCTGCTTCTGGGCGGCTGTGAGCTCGGAGCGGGTCAGGCGCAGCCATTGCGCGCCGCCCTCGCTGAGGACGCCGTTCGCGGCGGTGACGGCCCCTTCGCGGGAGGCGAGGAGCTGTACGGAGGCGGCCGCCGCGGGGGCGTCCCAGGCGAGGGTGTCGCGGTCGATCCAGACGGCCTTGGAGGTGGTGAGGTCCAGGGCGGCGGCGGAACCGGCGGGCTGCGGGAGCAGGTACTCCTGGCGGCCGCCCAGCATCCAGACCTCGTGGCCGGTGGCCTTCAGGTCGAGGGACTGGTCGGAGGGGAGGTCCTTCTCGTCGCCCTTGTGCAGGATGTAGCTGAGCGAGGTGGCCCCGGCGGCGAGCGGAACCTCGTACACCGCGCCGTAGGAGTCGGTGCGGGCCGGGAGGAGCGGCTTGGACCAGTCGGTCGGGACGGCCGCGCCGGTCCAGACGTGCAGGCCCCAGCCGTCGTAGGCGCCGTCGGGGCGCTGGTAGTGCAGGACGGCCTTCGTGGTGTCCTGCGGCGGGTGGGCAGGGCGTTCGGTGCGGGCGGGCTCCTTGCCCTGCTCCAGCCAGATCTCTCCCGTCCTGGTCACGTCGATGGTGCGGTCGGCGGCGACGTCCTTGGTGCCGTCCTTGTCGATGACGAGGTAGCCGACGGAGGTGGCGCCGGGCTTGAGCTTGACGTGGGCGAAGGCCCCGTAGGCGTCGCGGCCGGTGAAGGCGTGGCCCTCGGGCCAGGGCGTGGCCTCGCCCTCGGCGATGTCGCCCCAGGCGTAGAGGCGCCAGTTCGTGTAGTCCCCGTCGGGCCGGTTGTAGTGCACGACGGCGTAGTCGCGCTGGGTGGCGGTGGGGGTCTCCTTCGGCGGGACCTGGCCGGCGAGGGACTCGGCGAGTGCGCTCGCGGTGCGGCCCGCGGAGTCCACGACCACGGCCTTGTAGCGCAGGGCGGTGCCCGCGGGGGCGGTGACGTGCTGGGTGACCTTGTAGGGGGCGTGGTCGGCGGAACCGAGCACCTGCCACTTCCCGTTGCCGGTCTGCGCGGCGAAGACGACCCGGTTCAGGCCGCCTCCGGTGACCTCGGCGGAGAGCTCGACGGTGCCGGCGGCGCCGGGGGCCGGGGCCTTGAGGGTCACGGCGGGCTCGGCGGCGGGCTCGGCCAGGGGGGTGGTGGCCTGGAGGACCACCGTGCCGAGGGCGGGTACGGCGACGCGGAGCTTGCCCGCCGAGGAGGCGCGCGGCAGTGCGAAGCCGCCGTACAGGCTGCGGTACTGGGCGCCGGCCGGGGCGTCGATCTCCACCGTCCGGGGCTCGGCCGCGTTGTTGGCGGCGACCAGGTACTCGGTGCGGGTGCGGGCGTCGGTCCGGGCGAAGGCGTAGACGGACCCGTCGGCGAGGCGCTCGCTCTGGACGCCGTCACGCAGCGCCGGGTGCGCCTTGGTCAGCTTCGAGAGAGCACTGATCTGCTGGTAGAGCGGGTGTCCCGCATCGTAAGCATCGCTCGCGTGGGTACGCGCCGTGCCGAGCTGGTCGTCATCGAGGTAGTCGGCGACCTGCGAGGCGAAGAGCGGCTGGCGGGAGTCCTTGTCACCGCCCGCGCCCGTGAAGCCCTGCTCGTCGCCGGAGTAGATCACCGGGTTGCCGCGGGAGAGGAACATCAGCTCGTTGGCGAGCCGGTAGCGGTCCAGCAGCTCCTGCTCCCCCGCGCCCGGCCGGTCCTGCTTCAGGAAGCTCCCGAAGCGGCCCATGTCGTGGTTCCCCAGGAACGTGACCTGCTCGTAGGCGTTGGCCCTGTCGCTGGTGTACCGGTAGTCCTCGGCCAGTACGGAGGCCAGCCGGCCGGCTCCCGCGCCCTGGGAGGCGTACGCGCGGACCGCGTCCTGGAGCGGGAAGTCGAGGGTGGCGTCGAGGCGGCCGCGCGTCACGTACGGGGAGGTGACGGCGGTGTCGGCGGAGTAGACCTCGCCGAACATGAAGAAGTCGTCCCGGCCGCGCTGGGCCGCGTACTTGTCGAGGGCCGTGGCCCACTGGGTCCAGAAGCCGGTGTCGACGTGCTTGACCGTGTCGATGCGGAAGCCGTCGATGTCGAAGTCCTTGACCCACTTCTCGTAGATCTTCTGCATCCCGCTCACGACCTCGGGGCGCTCGGTCCACAGGTCGTCGAGGCCGAAGAAGTCACCCTGCCCGGAGGACTCCCCGGCGAAGGTGGAGTCGCCGCGGTTGTGGTACATCGAGGGGTCGTTGAGCCAGGCGGGGACCTTGAGGTCCTTCTTCGCCTCGGGCACGAACGGCGTACGCGGGAAGGTGCCGGGCCCGGTCTTCGGGAACTTCCGCTTCCCGTCCCCGCCTGCTGCGTCGGCGGCGTAGTCGGCGTCGTCGAACGGCACCCCGTCCTTCGTCAGGTACGGGAAGGCCCCCTTGGACAGGTAGTCGTAGGAGCCCTCGCGGTAGTCGACCACGTCGGCGGTGTGGTTGGTGATGACGTCGAAGAAGACCTTCATCCCCTTCCCGTGCGCCTTGTCGATCAGCCGCTCCAGATCGGCGTTGGTGCCGAAGTGCGGGTCGACCTGCGTGAAGTCGGTGATCCAGTAGCCGTGGTAGCCGGCCGAGACGTCGTCGCCCTTGCCCTGCACCGGCTGGTTCTTGAAGATCGGCGCCATCCAGATCGCCGTGGTCCCCAGGCCCTTGATGTAGTCGAGCCGGTCGGTCAGGCCCTTGAGGTCACCGCCCTGGTAGAAGCCCTTGTCCGTCGGGTCCAGGCCCGTCTGCGTCCGGGAGCCGGTCAGGCCGCCCCGGTCGTTGCGCGGGTCGCCGTTCGCGAACCGGTCCGGGAGCACGAAGTAGAACTGCTCGCGGGTCAGGTCGTGCCGGGCCGGTTCGGCGGCCAGCTTCGCGTCCGACGGCGGGGCCGGGGGCCGGGCCGCGGCCGCCGCGGGGAGGGAGGGCAGGAGCGTCACGGCCAGGGCAGCGGCGAGGACTCCTGCGGCAGGGCGTATCAAGGCGGGTCTCCTTGTTCACGTGTCGCGTGGATGAGGGCCGCCCGGCACCCGTGGCGGGGTGGTGCGGTGCCGGGCGGCCCTGGTCTGTGGGCGGTCAGCTGCGCCAGGTGTCGGTCAGCGTGACCTTGCCGTTCGCCGGGACGGTCGCGGTGCGGTTGGCCCCGCTCTCCCAGGTGACGGTGCCGGAGGCGTCCTTGCGGACGTACTTGTAGGCGAAGGAGGTGCCGGGCGGGAGGGTGACGTCCAGCTTCCAGACGGGGTACGAGGCCGGGTCGAGCCTGAGGGCGGCGGCGGTGTTCCAGCCGCCGAGTTCGGCGCGGTCCCCGGTGACGAGGACGTCCTGGCCGGGCACGGTGGTGGCGTTGACCGCGAAGGAGGCGCCGGTCGTCACCGCGGGCGGCGGCGTGCTCCCGCCGGAGCAGGTACGGGCGCCCGTGTGCAGGGCGACGGCGGTTCCGGCGCCGACGGTGGCGGTGAACCGGCCGGCGGAGTCCACGGTGACGGTGCGGCCGCTCTGCACGTCGCAGTAGTCGCCGCCCGCCAGGGAGGTCTGGAAGGTCCGGGTCAGGGCCGAGCCCTCGTGGTTGATCGCGACGTAGGCCTTGGTGCCGCGGCCGAAGGCGATCTGGTCGCCGCCGTTGTCCCACCAGTCGGTGACGGACTGGCCGCGGGCGGCGTTGCGCAGGGCCACCATGGAGGAGATCTCCCGCCAGGCGTGCTGGCACTTCCAGCCGTCGCTGTAACAGGCGTTCACCGCGCCGCCGTTCGGCGGGCCGGCGTCCTTGTCGGTCCACTCGTAGCCGGAGTGCACGTCCGGGGCGCCGTAGGGCCAGGCCAGCATGAACACGTTGGCGAGGGTGTAGGCGGAGCCGTTCTTGTAGCTGAGGGTGTCGCCGCCGCGCTCGGTGTCGTGGTTGTCGACGAAGACGCCGGCCTGCCCGCTCGGCATGTGGCCCCAGGCCTCGCCGAAGTTCTTCAGGTAGGCCAGGTTCTCGTTCTGGAAGACCCGCTTCAGGTCCCGGGCGTAGCGGAACTCCTGCACGTCGCCGTTGCCGAGGTACTCGCTCGGCGAGACGGCCTCGCCGGCCCCGTGGATGGCCTCCTGCTTCCAGTAGACGCCGGGATTGCTCAGCCTGGACTTGATGTTGGCGAGGTCGGCGGCGGGCATGTGCTTGGCGGCGTCGATCCGGAAGCCGTCGACGCCCAGCGACAGCAGGTCGTTCAGGTACCCGGCGATCCGGCCGCGCACGTAGTCCTCGCCGGTGTCGAGGTCGGCGAGCTGCACCAGCTCGCAGTTCTGGACGTTGCCCCGGTCCTGGTAGTTCGAGATCGCCGCCCGGCAGTCGTCCATGTCGGAGCCGGAGTAGATGCCCGGATACCCGTACTTCGTGTACGAACTCCCCCCGGTCCCCGTCCCGTCACCGGCGGCCATGTGGTTGATGACGGAGTCGGCGACGACCTTCACCCCGGCGGCGTGACAGGTGTCGACCATGGCCTTGAACGCGGCCCGGTCCCCGAGCCGCCCGGCGATCTTGTAACTGACGGGCTGGTACGAGGTCCACCACTGGGCCCCCTGGATGTGCTCCTGGGGCGGCGACACCTGCACGTACCCGTAACCGGCGGGCCCAAGACTCTCGCCGCAGGCCTTGGCCACGGCATCGAACCGCCACTCGAACAGCACGGCGGTGACGTCCTTCGCCCCGGGCGGCGCGGCCTGCGCCTGCGGCGCCTGGGCGGTGAGGGCCGTGGCGGCCAGGGCGGCGGCGGCCAGCAGGGTGGTGGTGGCGCGGGTGGTTCCGGTCGTTCTTGCAGCTCTGACGGCTCTGGCAGGCATGCGGGGGCCTCCTGGCGGAAGAGGTGGGGATTGCAGCGACCGTAGGGGCCCGGCAGAAGCACTGCAAGAGCTTGCGCAAGAGATTGCAGAATTGTTTCTTGGGCGTATCCTGCCGAAGGGGCAGGCCAGCCGCGACGTTTCTCCGGTGAAGCGACCCGGCCGATCGGGTGACCCCCGCACCGAAGACCCCTCCGGCCCGTCGCCCGGCCCCTATCAACAGGGCATGATCAAGCACCTGTTGCGCGGCACGGCCGCGCTCGCCCTCACCCTGGCCGCCACGGCGGCCCCCGCGACCGCGTACGCCGCCGACGCACCCACGTTCACCTGCCGGAAGCTCACGTTCAGCGGCCGGGCCATCGACGCCGGCCCCTGCGGAGTCACCGGCTCACCGGGCCCGCTCCAACCCGCCTACATCGTCCAGGCCGACACCGGCTACAAGTGGTACTGCCCCCAGACCATCTCCCACCTGTACATGGGGGTCTGGGTCGTCAAGGCCCGCGACTGCAAGACCTCCGGCTGAACCGGGCACGAGGCCGGGCGGGCCGGGCGGCGTCGGCCCGCCCGGCCGGCCCGGCGCCGCTCCCGGCGAGCGGGAGCGCCCCGTGTCCTCAGTTCCCCGGCGCCTGCGCCGTTGAGCCGCGGACCACCAGCTCCGGCTGGAAGACGTACTCCGTGCGCTGGACCGGTGTGCCGGACACCGCCTCCAGCAGGGCGCCCACCGCTGCCGTGGCCATCGCCCGTACCGGCTGGCGCACCGTCGTCAGCGGCGGGTCCGTGAACGCGATCAGCGGGGAGTCGTCGAAGCCGACCACCGACACGTCCTCCGGCACGCGCAGCCCCCGCTCGCGGACCGCCCGGATGACGCCCAGCGCCATCGGGTCGCTGCCGCACACGATGCCCGTGCAGCCGCGCTCCAGCAGGGCGATGCCCGCCGCGTGGCCGCCCTCCACCGTGAACAGCGTGCGCTGGATGAGCCCTTCGGAGGCGGCCCCGGGCACGGCGGCGAGGAAGCCCTGCTCCTTGCGCGCCGACGGCACGTACCGCGTGGGCCCGATGGCCAGGCCGATCCTGCGGTGCCCGAGGTCCTCCAGGTGCCGTACCGCCATGTCCGCCGCCGCCCGGTCGTCCGGGGAGACGAAGGGGGCGCTGATCCGCTCGTTGAAGCCGTTGATCAGCACGAACGGGACCCCGCGCGCCGCCAGCCGCTGGTAGCGCGCCGGGTCCGCCGCCGAGTCCGCGTGCAGGCCCGACAGGAAGACGATCCCGGTGACACCCCGCTCCTCCAGCTGCTCGACCAGCTCGTCCTCGGTGGCCCCGCCCGGGGTCTGCGTGCACAGCACCGGGGTGTAGCCGTGCCCGGCCAGCGCCTGCTCGATGACCTGCGCGAACGCCGGGAAGATCGGGTTGGTGAGCTCCGGTATCAGCAGCCCGACCAGGCCGTTGCTGCGGCGCTTGAGCCGTACGGGCCGCTCGTAGCCCAGCAGGTCCAGCGCGGCCAGCACCTTGTGCCGGGTGCCGACCGCCACGCCCGACTTGCCGTTGAGCACACGGCTGACGGTCGCCTCGCTGACCTGGGCCTGCGCGGCGATGTCCGTCAGCCGCAGCGGGGAGGTCACACCTGCCACCACACCGTGGAGTCGGCGGGCAGCACATCGGTGTCGGCGAGTTCACCGCTGGCCAGCAGGACCGTGCCCGGCGCGGGCAGCCGTACCGGCGCGTCCGTGGTGTTCGCCGTGCAGACGAAGTCGCCGCGCCGGAAGGCCAGTACGCCCTGCGGAGCCGGCAGCCACTCGACGGCGTCGCCCGCGCCCAGCGCCGGGTGCGCGCGCCGGATCTGCAGCGCCGCCCGGTACAGCTCCAGCGTGGACGCCGGTTCACCGGTCTGCGCCTCGACGCTCAGCCCGGCCCACTCGGCGGGCTGCGGAAGCCAGCTGCCGCCCGTCCCGAAGCCGTACGGGGCCTGCTCGCCGGACCACGGGATCGGGACGCGGCAGCCGTCGCGCAGCCCTTCCTGGCCGTTCGCCTTGAAGAAGGAGGGGTCCTGGCGCACCTCGTCCGGCAGGTCAACGACCTCGGGCAGGCCCAGTTCCTCGCCCTGGTAGACGTACGCCGACCCGGGCAGGGCCAGCATCAGCAGCGCGGCGGCCCGCGCCCGCTCCAGGCTGCCGAACCGGGTCCGGTGCCGGACGACGTCGTGGTTGGACAGCACCCACGTCGTCGGCGCGCCGACCGGCCGCATCGAGTCGAGCGAGTCGTCGATGGCCCCGCGCAGCGCCTCGGCGTCCCAGCCGGTGCTCAGGTAGTGGAAGTTGAAGGCCTGGTGCAGCTCGTCGGGGCGCAGGTAGAGCGCGGTGCGCTCGGCGCTGGGGGTCCAGGCCTCGGCGACGCCGATGCGGTCGCCGGCGTACTCGTCGAGGACCAGGCGCCAGGAGCGGTAGATCTCGTGGACGCCGTCCTGGTCGAAGAAGGGGAGCACCTGGTTGCCGAGCAGCTTGAGCTGCTCGTCGCGGCCGAGGTCGGGCAGGCCGGGAGCCTTGACGAGGCCGTGGGCGACGTCGATGCGGAAGCCGTCGGCGCCGAGGTCGAGCCAGAACCGCAGGATGGAGCGGAACTCGTCCTGGACGGCCGGGTGTTCCCAGTTGAAGTCGGGCTGCTCGGGCGCGAAGAGGTGCAGGTACCACTCGCCGTCCGCGACGCGGGTCCAGGCGGGCCCGCCGAAGATGGACTCCCAGTCGTTCGGCGGCTCGGCGCCGTCGGCCCCGCGGCCCGGGCGGAAGTGGAACCGCTCGCGCAGCGGGGTGCCGGGGCCTTCGCGCAGCGCCTGCTTGAACCATTCGTGCTGGTCGGAGCAGTGGTTGGGGACGAGGTCGACGATGATCCGCAGGTCCAGGGCGTGGGCCTCGCGGATCACGGCGTCGGCGTCGTGCAGGGTGCCGAACATAGGGTCGATGGCCCGGTAGTCGGCGACGTCGTAGCCCGCGTCGGCCTGTGGGGAGGCGTAGAACGGGCTCAGCCAGACGGCGTCGACGCCCAGTTCCTTGAGGTAGGGCAGGCGGCTGCGGATGCCTTCGAGGTCCCCCATGCCGTCCCCGTTGGAGTCGGCGAAGCTGCGCGGATAGACCTGGTAGATCACCGCGTCTCTCCACCAGCCGGGCGTGGTGCCGGTGGAGGTGGGAAGTGCGTCGGCGAGGTGCTGGGTCATGTCGTCCTTGAAGAGGTCGGGCCGGGGGTGAGAGGGGGCAGGCGTGGGGGTGGTCAGCCCTTGGTTGCGCCTGCCGTCATCCCGGCGACGAGGTGACGCTGGGCGAAGACGAAGAAGATCGCTGCCGGGATGGCGATGAGGACGGAGGCCGCGCTCATCGCCCCCCAGTTGGAGGTGTACTGCGTGACGAAGGTCTGCAGGCCGCCGGCCAGGGTGAGGTTCTCCTCGCCGACCATGAAGGCGGAGGCGTACGCGACCTCGCCCCAGGCGGTGATGAAGGCGTAGAAGCCGGTGACGGCGAGGCCGGGCTTGGCGAGCGGCAGGATCAGCCGCCAGAAGGTGCCGAAGGGGTTGAGCCCGTCGACGCGGCCGGATTCGTCGATCTCCACCGGGATGGTGTCGAAGAAGCCCTTCATCATCCAGGCGCAGAACGGCACGGCGATGGTGAGGTAGGTGATGATCAGCCCGAGGGGCTGGTTGAGCAGCCCGAGGTCGCCCATCAGGTTGTAGAGCGGGACGATCAGGATGGCCATCGGGAACATCTGCGTGATGAGCAGGGTCCACATCAGGGGCCGCATGCCGGGGAACTTGAAGCGGCTGACCGCGTACCCGGTGGTGGCGGCGATGAAGACGCCGAGGACCGTGGTGACGCCGGCGACCAGGACGGAGTTCGCGAACCAGCTGAAGAAGTGGCTCGACTCCAGCAGGTACGTGTAGTTGCCGAGGGTCGGCTGCTTCACGAAGTCCGTGGTGATCGCGTGCTCGGCGGGCTTGAGCGAGGTCAGCAGGATCCACAGGACCGGGAAGACGGCGACCACGGACGCGACGAGCAGCGTGACGTGCAGGCCCACGGAGGCGAGGGGGGCGCGGCGGCCCCGCGTGCGGGTGGTCATGGTCACCACACCTCTCCCTGCTTGCGCAGCGAGCGCCGGTAGACCAGCGCGAAGATCATGAGCAGGGCGAGGATCAGTACGCCCCACGTCGCGGAGCCGGCGAAGTCGCGCGGGCTGGCGATGAACGCCTCGCGGAAGGCCTGGGTCACCAGGATCTCGGTGGAGTCGCCGGGACCGCCCCGGGTGAGCAGGAAGATCACCGGGAACATGTTGAAGGTCCAGATGGTGGAGAGCAGGATCACCGTCATGCTGACGGCGCGCAGGCCGGGCAGGGTGATGTGCCGGAACCGCTGCCAGGCGCTCGCGCCGTCCATCTCGGCGGCCTCGTAGAGCTCGCCGGGGATGGACTGCAGACCGCCGAGCAGGGCGACCATCATGAAGGGGACGCCGAGCCAGACGTTGACGGTGACGACCGAGAGCTTGGCCCAGGTCGGGTCGTCGAGCCACGGGATGGCGGAGATGCCGCCGCCTTCGAGGACCTTGTTGAGGATGCCGTTGTCGCGGTTGAAGAGGAACCGCCAGGCGAAGACGGACACGAAGCCGGGGACGGCCCAGGGCAGGATGAGCGCCATCCGGTAGGCGGCGCGGCCCCGGAAGTCCCGGTTGAGCATGTTGGCCAGGACCAGGCCGAGGGTGAAGGTGATGGACACGCAGGCGACGGTCCACACCACCGTCCACACCAGCCGCTGCAGGAAGACCGGGTCACCGAGCACGGCCACGTAGTTGTCGAGCCCGACGAACTCGTACGTGGCCTCGATGTGGTTCGCGCCGATCGTCCGGGCGACGTTGCGCTCGTTGGCGTCCGTCAGCGACAGGTAGACGCCGCGGACGAGCGGCCAGCCGATGATCACGCCGAGGACGAGCACCACCGGGGCGACCATGGCCCAGGCGTACCAGTGGGTGGCCAGGGCACGCCCCAGTCCACCGCGCTTCCCGCTGTCAGTCCTGCGGCCCCGGCCGCGGGCGTCGTCGGTCTTGCCGACTCCGTCGCCCGCGGCCGTGGCCACCGACTGGCTGGTGTGAGCAGCCATGGTTTCTTTACTTCCAGCCCTTGAGGATCTTGCGGAACTCGGCACCGGCCGCCTTGGCCGCGTCCTCCGGGGTGGAGGCCCCGGTGATGGCCTTGGTGTACTCGACCTTCAGCGGCTCGAAGAGGGAGCCGTTCTCCGGGATCCAGGCGCGCTCGACGGCCTTGTCCACGGCGGGCTTGAAGAACTGGACCATCTCGCTGCTCTTGACGTCCGGCGCCTCGTAGGCGGCGGTACGGGTCGGGAGCAGGCTCAGGTCCTTGGCGGACTGGACCTGGACCTCCTGGGAGGTCATGTAGTCCACGAAGGCGTGGGCCGCGGCGCGGTTCTTGGAGCCCGCGTAGACGCCGAGGTCGTGGCCGCCCTGCGGGGCGCCCGCCTTGACCGAGCCGGCCGGGACGGCGGCGACGCCGAGGTTGGCCTTGTCCTTGAACTGGTCGCCGGCGTAGGTGTCGGCGACGGCCCACGGGCCGTTGATCATCATGGCGGCCTCGCCAGACTTGAAGGCCGTCTGCATGTTGGTCCAGCCGTCTGTGGCGTTGGTGACCGCCGCGCCGGAGGTGACCAGCTCACGAGCGGTCTTGAAGGCCTTGACGCCCGCCTCGTTGTCGACGGTGACCTTCTTGTTCTTGGCGTCGACCAGGTCGCCGCCCTCGCCGTAGATCAGCGGGAGGAACCAGTAGGAGTCGTCGCCGCGCAGGTAGAGCCCGGCCTTGCCGCTCTTCGCCTTGATCGCGGCGGCGGCCGTCTTCAGCTCCTCCAGGGTGGTGGGGGGCTGGACGCCGGCGTCGGCGAGCATCTTCTTGTTGTAGAAGAGGCCGAGGGTGTCGATGACCTGCGGCACCGCGTAGGTCTTGCCCTCGTACTTGCCGCTGGCCGCGGCCTGCGGCAGGAACTCGGCGTCGACCTTCTTCGCCGTCTCGGCCGGCACCTCGTCGAGGTAGCCCAGCGAGGCGAAGTCGGCCACCCAGCCGACGTCGGCGCGGATCACGTCGGGAGCGTCGGAACCGCTGCTGAAGGCGTTCTTGACCTTGTTCTGCGCGTCGCCGTACGGAACGTTGACGTACTTGACGGTCACCTTCGGGTGCTTCGCGGTGAACGCCTCGGCGATCTTCTGGAAGCTGGCCTTCTCGGCGTCGTTCGACGTGTCCCACCAGGTGACGGTGCCGGAGAGCTCGCCGCCGGCCTTCGTCTCGCCGGCCGCGTCCTTGTCGTCCCCACCGCAAGCCGTCGCCGCGAGCGCCAGGGCCGCGACCAGCGCGGTGGCCGCTATGCCACGCCGCATATGAACTCCTTCGATGATCCCGGCCGCGCCCTCGCGGTCCCGAGTTGCCGAGAACGTAACAAGACTGAAAGCCGACCGAAAGAGCTTGCGGCAATTTTCTGCAAGACCTGCTGATCGTTACATCCGTGTGTCCGTACGGTTGCCGCAGCTTGCTGTTAGTTCGAGTCGTCTTCGACTGTCCGGGCCCGCAACCAGGGGGCGTGTACTCGCGTTGACCCCGATATGACCCATGAGCTGACCGCTTCCCGGCTTGCAAGCGCTTCCAGCAACATGACAGCGAGCGGTGACTGGTGGCGCGATGCCGTCATTTACCAGGTGTACGTGAGGTCCTTCGCGGACAGCGACGGCGACGGCGTCGGCGACCTGCGCGGGGTGCGCGAGCGCCTCCCGCACCTGGCCCGGCTCGGGGTCGACGCCGTGTGGCTCACCCCCTTCTACGTCTCCCCGCAGGCGGACGGCGGCTACGACGTCGCCGACTACCGCGCGGTGGACCCGCTCTTCGGCGACCTCGCCGACGCCGACGACCTCGTCCGGGCGGCCCACGCCCTCGGCCTGCGGGTCATCGTCGACGTGGTGCCGAACCACACCTCCGACCAGCACCCCTGGTTCCGCGCCGCCCTCGCCGGGGAGCCGGGGGCCCGGGAGCGCTACCACTTCCACCCGGGGCGCGGCGCCGCCGGAGCGCAGCCGCCGAACGACTGGGAGTCCGTCTTCGGCGGGCCCGCCTGGACCCGCACCCCGGACGGGCAGTGGTACCTGCACCTCTTCGCCCCCGAGCAGCCCGACCTGAACTGGGAGCACCCCGAGGTCGCCGAGGAGTTCGCCTCGGTCCTGCGGTTCTGGCTCGACCTGGGCATCGACGGCTTCCGCGTCGACGTCGCCCACGGCATGGTCAAGGCCCCCGGCCTCCCGGATCTCGGGCACGGGGCCCAGGCCACCCTCATCGGCACCCAGCCGCTCCCCTTCTTCGACCAGGACGGGGTCCATGAGATCCACCGCTCCTGGCGGCGGCTCCTGGACTCCTACGAGGGCCCGCGCATCGGCGTCGCCGAGGCCTGGGCCCCGAGCTCCGAGCGGCTCGCGCTGTACGTGCGCCCCGACGAGCTGCACCAGGCCTTCAACTTCCGCTTCCTGAAGTGCCCCTGGGACGCCGAGGGGATGCGCACCGTCATCGACGAGTCCCTGGCCGCCACCACCTCCGTCGGGGCGCCGACCACCTGGGTGCTCTCCAACCACGACGTCGTACGGCACGTGACGCGGTACGGGGGCGGGGCCCGCGGCCTGGCCCGGGCGCGGGCGGCCGCGCTGCTGATGCTGGCCCTGCCCGGGTCTGCGTACGTCTACCAGGGCGAGGAGCTGGGCCTTCCCGAGGTGCTGGACCTCCCCGACGCGGCCCGCAAGGACCCGGCCTTCCTGCGGAGCGCCGGCCAGGACGGGCTGCGCGACGGGTGCCGGGTGCCGATCCCCTGGTCCGGGGCGCAGCCGCCGTACGGGTTCGGGCCGGGCGGCAGCTGGCTGCCGCAGCCCGCGGGGTGGGACGGGCTGAGCGTCGCCGCCCAGACCGGCGACCCGCACTCCACGCTGGAGCTGTACCGCGCGGCCCTGGAACTGCGCCGGGCCCTGCCGGGTCTGGGCGCCCCGGAGGCCGGCTGGGCGCAGACCGCTGGTGAGGCCGGTTCCGAGGACGGGGCCCCGGGCCCCACCGGGATGCGGTGGCTGCCCGCGCCGGAGGGGGTGCTCCTGTTCACCCGGCCCGGCTTCGCCTGCACCTTCAACACCCGCCCCACCCCGGTCGAACTGCCCGCGCCCGGACGTCCCGTACTCTCCAGTGCCCCCGTGGAGACCGACGGCCGCACGGTCCTGCTTCCCCCCGATTCGTGCACGTGGTGGGCAATCTGAACGTGCGACCGGTACAGTCCAATCCCGTGACCGCACGGCTTGCCGACATCGCAACCCAGGCGGGGGTCAGCGAAGCCACAGTCAGCCGCGTGCTCAACGGCAAGCCCGGTGTGGCCGCCGGCACCCGTGAGTCCGTACTGGCCGCGCTCGACGTGCTCGGCTACGAGCGGCCCGTCCGGCTGCGCCAGCGCAGCGCGGGCCTCGTCGGTCTGATAACCCCCGAGTTGGACAACCCCATCTTCCCGGCGCTCGCCCAGGTCATCGGCCAGGCGCTGACCCGCCAGGGGTACACGCCGGTGCTGGCCACGCAGACGCCCGGCGGGTCCACCGAGGACGAGCTGACCGAGATGCTGGTCGACCGCGGGGTCTCCGGGATCATCTTCGTCTCCGGCCTGCACGCCGACACGACGGCCGACATGGGCCGCTACGACCAGCTCCGCGGGCAGGGCGTCCCGTACGTCCTCATCAACGGGTTCTCCGACAAGGTGCAGGCCCCCTTCGTCTCCCCCGACGACCGTGCCGCGATGCAGCTGGCCGTGACCCACCTGACCGCGCTCGGGCACACGAGGATCGGGCTCGCGGTCGGGCCGAAGCGGTTCGTGCCCGTGCTGCGCAAGATCGAGGGCTTCCGGCTCGGCATGAAGGAGCGCCTCGGGCTCTCCGAGGCCGAGGCGGAAGAGCTGATCCAGCATTCCCTGTACACGCTGGAGGGCGGCCAGGCCGCAGCGACCGCGCTGATCGCCCGCGGGTGCACGGCGGTGGTGTGCGCGAGCGACATGATGGCGCTCGGCGCGATCCGGGCCGCCCGGCAGCAGGGGCTGCGGGTGCCGCAGGACGTCTCGGTCGTCGGCTTCGACGACTCCCCACTGATAGCTTTCACCGATCCGCCGCTGACCACCATCCGGCAGCCGGTGCAAGCCATGGGGCAGGCGGCCGTACGGACCCTGCTGGAGGAGATCGGCGGTACGCCGGCCCCGCACAGCGAGTTCGTCTTCCTGCCCGAGCTGGTGGTCCGCGGCTCCACGGCGTCGGGCCCGGGGCAGAGCCGCAGGCCGTAGGGCGTGAGGCGGAGGGGCCGGAGTCCTCCCCAGGGCGGAGCGGAGGCGCCGAAGACCGTCCCGAGGGATGATCGGAGGCGAGATCGTATCTGGCAGACTCTCTCCCCATGGGTGAAGCGAGCGTGAAGACACTGGAAACCCGGACGGACGTCTCGTCACCCCAAGTGACCGAGAGCGAGACCCGGCCGGGGTCCGAGCGCGCGTTGCTCACCCGGCTGCGGAGCCCGCGCCGGCCGACGATCTGGTTCGAGATCCTGCTCATCGCGGTCAGCTACTGGACGTACTCGCTGATCCGCAACGCGGTGCCCGAGCAGAAGGCGGCCGCCCTCGCGAACGCCGACTGGATCTGGAACGCCGAGCGCGCCCTGGGCATCGCCGTCGAGGAGTCCGTCAACCACGCCGTGAACTCGGTGACGTGGCTGATCGTGGGCATGAACTACTACTACGCCACGCTCCACTTCGTCGTGACCATCGGCGTGCTGGTGTGGATCTACCGTTTTCATCCCGGGCGTTACGCGGCCACCCGGCTCGTGCTCTTCGCCACGACGGGCGTGGCCCTGGTCGGCTACTACCTCTACCCGCTCGCGCCGCCCCGGCTGATGAACGGCCAGAACTTCGTCGACACCGTGCTGGTGCACCACACCTGGGGCTCCATGGCCTCCGGGAACCTCAAACACATGTCGAACCAGTACGCCGCCATGCCCTCGATGCACATAGGGTGGTCGCTCTGGTGCGGGCTGACGATCTTCGCGGTCGCCTCGGCCCCGTGGGCCCGGATCCTGGGCCTGCTCTACCCGACGGTGACCCTCGTCGTCATCGTGGCCACCGCCAACCACTTCTGGCTCGACGCCGTGGGCGGCATGCTCTGCCTCGCCTTCGGGTACACGGTGTCGCGGAGCTGGTTCGGCTCCCTCCCCCACCGCCTGCCGCGCCACCCCCTGCACACGGGTCCCCACCCGGCGGCGGACCTGCTGAACCGCTTCCGCACCCGGGCTTGAGGACAGGGGGCACCGGGAGCGTGACTCCCGCCGGCCCTACCCTCGTCCTTGTCCTCGCCACCTCCGCAGCAGTCCTCCCCGCCCGGCAGCGGGCTCGGGCGTCCACGCCACGACCTCGGCAGCGGGGCCGTCCGCGCCCGGGCCGATCCGCTCCAGGGCCCCGGTGAGGGTGCGTACGTAGGCCTCGTCGGCCAGGATCCGCCCACTCTCGAAGGGCTGGCTGAGCCGCTCCTCGGTGGCCAGGATCCCGCGGAGCAGAGGCACCGCCTCGGAGGCCGGCGCGCCGATCTCCCCGAGGCGGAGCACGGCCTCCTGGACCGGCAGGTCCGGCCGTCCCGTCCAGGCCGGGTCCACGGCCGCCAGCAGCACCGGCACGGCGGGCTCCGGGTCTCCGGTGATCCGCCAGTACGCGTGCGCGGCGGCGACCCGAGTCCACGCGCCCGGCGATTCCATCAGGCCCCGCACGGTGTCCGCGTGCGCGGCGGCCGCCGGGCCAAGGTCGGCGAGGAAGGGCAGGCCGTGGCTGCTGCTCCCCGATTTCACGGCCGAGCCGCACACGTCGAGGGCGAGGGTGGCGTCCCCGGTGACCCTCCAGTGCGCCCAGGCGGCCAGCCTCGGGTGATGGCGTCCCGTGAGCTCGGCGCGGCCGGTGGCGAAGTCGGCCAGCCGGTTCGCGGTGCCGACGGCTGCGGGGCCGATCCGGCCGAGGACGCGCAGGGCGTCGTAGGCGTGCGGCGTCTCCAGGTACCGGACCACCTCGGGCACGGCGGGCGCGGCGGCCGGACCCCAGAGCGCGAGGAGTTCGAGTGTGAACATGCTCGCGTGGTATTTCGCCGGGTCCTGTCGCAGGACGGTCCGCATCGTCGGGAGCAGGTCCGCGGCGGGCAGCGCGGCCAGGATGCGGGCGTGCGAGCGCTGGGACGGAAGGTGGCCCTCTCCCGCGAGGCGCCGCAGGGCGGGCAGCGCCCGGACGTCGCCCATACCGGCGAGGGCGAACGCGTGCAGTTGGATGGCACGGCCGGAGGTACGGGCGAAGCCGCGGAGCAGCCGGTCGAGGGCATGGGCGATCCGGTCGGCATGCCCGGAGACGGCCGGGCCGGCCTGGAGCATCGCGGAATCGGCGTGCCGGCTGGACGCCGAGCCGGTGCAGACCGCTTCGACGACTGCCTCCCAGCACCACGGATCCGGCCGCCGGTACCGGAACACGGCCTCGACGGCGGAATCCAGCCGTCTCACGGGGTGGCGGCGTACCCCGAGACGGCGCGGTACCTCAGCAGTGATCCCCTCGGGCTCGACCCCGCGCCCAATCCGACGACCTACGTGCACAACCCACACACCTGGTCCGACCCCCTGGGGCTCAAGCCCTGCAAGATCCGGGTCTCTCCGGTCGCCTCCGACTGGGCCACCAAGGGCGCGCACATCCACATCCCCCTGAAGAAGGGGAAGGAACACGAAGTAAGCATCACCGTGGACAAGGATGGCAACATCAAGGGTGCTCCCATCAGGCTCGAGGACGGCTGGGCATCGGACAAGAGCGTCCAGCAAGCCGTGGACGCCGTGAACAACGATCCGAAGCTGCGCGCGGACCTTCTGGCCAAGGCCAAGTCGGCGAAGGAGCACATGGACGACCACAACTGGGGCAACACGCAGAACCGCTCCTCCGAAATGCAAGCCCTGATCGACAAATTGGAGAACTGGCCGTGACCGGCATCGAATTCCTCGCTTCCTTCATCGCGGCCGGACGCATGCACGGGATCGGCATCGGCTCCACCCTCGACGATGTCGACCGCGCCGTCTCCCACCGCTTCGTCGATGTCGTCGACGAGGGAGGAGCATCGCTTCGCCGCGATTACGGATTCGTCGAGTTCTACTTCAACCCCGGCGAGAAGTGGGTGATGTCCGGCGGGTCGATCGAGTTGCACCGGCTCGCATCCGGCTACGACATGGCGGAGGAATGGGCCCGCACCATGGGTGTCGAGTTCCCCCGCTACGTCGCCTGGGAGGATGTGCGGGACGCGCTCGCCTGCGTCCCCGAGGCCCCGGAATTCAAGGTTACCGACCAGGGCGGCTTCCTCGAATACCGGGCGGCCGCGTCCAACGTCTCCGTCCTCGTCGTGGACGACGACGAGGAGGAGCGGGGCTACCACGCAGGGAACGGGGACGTATGGAGCGTCAGCCTGTGGGCGCCGGTACGTGCGAGGTGACTATTTGAGGGGCCGCCGCAGGGTGGCGGCCCCACTGTGCCCGCATCGCCATGCGCCCAACCGTCTTGAACCATACGGCTGATGGCGCCAAGGGCGCTGCCCGCCCGTCCAGGCTGGCCGGCCCTGGTCATCAGAAGGATTGCGAAGGGGGTGCCGCCTGCCCATTTGAGTTCCGGCATGTCCTCGAAGGTCATGCCGTAGAAGGTGCCGATCAGGGTGGGGGCGAAGAGGATGGCGGCCCAGGAGGAGATCTTCTTGATCTCCTCGTTCTGTTCGAAGCCGGCTTCGGCGCGGTCCGACAACGCGGCGAAGTGCCGTACCAGGCGGCGCGGGCCCGCGAAGATCGCCCGGACAGGGCCTAGCCTTCGCCTCCCCGGTGGGTGATCCGCCCGCCCGACACCGTGAGGCGCACCGGGGCCCCGGCCAGTTCGTCCACCCCGGCCGTGACCGGGTCGAGGGCGAAGGCCGTGAGGTCCGCCCGGAAGCCGGGCGCGATCCGGCCCGCCACCCGCTCCTCCCCCGCCGCCAGCGCCGCGTGCGAGGTCATGCCCTCCAGCGCCATCAGCCCGGTCAGGGCGGGCCCGGCGGCGGCCGCGCCGAGCGGGCTGCGGGCGGTGACCAGGACGTGGCGGGCGTCGTAGTGCGCGATGGGCCAGTCCGAGCCCAGCGCGAGCACGGCCCCCGCGTCCCGCAGGTCGCGGCAGCGCCAGGCCCGGCGGGCCCGGTCCCCACCCAGCCGGGTGGACCACTCGTCGCTGTGGTCGGCCCGGGTGTACGCGGTGTGCGGGGGCTGCATGGAGGCGATCACCCCGAGCTCCGCGAACCGCTTCAGCTGGTCGTCGGGGACGGTCTCGATGTGCTCGATCCGGTGCCTCATCCGGGCCTGCCCGCCCAGTGCGGCCACGGTGTCCAGGACGTACCGGACGGCCGCGTCGCCGATGGCGTGGGTCGCGGTACGGACCCCGGCGGCGTCCAGGGCGCGGACCGCGCCGGTGTAGGCCCGCGGGTCGGGCCAGAAGGCCTCGGTGCCCCGGCCGTGGCAGTCGGCGTGCTCCAGCCAGGCGGTGCCGCCCTCGACCGTGCCGTCCATGAAGAACTTGACGCCGCCGACCTGCCAGTGGCGGCCGGCCAGCCGCTGGAGCGCGATCAGCTCCGCGAGCTCCTCCTCGTCCGCTCCGGGCATGCACCAGGGAGCCAGGCGCAGCCGCAGCGGCAGGTGGCCCTCGTACTCGACGGTGGACAGGAGCGCGGGCACGTCCCCGTCGCCGAGGTCCATCACGTGGGCGCCGGTCAGGCCGGTGGCGGCCATGTCGCCGAGCAGCTCGACGAGCCGGCTGCGGCGCTCGGCGCGCGAGGGCTTGGGGACCAGGGCGCCGACCAGGTTCATCGCCGCGTGCTCGACGAGGTGGCCGGTGGGGCGGCCGGAGCCGTCGCAGGCGATCTCGGAGCGCTGGGCGAAGGCGCGGGGTCCGTTGATCCCCGCGGCGGCCAGGGCCGCGCCGCTGGCCAGGGCGGAGTGGCCGTCGTAGAGGCGCAGGAAGGCGGGGGCGCCGTCCAGTGCCTCCTCGATGAGGTCCCGGTGCACGGGGCGGCCGCCGAAGACGTTGTGGTCGAGGCCGTGGCCGGTGATCCAGCCGTGCCGGCGTTCGGCGGCGCGCAGGGCGGCCGAGAGCTGGCCGAGGTCCCGGACGGCGGAGAGGTCGGTGCCGGTGCCCATCTCGATGCCCCAGACGGGGTGGCTGTGGGCGTCGGTGAGGCCGGGGGTGAGGGTGGCGCCGCCGAGGTCGATCACCTCGGTGCCGGGGCCGCGCCAGTCGCGTACGTCGGCCTCGTCGCCTACGGCCGCGATCCCGCCGTCCCGCAGGGCTACCGCGCGGGCTTCGGGACGGGCCGGGTCGAGGGTGCGGACGCGGGCTCCGGTGAGGACGGTGTCGGCAGCGGGCACGGCGGTTCTTCTCCTACGGGGGCGGGGTCTTGGGCAGCGGGGTCTTCGGCGGCGGGCCCTTCAGCGGCGGGCTCTTCGGCGAAGCGGGCGTACACCTCGGGGCGGCGGATCCTGAGCCGCCGGGCGAGGACGAGGCCGGCGAGGAAGACGGCGGGGACGAGGGACACGAGGACGGTGTTGACGGTGGTCGAGGCCATCGTGAAGAGGCCGACCTTGGCGATGACCAGGAGGATCGCCGCGGCCAGCAGCACGGCGGCGGTGACGGGCGCGACCACGGTGCGCCAGGGGCCTTCGGTGTGGGCGGTGCGCCGGAAGTAGACGGGTACGGCGACGGCGGCGAGCAGCATCAGCGCCATGAGGCCGATCATGCCAGGGGTGTTCACCCAGAGCAGGAGCTGTTGGTAGGGGTCGGCTCCGGCGAGGGCGAAGCCGAGGACGATGACGGCGCCGAGGACGGTCTGGGCGAGGCCGGCCAGGTACGGGGAGCGGTGGCGGGGATGGATCCGGCCGAGGGCGGCGGGCAGGACGCCTTCCTCGGAGAGGGCGAGCACGTACCGGTTGATGGCGTTGTGGAAGGCGAGGAGGGAGGCGATGACGCTGGTGACGATGAACAGGTGCATCAGGTCCGCCGCCCAGGGGCCGACGTAGGTGGTGATGGCGGCGAAGAAGAGGCCGCCCGGGTCCGCGGCGGCGGCCGCCATGACCTCCTCGGCGCCGAAGGCCTGGATGACGGTCCAGACGATGAAGGCGTAGAAGAGTCCGAGGAAGGCGACGGCGATGTAAGTGGCGCGCGGGATGGTGCGGTCGGGGTCGCGGGCCTCGCGGCGGTAGATGACGGTGGACTCGAAGCCGGTGAACGCGGCGAAGGCGAAGGCCAGGACGGCGGCGGTGCCGGGGACGAGCACGGCGCCGGGCGCGAAGCCCGCGGCGGACAGCCCGTGGGCGCCGCCCTCGGCCAGTACTCCGGCGGCGAGCAGGACGAGTATCCCGGTCTCGGCGACGAGCAGCACACCGAGGAGCTTGGCGCCGAAGTCGATGGAGCGGAAGCCGCCGTACCAGACGAGCAGGAGCCCGGCGAGGGAGACGGGCAGCCAGGGGACGTCCAGGCCCCACAGGGCGTGGGCGGTGTCGGCGGTGGTGGTGCCCAGGAGTCCGTAGACGCCGATCTCCATGCCGTTGTACCCGACGAGGGCCAGGAGGGCGGCGCCGATGCCGGCGTGCTTGCCGAGGCCGCGGGCGATGTACGCGTAGAAGGCGCCGCCGCTGCGGACGTGGCGGCTCATGGTGGTGAAGCCGACGGCGAAGACGGCGAGGGTGAGACCGGCGAGGAGGTAGCCGGCGGGAGCGCCGATGCCGCCGAGGAGGATCGCGACGGGGGCGACGCCGGCCATGACGGTGAGGGGGGCGGCGGCGGAGACGACGAAGAAGGAGATGTCGGCGGTGCCGAGCGCTGCGCGGCGGAGGGCGGGGGGCGGGTTTCCGGCGGGGGCCGGGTCTCCGGCGGGGGCCGGGGCTCCGGCCGGTGGTGGGCTTCCGGCCGGTGGTGGGCTTCCGGCGGGTGGCGGCGTCGGCGTGTCGGGCATGCGGGGGCACCCTTCTGCGAACGGCAGGCGGCGGGGAACCGAAAACCTAAAGGCTTTCGGTTCGCGGCAATGTAGCCTCCGGTTCTGGCGTACGGGAAGACCTGACGGCGAGAGGAAACCGATGGCACGGCCGCGCACCCCCCTGCTCAACCGGGAGCGGATCGCCGCGACCGCCCTGCAACTGGTGGCGGAACAGGGGGACTTCAGCGTTCCGCAGATCGCCCGGGCCCTCGGTGTGCAGACCGGGTCGGTGTACCACCATGTGGACGGCCGGGCGGGGGTGGTCGAGCTGGTCCGCGAGCGGGTGTGCGAGAGGATCGCCGGCGGGACCCTGGACCTGGACCCCTGGGACCGGGCCCTCGAACAGTGGGCCCGCTCCTACCGCGCCGCCTTCGCCGCCTACCCCCGGGCCGTCCCCCTGCTGATGACCACCCCGGTCCGGGCCCCGAAGGTGCTCGCCCACTACGAGCGCGCCGTAGCCCTGCTGCTGGCCGCGGGCTTCGCCACGGAGCAGGTGATGCCGCTGCTGACCGGCCTGGAGAACCTGGTCCTGGGCTCGGCCCTCGACCTGGCCGCCCCCGAGGCCATGTGGGAACCGACCCCGCGGACCCCGCTGTTGGCCCGCGCCCTGGCCGCGACCGGCGAGGGCCGCGCGGACGCGGCCTTCGACCTGGGCCTGGCGGCGTTCCTGGCCTACGCGCGGGGGCTGCTGGGCGCGGCGGGCGCGCCCCCTCAGGCTCCGTAGAACAGCTCGTCCACCACCGCGCGGGCGCGGCGGGTGATGCGGCGGTAGTCGTCCAGCATCTCGCCGACCGTGCCCTCCGCGTAGCCCAGGTAGCGGCCCACCGCGGCCAGTTCGCGGGTCTCGGACGGGAAGGTGTCCCCGGCCCGGCCGCGGACCAGCATCACCGCGTTGCGGACCCGGGTGGCCAGCACCCAGGCCTCGTCGAGGATCTGCGCGTCCTCGGTCCGGATCAGCCCGGCCGCGTGGGCGGCGGCCAGGGCCTCGCGGGTACGGGTGGTGCGCAGCCCCGGTTCGGCCCAGGCGTGGCGCATCTGGATCAGCTGGACGGTCCACTCGACGTCGCTGAGGCCGCCGCGGCCGAGTTTCGTGTGCAGGGTGGGGTCGGCGCCGCGCGGCATCCGCTCCGACTCCATGCGGGCCTTGAGGCGGCGGATCTCACGTACGGCGTCGTCGCCGAGGCCCTCCATCGGGTAGCGCAGCGGGTCGACCAGGTCGATGAACCGGCGGCCCAGCTCGGCGTCCCCGGCGACGGGTTCGGCGCGCAGCAGGGCCTGGCTCTCCCAGGTGAGGGACCAGCGCCGGTAGTACGCGGCGTACGAGGCCAGGGTGCGCACGAGCGGGCCGGAGCGGCCTTCGGGGCGCAGGTCGGCGTCGATGAGCAGCGGCGGGTCGGTGGTGGGCAGCTGGAGCAGGCGGCGCATCTCGGCGATGACGGTCTGGGCGGCCTTGGCGGCCTCCTGTTCGTCGACGCCCTCGCGGGGCTCGTGGACGAACAGGACGTCGGCGTCGGAGCCGTAGCTCAGCTCGTGCCCGCCGAAGCGGCCGACGCCGATGACGGCGAAGCGGGTGGGCAGGGTGTCGCCGAAGTGGCTCTGGACGGCGGCGCGCAGGGCTCCGGCGACGGTGGCGGCGGTGAGGTCGGAGACGGCTCCGCCGACCCGGTCGACCAGGGCTCCGTGGTCCTCCTCGGCGGGGTTCTCCTCCGTACCGTAGGAGCCGATGATGTCGGCGGCGGTGGTGCGGAAGAGCTCGCGGCGGCGCACCCCGCGGGCGACGGCGACGGCGGCCTCGGGGTTCTCGGCGCGCCCGACGGCGGCGAGGACCTCCTGCTCCAGGGCCTCGTGCGTACGCGGTTGCAGGCCCTCGGGGTCGCCGAGCAGGGCGACGGCCTCGGGGGCGCGCAGCAGCAGGTCGGGGGCGAGGCGTCCGGCGGACAGCACGCGGGCGAGGTTCTCGGCGGCGGCGCCCTCGTCGCGCAGCAGCCGCAGGTACCAGGGCGTCTTGCCGAGGGCGTCGGAGACCTTCCGGAAGTTCAGCAGGCCGGCGTCCGGGTCGGCGGAGTCCGCGAACCAGCCGAGCATGACGGGCAGCAGGGTGCGCTGGATGGCGGCCTTGCGGGTGACGCCGGAGGCGAGGGCTTCGAGGTGGCGCAGGGCCGCGGCCGGGTCGGCGTACCCGAGGGCTTCGAGGCGCTGGCCCGCGGCCCGGGGCGAGAGCCGGGTCTCGCCGGGGGTGAGCTGGGCGACGGCGTCGAGGAGGGGCCGGTAGAACAGCTTCTCGTGCAGGCGGCGGACCACGGAGGCGTGCCGGCGCCAGGCCTTGTTGAGCTCGGCGACGGGTTCGGTGCGCAGCCCCATGGATCGGCCCAGGCGCCGCAGGTCGTTCTCGTCCTCGGGGACGAGGTGGGTGCGGCGCAGCCGGTAGAGCTGGATGCGGTGTTCCATGGCGCGCAGGAAGCGGTACGCGTCGTGCAGCTGGGCGGCGTCGGCGCGGCCGACGTAGCCGCCGGCGGCGAGGGCGTGGAGGGCGTCGAGGGTGCTGCCGGAGTGCAGGGTGGCGTCGCTGCGGCCGTGCACGAGCTGGAGCAGCTGGACGGCGAACTCTACGTCGCGCAGACCGCCGGGGCCGAGCTTGAGCTCGCGGTCGACCTGGGCGGCGGGGATGTTGTCGACGACGCGGCGGCGCATCTTCTGGACGTCGGGGACGAAGTTCTCGCGTTCGGCCGCCTGCCAGACCAGGGGGTTCGTGGCGTCGATGTACTCGGCGCCGAGGGCGGCGTCCCCGGCGACGGCGCGGGCCTTGAGGAGGGCCTGGAACTCCCAGGTCTTGGCCCAGCGCTGGTAGTAGGCGAGGTGGGAGGAGAGGGTCCGCACGAGGGGACCGTTCCTGCCCTCGGGGCGGAGGTTGGCGTCGACGGGCCAGATGGTGCCCTCGACGGTGGTCTCGGAGCAGATCCGCATGAGGTGGGAGGCGAGGCGGGTGGCGGCCTGGATGCCCTTGGCCTCGTCGTGCCCGTGGGCGGCCTCGCCGACGAAGATCACGTCGACGTCGGACACGTAGTTCAGCTCGTTGCCCCCGCACTTGCCCATCGCGATGACGGCGAGGCGGCAGGCGGCCGCGTCCTCGGGGGCGGCGGCCGAGGCGATGCGCAGGGCGGCGCGGAGGGTGGCGGTGGCGAGGTCGGCGAGTTCTGCGGCGGTCTCGGCGACGTCTATGGTGCCGCAGACGTCGCGGGCGGCGATGGAGAGCAGGCAGCGGCGGTAGGCGACGCGCAGCGCGACGGGGTCGTGCGCGTCGGCCAGCCCGCGCTCGAACTCGCGCAGGCCCGGGTGGAGGTCGGCGGCCTCGTAGGTGACGAGGGCCTGCCAGTCGCGGGGGTGGCGGGCGAGGTGGTCGCCGAGCGCTTCGGACGCGCCGAGCACGCCGAGGAGCCGGTCGCGCAGCGGCTTGGCGCTGACCAGGGTGTCGAGGAGGCCGGGCAGCTCGTCGGGCGGCTGTGCCTCGGCGAGCCGTACGAGCCCGCGCAGGGCCAGGTCGGGATCGGCGGTCGCGCCGAGCGCGTCGAGGAGCACCGGATCGGCCCGTACGGCGGCCAGCGCATCGGCGTCGAGCAGCCGGGCGGCGGCGGAGGGGTCGGTGAATCCGCTGCGCAGCAGCCGGATGAAGGTGCTGCTCCTGCGTCCCGGGACTGTCATCCCGCCGCCTCCCGGGGTCGTCGCTGCCACTGCCCTGGCCTGCCTGGGTCCGAGCCTATCCGGAGCAGGCGTTCGACTCACCGGGGCGGCGCCCCCGCCCGCCGCGGCGACGGGACCCCACGGAAGACACTCGTGTCTGGTCCTTTCTGATCCTTTTCTGGTCCTTGCTGGTCCTTGCTGGTCCTTCAGCAGGATCAGAAGGGACCAGTACATGAAAGGAAAGGACACGTCATCGGCGAAACGGGCGAACCAACTTCCCGGTATCGGCCTCTCTCTGACTACTGAGGGGTTTCCCCGCCCGGAACGACCCAAGGCGTGACCGATGGCCGTTACCCGACGCCGCTTCGCGGCGCTGCTCGCCGTACTGACCGCCGGCACGACCGGGACGCTCGCCGTCGCCGTCGGACAGCAGACCCCGGCCGGGGCCGCCCAGGACGCGAACCCGGCGGCCGCCCTCCCGGCGAGCACCACGGCCGGATCGGTCGTCCAGATCGTCGCCCACCCCGACGACGACCTGTTCTTCATGAACCCGGACCTCAGCCGGTCCCTCACGACCGGCCTCCCGGTCACCACCCTCTACCTCACCTCCGGCGAGGCGGACGGGCGCAACGAGGCGCGCGGCGCCCGCCTCAAGGACCCCGAACAGCCCGCCGACCACGCCCACTACGCGGAGGCCCGGCAGAACGGCATACGTTCCGCCTACGCCCAGATGGCCACCGGGAACCGGACCGGCCTGTGGCGGCGTACGGTCATCCCCACCGCCGGCGGCGGCCAGGCCGAACTCGACGTCCTCGTCGCGAAGCCCGAGGTCAACCTGGTGTGGCTGCAACTGCGCGAGGCCCGCACCATCGGCGGGGACGTCCCCGACAGCCTGCGCGGCCTCTGGAACGGGCGAATACCCGCGCTGGGCGCCCAACTGGCCTCGGGCAGCCCGGTCAAGAACCCTTACGCGTACACCAGGGACCAGGCGATACGCGCGATAGCCGGGATCCTGGAGCGCTACCGGCCGACGACGATACGGATGCAGGACCCGACGCCGGGCCGGTACGAGCAGAGCGGCAAGTTCACCGACCACCAGGACCACATGTACGGCGCCCGCTTCGCGCAGGCCGCCGCCGCCGCGTACGCCGAGCAGGTCACGGACCGCCCGCACTTCTCGGTCCAGAACTACCTCGGCTACCACAACGGCGCCCTCCCCCACGCGCTGGACCCGCAGACCGCCGAGACGAAGACCGGCTACCTGCGCACCTACGCCTGGCAGGACCACCAGAACCACTGCGGCAGCCCGTCCGGCTGCGGCGACCGCAAGGTCGCGGGCAACCCGACCGGGCGCAACTGGGCCCAGTCGCTGCGCTACACCCGCGCCGACAGCACCTCCTGGCTGATCGAGGGCACGCCCGGCCGCCTCTGGGCCTTCGCCACGCTGGACGGCCGGACCGCGTACTGGACCCGGAGCCCCGGCGGCGACTGGGCCGGGCCTTCCCTCCTCCCGGGCACCGGCACCGACCCCGGCGCGAGCACGGTCCGCCTCCCCGACGGCCGCGTCGGCGTCCTCGCCACCCGCACCACCCTCGGCGAGCGCCCCGAGCACTACCGGCGCGAGGTCGTCTACGCCGTCCAGTCCGCGCCCGACGGCCCGTTCGGCCCGTGGCAGTCCCTGGACACCCCCGAGGCCTCCGACGAGGACGGCACCTCCTCGATCAGCTCCCCCTCGGCCGGCGTCGACCCGGACGGCCGCGTCACCGTCTACCTGCGCGACTCCCGCCGCACCCTGCGCGCCAGCACCCAGCGGCCGGACGGCACCTTCTCCGCCTGGCAGCGCCTGGGCGGCGAGGACCTCCAGGGCGATCCGGTGGCCGTGACGGACGCCGCCGGGCGGCGCCATGTGTACGCCACCACCACGAAATCCGTCCTGGCCTGGATCCAGCCCGCCCGGGGCGCGGCCCTGAGCGGGCCCGCGAAGACGGGCCTGCCCGCCACGACGGTCCCCCTCTCGGCGGTCGCGGACGGCGCGGGCATCCGCCTGTACTTCCGCCGCCCGGACTCGGGGGTCGTCCGCACCGCCCTCGTCACGGCGGGCCCCGCCAGGCCCCGGGTCTCCAGCATCACGGAGGCCGGCGGCCGGGCCGGCTACGGCGCGGTCGGCGTCGCGGGCCGCCTGATCTCGGGCCGCACGACCAGCGGCACCGTCGGCACGACGACCCTGGGCGGCCCGCCCGCCTGGTCGGAGTCCCAGCTGCTCTACGCGGGCGCCCCGGCAGCCGCCCTCGAAGCCACGCACACCACCACGGCAGCCCTCGGCCTGGACGCACGCCTCCACACCACGACAACCCCCCTCACCCCGACCCACCACCCCACCTGGCACCCGGCAACTCCGTGACCCACGACGCCCCGGCTCGTGAGACGACTTCGGGCCGACGGTCAGTGACCGTCGGCCCGGGAGGCCTTGCGCGCCTCGACAGCGCCGTGACCTGTGGCTAGAGCACCGGGAGGTTCTTGCGGAGTTCGAAGGCCGTGACCTCCGAGCGGTACTCCTCCCACTCCTGCTTCTTGTTGCGGAGGAATTCATTCGGCCCGATGCCGACCTTGGGAGACCCTCCGCAAGCCCCGTATGGCCAGGGTTCGAGCGGTCACCATGGTTGCGCGTGGCGTACAAGCCACTCAGCAGTGTGACTGCCACCATGGCGACGGCAGCCGTATCGGCCCTCTTCCGGTGCGGTAGCAGCCACTGTCCATGGAATTCATTCGTCTCCCGCAACGGAAAGGCGATCGCGTCGTGTACATGATGCGCGAGGTGTACAGAGCCGAACGAGGGAAAGCGCCGGAGATCGTGGCGGCGTTCAAGACCCTCACCGCGATGTTTGAAGAAGCCGGGTATACGAACCGGCGCATCTACGTCGACTACGCTGGCCCCATGGACACGGTCGTCTGCCAATGGGAATTCGACAGCCTCGACCAGTACTTCACCATGGAGCGAGGGTCCTTCGTGAATCCGGATGAGAACGCGCAGTCGCTGATCAACACGTTGAACAGCTACGCGACATCCGGCTACAAGGAGATCTACGAGGTCATCCAGTAGCGGATCATCGAGGCAGGTCCCCGACACTTTCAGCCGGGGCCACCCACCCGTGAATGGACACATCGGAAGGCCGCCGGACAAGCAAGAGGAGCACGCCGGGCGTGGCCCCGAAGCCCGGGCAGCGGCACGAGGCCGCGCGCGAGCACGGGAGGGGCGGACCCGGAAGGCCGTGGACGGGGTGTACAAGGCCTCGGGTTCTGTGTCAGACGGCCCACAGACGGCCCAGGGGGAATGAGACGGCTCCGGGCCGGTGGTCGATGACCACCGGCCCGGAGTGTCGTGCGCGGTCCGCAGGGCTGTGAGCTGCCGTTACAGGACCGGGAGGTTCTTGCGGAGTTCGAAGGCCGTGACCTCCGAGCGGTACTCCTCCCACTCCTGCTTCTTGTTGCGCAGGAAGAAGTCGAAGACGTGCTCGCCGAGGGTTTCCGCTACCAGTTCGCTGCGCTCCATCAGGGAGATGGCCTCGCCGAGGTTCTGCGGGAGGGGTTCGATGCCCATCGCGCGGCGTTCGGCGTCGGAGAGGGCCCAGACGTCGTCGTCGGCGCCCGCCGGGAGTTCGTAGCCCTCCTCGATGCCCTTCAGGCCGGCGGCCAGGAGGACGGCGTACGTGAGGTAGGGGTTGGCGCCCGAGTCGATCGAGCGGACCTCGACGCGGGAGGAGCCGGTCTTGCCCGGCTTGTACATCGGGACGCGGATCAGGGCCGAGCGGTTGTTGTGGCCCCAGCAGATGTACGAGGGGGCCTCGCCGCCCGCGCCGGCGCTGCGGGAGGAGCCGCCCCAGATGCGCTTGTAGGAGTTGACCCACTGGTTGGTGACCGCCGCGGTCTCCGCCGCGTGCTTGAGGAGGCCCGCGATGAAGGAGCGGCCGACCTTGGAGAGCTGGTACTCGGCGCCCGACTCGTAGAAGGCGTTCCGGTCGCCCTCGAAGAGGGAGAGGTGGGTGTGCATGCCCGAGCCCGGGTACTCCGAGAAGGGCTTCGGCATGAAGGTGGCCTGCACGCCCTGCTCCAGCGCGACCTGCTTCATCACCAGGCGGAAGGTCATGATGTTGTCGGCCGTGGAGAGCGCGTCGGCGTAGCGGAGGTCGATCTCCTGCTGGCCGGGGGCGCCCTCGTGGTGGCTGAACTCGACCGAGATGCCCATGGATTCGAGCATGGTGATCGCCTGGCGGCGGAAGTCCATGCCCACATTCTGCGGAGTGTGGTCGAAGTACCCGGAGTTGTCCGCCGGGACCGGACGGGTCCCGTCCAGCGGCTTGTCCTTCAGCAGGAAGAACTCGATCTCCGGGTGGGTGTAGAAGGTGAAGCCCAGGTCGGAGGTCTTGGCGAGGATGCGCTTGAGGACGTAGCGCGGGTCCGCGAAGGACGGGGAGCCGTCCGGCATCAGGATGTCGCAGAACATCCGGGCGGTCCCGGGGGCCTCGGCGCGCCACGGCAGTATCTGGAAGGTGCTCGGGTCCGGCTTGGCGATCATGTCGGACTCGTAGACCCGGGCGAAGCCCTCGATCGCTGAGCCGTCGAAGCCGATGCCCTCGTCGAAGGCCTGCTCCAGCTCCGCGGGGGCGACCGCGACGGACTTGAGGAAGCCCAGTACGTCGGTGAACCACAGGCGCACGAAGCGGATGTCGCGCTCCTCAAGCGTCCGGAGGACGAATTCCTGCTGCTTGTCCATGCCTTCATCCTCGCAGTTCAGACGGCCTGTGCACCACCACCGCGAGGGCTTGGGCACAGTCGGGCAGGCCCAGTATCTCCAGCGGTGGTTTCCGCCACATTACGCACCCGCAGAAGGTCGCGGCACCCCCGCACTGACCTCGGGCCCGTCATGAGCATTACCATCTGCGCCCATGGGGGGCTGGGAGCACACGCAGGGCGGGGGCCGAGGGGGTACCTCGGCGCGCCTCGGCGTCCTCCTGATGGCCTTCGGGGTGCTGGCCGGGGCCCTGTTCCTCTGCGCCCGGCCCGGCGGGGTCCATGCCACCGCCGGTGAGCCGGGGCACGTCGTCACGCACGGCGCGCACGGCACGCACGTCGTCTGCCTGTCCCCGTACGACCGCCCGGGCTGCTCCGGGCTCTCGCACGTCACCCCCGGCGTCCTGCCCGTCCCGCCGCCCGCCGTGGCCGTGGGCCGGACGGGGCCCGTTCCCGACGTTCGTCCCGCCCGCGCCGGGTGCCCCCTGCCCACAGGGACGCTCGCGCGCGCTCCCGACCTCCACGCCCTTCAAGTGCTGCGGACCTGACGGGTCCGGCGCCGCACCGCGCACCACCGGATCCACCTTCCACCCCCCTCAGCAGAAGGAACCACGGCACATGGCAAGCAGGACCGGCAAGAGCAACAGCGACCGCAACCACCAGAACGACCCGCACTCCCGCCAGGCCCGGATAGCCGAGATGCGCCGCGCCGACAAGGCGCGCGACCGGCGCAACAAGGCCATCGCGATCACCACCTCGGCGCTCATCGTCGCCGGGCTCGTCGGCTTCGGCGCGTGGGTGATGATCGACCAGCAGGAGAAGGAGGACGCCAGGAAGGCGGCCCTCAAGGCCCCCGTCAGCGGCGAGCAGACCTGGGACGCCAAGACGCTGGGCCGCAATCACGTCGAGACCCCGGTGAAGTACGAGATGACCCCGCCGGTCGGCGGGGACCACCACCCGCGCTGGATGAACTGCAACGGCGACGTGTACGCGAACCCGCTGCCCGAGGTGAACGCCGTCCACTCGCTGGAGCACGGCGCGGTGTGGGTGACGTACAGCGAGAAGGCCGGCAAGGCCGACGTGGACAAGCTCGCCGAGACGGTCCGCAAGACCCCGTACACGCTGATGAGCCCGGTCAAGGAGCAGGCCGGCACGATCATGCTCAGCGCCTGGGGCAAGCAGCTGACGGTGGAGGACGCGGCCGACCCGCGGGTGGCGCAGTTCTTCACCAAGTACGTGCAGGGCCCGCAGACCCCCGAGCCGGGCGCGGCCTGCACGAACGGGGTGGCCGACAAGTGAGCCGCACGTACTGGGCGGCGGGCGCGGCGGTCCTGCTCGCGCTGCTGTTCGCGACGGCGGCCACCGTCTCCGCGGCGAGCGGCGGCGACGCGGACGCGCCGTCCCGCACGCCCGGGCTGCACTCCCCGGACGCGGGCTTCGCCCGGGACATGGCCGTCCACCACCAGCAGGCGGTGGAGATGTCCTTCGTCGTACGGGACCGCACGCAGGACGAGGCCGTACGCAGCCTCGCCTACGACATCGCCAACACCCAGGCCAACCAGCGGGGCATGCTGCTGGGCTGGCTGGACCTGTGGGGGCTGCCGAAGGTGGTGGCCGGCGAGCCGCCGATGTCCTGGATGGGCACCGGCGGCGAGCATTCCGGGCACACGGCGCAGGACACCGCGCCCGGCGCGCTGATGCCCGGCATGGCCACCAAGGAGGAGCTCGCGCAGCTGGGCGCCGCCGGGGGCCGGGACGCGGAGGTGCTCTACCTCCAGCTGATGACCGACCACCACGTGGGCGGCGTCGCGATGGCCGAGGGCTGTGCGCGGCAGTGCGAGACCCCGGCCGAACGGGCCCTGGCCCAGGGCATGGTCGAGGCGCAGCAGTCGGAGCTCACCCTGATGGCGGACATGCTCCGCCAGCGGGGGGCGGCGCCGCGCGGCTAGGGCGTGGCCTCTGCCGTCGGCGGGCCGGGCATCACCGCCCGCCGGGCATCACGGCCCGCCGGGCACCGGCCCCGCCGGCCGGCCGGGCTCGGCTGCCGCCGTGCGGATCGCCCGGGCCACCTGGTCCGGGCGATCCAGCATGACGAGGTGTCCGGCGGGCTCGGCGACCTCGAAGCGGGCGCCGAGCAGGTCGGCGAGGTCCGCCTGGCGGACCAGCCAGGTCAGGGCGCCCCGGCCGCCGCTCCCGTCGTGGCCGGTGAGGACGGTGGCGGGGGCGGCCATCGGGTGCGTCCCGCGCAGGACGAGCAGTTCGGCGGCCGTGTCCGGGTAGCGGGAGTTCTCCAGCAGGGCCCCGCGCCAGACCCGGCCGGTGCGGTAGCAGCGGCGTACGAGGTCCCGTGCGGCCGGGTCGGCGCCGCCGGTCCGGGAGGCCCGTACGGTGGCCCGCCGGGCCAGGGGGCCCAGAGCGGCCGGCAGCCCGGCGGCGGTCACCGCCCGGCCGAGCGCGCGGGCGGCGCCGGTGCGCAGGGCGCCGGGCAGCACCGTACGCGGGTCCTCCTCCACGCTGGAGTCGACGAGGACAAGGGCGGCGGTGCGCCCCGGGTACAGGCGGGCGAAGGCCTCGGCGTGGAACCCGGCGATCGAGTGCCCGGCCACGGTGACCGGGCCGGTCAGGCCCAGTGCGTCCAGCAGCCCGGCGATCCGGCGGGCCTCGCCGGCGGCGCTCGGCGGCGTACGGGCCGGGCCGCTGAGGCCGTGGCCGGGGCGGTCGAAGCGGACGACGGTGCGGCCTCCGGCGGCGAGCAGCGCGGCGACCGGGTCCCAGTCGAACCAGGCCATGGCGAGGCCCGCGCTCAGCACGCACACCGGCCCGCTGCCCTCGACGACCACGTGCAGCGGGACCCCGTCGTCACCCGCGCCGTGGACGATGCGGCCGGGGACGGCCCGCTGGGTCCGCGTGGTCACGTACGGCGCTCCTTGTGGACGGAGTAGGCGAGCAGGCCGAGCCAGAGCGCCACGAGCAGTACCTGGAGCCGCTGGCCGGCGCCGAGGGCCCAGGTGCCGCGCCCGGCGGTGAACAGGGCGATGGAGGTCAGGGTCCAGGCGGTGGCGAGCAGTTCGAGGGCGACGAGGGCGGGGCCGTAGCGGGCCAGCGGGGCGAACCAGCCGTAGCGGCGCGCGGCGACCGTGAGGGCCACCAGGCCGACGAGGGCGCCGGTCATGGCGAGGCTGCTGCTGACGGCGTGGGCCTGGTGGGTGGCGGGGACCAGCCCGGCGGTCTCGCGGGCGGCGCACTCGGGGTCGGCGGTGGGCGTGCAGCTCAGCGGCAGCCAGGCGTCGGCGGCGGTGGCCGCGCCGAAGAGGGTGACACCGGACCAGCCGACGACCGCCCAGGGGCGGCGGGACTCGGCGTGGCGCACCAGCCGGACGAGGGACAGGAGTCCGCCGATGAGGACGAGCAGGCCGGCGGCGAAGTCGGTGGCCCGGAACAGGCCGCCGAGCGGCTGGTCCTGGGCGGCGAGTTCGCTGACGTAGGTCTCGATGGGGTTGAGGCCCGTCGAGAAGACGACTTCGAGCACCCAGGCGGTGTACGCGGCCGCGCCGAGGCCTATGAGGAGGGCGACGGGCCAGGCGGCGCACCGAGATGGGTCATCTCTGGACATATTGCGACTTATCCTAAGCGCGCCCGGGGTCGGTCCTATGATCGGATACCCACCCCGGGTAGGGTTCCGATCATGACGCGCGGAGCACGGCGAGCCGCCCCGCCGCCGCCGGCGGGCTGCTTCGCCCCGCACACCCTGGTTCGTCCGACTGAGTCCCACGCCCTGGAAGACGCCTCCTCGACGCCCGGCGTTGCCTCGGCGGCCACCTCGGACACCGCCGGGCAGGGTGAGACGCACCACGCCCCGCACGTCCCGCGCTCCGCCTGACCGGCCGGATCCGCGGTACCGCGCTGCTCGGGGGCGCGGGCCCGCGCACCGGCCGGCCCGGCGGGGGCGGAAATCCCGGCCGGGGAAGGGCATCGGCGTGGCACTCTGTCCGGTGATCACCACAGCCGCGACATAAGGATGCGCCCGCCGGTATGAGCACCCCGCCGAACCCGCCCAGCAGCACCCCCGGCCCGTCGGCCGAGCCGACCGAGCCGGCCGGTACGCCCGTACCCGAGACGGCCGCGATACCGGCGCCCGCGCAGCCCCTGTCGCTGGACAAGACCCCGTCGCCGGACGAGGCCCCGGCCCCGGCAGCCCCGGCAGCCCCGGCCGACGCTCCGGCCGAGACCGCAGCTCCCGAGTCCCCGGCGGAGATCCCGGCGGACGCTCCCGCCGCGGCCCCGGCTCCCGCGACGTCGCTGGAGAAGGCCCCGTCACTGCAGAAGGCCCCGGCCGAGGGCCCGGCCCCGGCTCAGACCCCGTCGGACGCTGCCCAGGCCCCGGCCGAAACTCCGGCTCCGGCGGCCCAGACCCCGGCTCCGGCCCCGACGGCCCAGACCGCCCAGACCGCCCAGACCCCGGCTCCGGCCCCGGCCGACGTCCCCGCCGCGGCCCCGGCTCCACAGGCCCCCGCGCCCGCCCCCGCCCCCTCGCCCTTCGCGCCGCCCGGCCCGGCCCCCGCCCCGGCCCCGCCGGCCGGCGGGGCCGGGTACGGCGTCCCCGCCAACCCCTGGGCCCAGCCCGGCGCGGGCTACGGCGGCGCCCCGTTCCCGGGCTATCCGCAGACCGCCCCGGCCACCAACGGGCTGGCGATCGCCGCCCTGGTCCTGGGCGTCCTCGGCGTCCTCGGCGGCGTCACGCCGTTCCTCTTCTGGGTCGGCGCCCTCCTCGGCCTGACCGGCCTCGGCCTGGGCGTCGGGGGTTTCGTCAAGGCCCGCAAGGGCGCGCCCCGCAAGGCCATGGCCGTCACGGGCATCGTCCTCGGCTTCCTCAGCCTCGCCGCGACCACGGGCGGCTACTACATCACCGCGGCCCTCGTGAAGGAGGTGGACAAGAATCTCGACAAGGAGTTCTCGGAGCTGGACCTCGACCCGTCCTACTCCCCGGCCTACCCGACGACCCCGAAGCCGAAGTCCTCCCCTTCCGACATCCCCGGCAAGACCTCCCCGCTGCCCTGGGGCGGTGCGTTCACCTACCCGGACGGTGTCGAGGTCACCGTTCAGGAGCCGGCCGCGTACACGGTGGGGAAGAACGCCTACCCCACGGAGCGCACCGGCCGCGGGATCAAGGTGACCGTGAAGATCACCAACAACTCCGATGCCCCGATCGACGTGACCACCGCGCTGCCGAACGTCCGTGACGACCAGGGCACCGAGGCCGAGATGGTCTTCGACGGCCAGCAGCCGAAGCTGTTCAAGGGCTCGGTCATGCCCGGCCAGTCGGCCACCGGCTCGTTCGTCTTCGACGTCGCCAAGGACTCCAAGAGCCTGCACTTCGAGATCTCCCCCGGCATTACGAACGACTACGACGACGCGATCTGGAACGGCCCGATCAGCTGACCGGACCGTCCGCGGCCGCTCCCGCGACGGCAGGCACGCCGGCCGACGCGGCAGCCGACGCGAGGACCGGCGCGGCAGCCGACGCAAGGACCGGAGCGGCAGCCGACGCAAGGACCTGGGCGACGGCCTGCACGACAGCCGCCGCGCCGGTCCTCGCGACAGGCCCCGAGGCGCCCCCCAGTGGGGCGCCTCACCCCGTTCCGGCCCCTTCCCGGCCCGTCCACCGCACCGACTCCAGGACATCGCGTCAGAAAGACGATTAGACTGGGCCCGTGCCTCAACTTCGTCTCGCTCTGAATCAGATCGACTCGCACGTCGGCAACATCGCCGCCAACGCCGACTCGGTCGTCCACTGGACCCGGCACTCCGCCGAGCAGGGCGCCCACCTGGTGGCGTTCCCGGAGATGATGCTGACCGGGTACCCCGTCGAGGACCTCGCCCTGCGCGAGTCCTTCGTGGAAGCCTCCCGTACGGCGCTGCGCGCACTCGCGCAGCGGCTGGCGGCCGAGGGCTTCGGCGAACTGCCGGTCGTCGTCGGTTACCTCGACCGCTCCGAGAGGGCCACGCCCCGGCTCGGCCGCCCGGCCGGCTCCCCGGAGAACGCGGCCGCCGTGCTGCACCGCGGGCAGGTCGTCCTGCGCTTCGCCAAGCACCACCTCCCCAACTACGGCGTGTTCGACGAGTTCCGGTACTTCGTGCCGGGCGACACCCAGCCGGTGATCCGGGTGCGCGGCGTCGACGTGGCCCTGGCGATCTGCGAGGACCTCTGGCAGGACGGCGGCCGGGTGCCGGCCACCCGCTCCGCCGGGGCCGGGCTGCTGATCTCCGTCAACGCCTCCCCGTACGAGCGCAACAAGGACGACCTGCGCCTCGAACTGGTCCGGAAGCGGGCCCAGGAGGCCGGCTGCACCCTCGCCTACCTGGCGATGATGGGCGGCCAGGACGAGCTGGTCTTCGACGGGGACTCGATCGTCGTCGACCGCGACGGCGAGGTCATCGCGCGCGCCCCGCAGTTCTCCGAGGGCTGCGTGCTCGTCGACCTCGACCTGCCCGCCGCGCCCGCCGACGCCCCCGAGGGCGTGGTGGACGACGGACTGCGCATCGACCGCGTGATCCTCTCCGAGGACCCCGTGGAACCCTACGATCCGGTCGTCACCGGCGGGTACGCGGACCGCCTCGACGACGACGAGGAGATCTACGACGCGCTGGTCGTGGGCCTGCGCGCGTACGTCAAGAAGAACGGGTTCCGCTCCGTCCTGATCGGGCTCTCCGGCGGCATCGACTCGGCCCTGGTCGCCGCGATCGCCTGCGACGCGATCGGCGCGCAGAACGTCCACGGCATCTCGATGCCCTCGAAGTACTCCTCGGACCACTCCAGGGGTGACGCGGCGGAGCTGGCCAGGCGGACCGGCCTGAACTTCCGCACCGTGCCCATCGAGCCGATGTTCGACGCGTACATGGGCTCACTGGGCCTCACCGGCCTCGCCGAGGAGAACCTCCAGTCCCGCCTCCGCGGCACCATGCTCATGGCGGTCTCCAACCAGGAGGGCCACATCGTGCTGGCCCCGGGCAACAAGTCGGAGCTGGCCGTCGGCTACTCCACCCTGTACGGGGACTCCGTGGGCGCGTACGGCCCGATCAAGGACGTGTACAAGACGGACGTCTTCCGGCTCGCGCAGTACCGCAACCGGGCCGCGGCCGAACGCGGCGAGACCCCGCCGATCCCGGAGAACTCGATCGTGAAGCCGCCGAGCGCCGAGCTTCGCCCGGGCCAGGTGGACACCGACTCGCTGCCGGACTACCCGGTGCTCGACGCGATCCTGGCCCTGTACGTGGACCGCGACCAGGGCATCGAGGCGATCGTGGCGGCCGGTTTCGACCGGGAGCTGGTCGCCAGGACCCTGCGGATGGTGGACACGGCGGAGTACAAGCGCCGCCAGTACCCGCCGGGCACCAAGATCTCCGCGAAGGGCTTCGGCAAGGACCGCCGGCTGCCCATCACGAACGGCTGGCGCGAGCACGCGTGAGCCCGCCCGAGGCGGATGTGCCAGGGCCCCGGCCGCGCCGACGGTGACGTCGGGGCGGCCGGGGCCCTGGCACATGACTACAGCAGGGCGGTGACCCGCGCCGCGACCGGAAGGTGGTCGCTGCCCGTGCGCGGCAGCGTCCAGGAGGCCTCCGGCTTGATCCCGCGGACCATGATCTGGTCGATCCGGGCCATCGGGAACTGGGCCGGCCAGCTGAAGCCGAAGCCGTCGCCCGCCGCGCCCTGCGTGGAGCGCATCTGCGAGGTGACCTCGGACAGGGCGCGGTCGTTCATGGTGCCGTTGAGGTCGCCGAGCAGGATGACCTTCTTGAGGGGTTCGGCGGCGAGCGCGGCGCCCAGCGCGTCGGCGCTGTTGTCGCGCTGGTTGGCGGTGAAGCCCGCGTTGAGCTTGACCCGGACGGACGGCAGGTGGGCGACGTAGACGCCGATGTCGCCGTAGGGGGTCGCGACGGTGGTGCGCATGGCCCGGGTCCAGCCCATCTTGATGTCCACGGGCTGGCTGGAGGTCAGCGGGTACTTGCTCCACACGCCGACCGTGCCCTCGACCGCGTGGTACTTGTACGTGCCGGCGAGGGACTTCTCGTACACGGGGACGGCACCCGACTTGAGCTCGGTCAGGGCCAGCACGTCGGCTCCGGACTTCGCGACCGATTCGGCGGTGCCCTTCGGGTCGGGGTTGTCGGCGTCGACGTTGTGGGTGGCGACCACGAGGTTGCCGCCCGGTCCGGACTTGTCGGTGACCAGTCCGCCGAACAGGTTCACCCAGACCACCGCCGGCAGCAGGACCGCGATCAGCGCGGTCGCGGACCGGCGGAAGAGGGCGCCGGCCAGCAGCAGCGGGACGGCCAGGCCCAGCCAGGGCAGGAAGGTCTCGGTGAGGCTGCCGAGGTTGCCCACGTCGTTGGGCAGCTTCGCCCGGAAGATCATGACCAGGGCGAGCAGCAGGGAACACGCGGCGAGCAGGATCCCGCGCCGCCAGATGCCCCGGTCACCGCGCAGGGCGGCCAGTCGGCGCCGGAGGCGGGACCGGGAGGGCTCGGGCTCCGAGCCGCCGTTCCCCGTCTCCATCATGTACGCCTGTGCCATGCCACTGCCCTCGCTGCCGTACTCGCGCTCCGTCCCCGCCCCTTGACCCTAGGCGATGTACGGAGCCTTCCGTGCCCTACCTCACGACCGCCTGTCGCGGTCGTACGTCCGGGAGGACGAACGGCCGTGCGCCAGGGGTTCCGCTTGTCACGAAACGCGCACATTGGAGGACCGCGGCCCGTCCCACTTCCGCCCCGGGCCGCACGGATGCCACCATGGGGGGTGAGTCCGGGGACGCCGTAAGGGCGCCTCGAGATGACACAAGGAGCAGTTGCAATGACGCATGCCGTTTCGCCTGCCCGCGAACCCGCCCAGGCGGCCTCGCCCACCCTCTACGGAGGCAAGGGCACCCGGCGCATCACCGTCCGCGACCTCACCCTCGCCAAGGAACGCGGCGAGAAGTGGCCCATGCTCACCGCTTACGACGCGATGACCGCGTCCGTGTTCGACGAGGCCGGCATCCCGGTCATGCTCGTCGGCGACTCGATGGGCAACTGTCACCTCGGCTACGAGACCACCGTCCCCGTGACGATGGACGAGATGACCCTGCTGTCGGCGGCCGTCGTACGGGGCACCAGCCGGGCCCTGATCATCGGCGACCTGCCGTTCGGCTCGTACCAGGAAGGCGCCGTGCAGGCGCTGCGCAGTGCCACCCGCCTCGTCAAGGAGGCCGGCGTGGGAGCGGTGAAGCTGGAAGGCGGCGAGCGTTCGCTGCACCAGACCGAGCTCATCGTGCAGTCCGGCATCCCCGTCATGTCCCACCTGGGCCTGACCCCGCAGTCCGTCAACGCCATGGGCTACCGGGTGCAGGGCCGCGGCGACGAGGCCGCCCACCAGCTGCTGCGCGACGCGAAGGCCGCGCAGGACGCGGGCGCCTTCGCGGTGGTCCTGGAGCTGGTCCCGGCCGAGCTGGCCGCCGAGGTCACCCGGTCCCTGCACATCCCGACGGTCGGCATCGGCGCGGGCTCGGAGTGCGACGCGCAGGTGCTGGTGTGGACGGACATGATGGGCCTGACCGGCGGGAAGATGCCGAAGTTCGTCAAGCAGTACGCGAACCTCCGCAAGACCATGGGCGACGCGGCGAAGGCCTTCGCCGAGGACGTGGTCGGCGGAACGTTCCCGCAGGAGGAGCACGCCTTCCACTGATGAGGTGAGCAGGTCACAGCGGCCCGCCGGCCGGAATGCCGGCGGGCCGCCGTCTGCACGCCGCCCCGATGTCGGACGGATGTCGGTCGGCTGTCGGTGCTTTGTCAGTGGCGGATGTTCCTATTGCGGACATGACGCGAAACGACAAGAACCCCCACGCCGTAGAGGTACGGGGGCTGGTCAAGCACTACGGCGAGACCAAAGCCCTCGACGGTGTCGACCTGGACGTCCGCGAGGGCACCGTCCTCGGGGTCCTCGGGCCCAACGGCGCCGGCAAGACCACCCTGGTGCGCTGCCTTTCCACCCTGATCGTCCCGGACGCCGGCACCGCCCGGGTCGCGGGCTACGACGTGGTCCGCCAGCCCCGGCAGCTGCGCCGGACCATCGGCCTCACGGGCCAGTACGCCTCGGTCGACGAGAAGCTCTCCGGCTGGGAGAACCTCTACATGATCGGCCGGCTGCTCGACCTGTCCCGCAAGGACGCCCGCCGCCGCGCGGACGAGATGCTGGAACGGTTCTCCCTGACGGAGGCGGCCAAGAAGGCCGTCATGAACTACTCCGGCGGCATGCGGCGCCGGCTCGACCTCGCCGCCTCGCTGGTCGGCAACCCGGCCGTCCTCTACCTGGACGAGCCGACCACCGGCCTGGACCCCCGTACCCGCAACGAGGTCTGGGACGAGGTGCAGCGGCTGGTCGCCGAGGGGGCCACCGTGCTGCTCACCACCCAGTACATGGAGGAGGCCGAGCAGCTCGCCAGCGAGCTGACGGTCATCGACCGCGGCAAGGTCATCGCCAACGGCAAGGTCGACGAGCTGAAGGCCCGGGTCGGCGGCCGCACCCTGAAGATCCGCCCGGTGTCCCCGGCGGACCTGCCGGGCATGGCCCGCTCGCTGGCCGAGGCCGGACTGGACGGCGTGGCCGGTTCCCAGGCGGTGCCGGACGAGGGCGTGCTGCTGGTCCCGATCCTGAGCGACGAGCAGCTGACCGCCGTGGTCGGCCTGCTCGCCGCCCGCGGGTACGCGATCGCCGACCTCGGCACCTACCTGCCCAGCCTCGACGAGGTGTTCCTGTCCATCACCGGACAGAAGCCCGCCTCCGTCGAGGACTCCGTTCCCACCGAGCAGACCGAGGAGGTCGCGGCATGAGCACCGGAACCACGACGAAGCCCAGCAACACCACCGTCACCGCGGCCTCCCCGGCCGCCCCGGCCGCGGCCGCCGGCGAGGGCCGGATCGGCCTGCGCGCCAACCTGCGGCACATCGGCGCCCTGGTGCGCCGCAACGCCCTGCAGATCAAGCAGGACCCCGAGTCGATGTTCGACGTCCTGTTCATGCCGATCATCTTCACGCTGCTGTTCGTGTTCGTCTTCGGCGGCGCGATCTCCGGCAAGGGCAACCAGGCGGACTACGTCAACTACGTCGTCCCGGGCCTGATGGCCATGATGGGCATGAACATCGCCATGGCGGTCGGCACCGGAGTCAACGACGACTTCAAGAAGGGCGTGATGGACCGCTTCCGGTCCATGCCGATCGCCCGTTCGTCCGTACTCCTCGCCAAGATCGTCGTCGAGATCGGCCGCATGATGGTCGCCATCACGATCCTGCTCTGCGTGGGCTTCATCCTCGGCCTGTCGATCAAGGGCTCGGTCCTGGACCTGCTCTTCTCCATCGGCCTGTCCGCCGTCTTCGGCGCCTCGCTGATGTGGATCTTCATCCTGCTCGGTCTCACCATGAAGACCGCGCAGGCCGTCCAGGGCATGGCGATGCTGGTCCTGATGCCGCTTCAGTTCGGCAGCTCGATCTTCGCCCCGCCGGCCACCATGCCGGGCTGGCTGCAGAGCTTCACGGACTACAACCCGCTGTCCAACCTGGCCGACGCCGCCCGCGCCCTGATCAACGGGGCGCCGGTCGGCAACTCGGTGTGGATGACGCTGGGCTGGTCGCTCGCCATCACGGCGGTCACCATGCCGCTCGCGGTCCGCAAGTTCCGCCAGAAGACCTGATCCGGCCGGGGTCGGTTCGGTCCGTTCGGATCGCGTCCCGGACGGGCCCCTGACCGGGCCCGGATCAGAAGAGGGCGGTGGCCTCCTCCAGGGTGAGGCCGCCGCCTTCGGCGTACGCCGCCTCGTACGCGGCGTCGCCCAGCGCCGCCCGTGCCAGCTCCTCGGCGCGGGCGCTGTCCTCGCGTTCCGTCTTCACCTGGAAGTGCCGGGGCGGCAGCAGGGCGCGGTAGGCGCCCAGCAGCCGGGCGGCGTCGTACGCCCGCCGCCGGCCGCCGAGCGAGGCCAGGGACACGGCGGCGGTCATCAGGTAGACCGCCGGCATCTGCGGGGCCACCAGCCGCGCCATCGGGTCCGAGGCGAACCCCATGGCCTGGTGCAGCCGTTCGAGGGCCTCCTCGTAGCAGCCCTCCCGGTTGTCCAGCCAGGCCATCGTGCCGAGCAGGAAGCCGTCGAAGACGGCGAACGCGCCGAAGGCGAACTCGTCGCGCAAGAGCTGGAGCTGCGCGCGGGCCTCGGGGATGCGGCCGGTGCGGCCGAGGATGCCCGCGAGGAACATCCGGGCCGCGGGCAGCGCCTCGTTGCTGTACCGCTCGACCGTCGCGGTCACCTCGCCGAGGATCCGCTCGGCCTCCTCGAAGAGGCCGCTCTCGGTGAGCGTCCCGGCCATCCGTACGCGCAGCACCGCCACCTGTGCCCGGGCACCGAGGCGTTCGGCGTAGGCGATGGCCTCGCGGTAGTCGCGGGTGGCCGGGCCGTACTCGCCGCGCTTCTCCCGGGACTCGGCGCGCGCCGACAGCGCCTCGGCGCAGCCCCAGGCGTCGCCGAGCTCACGGAACAGGGCCAGGCTCTCGTCGGCGTCGCGGGAGGCGTCGCCCGCCCAGTCGGCCCGGTTGGCGAGCACGTTGGCGCGGAGCTGCAGCGCGGAGGCCAGTTCCCAGCGGTAACCCAGCGCGCGGGCGGTGGCGACGGTCTCGTCGAGGACCCGTTTGAGCAGCTGGGGATCGCCCCAGATCATGACGGCGTAGATCCACAGGGAGCCGGTGGTCCGGCAGGTCTGCGGAAGTCCGGGCCGGTAGGCGGCGAGCACCCCCTCGACCTGGGCCCGGGCCTCCGGGCTGCTCCAGGAGTCGCTGTTCTGGTCCCGGGAGGCCAGCTGGACCAGGTGGACGGTGCGCCAGGCCTCGGTGAGCAGTTCGCCGGAGTAGGGCGGCGGCGAGTCCACGAGCTGCTCGTACACGGGCTCGGCGGGGACCACGGGCGGCACGAAGGGGTCGGGGCCCAGCGTCGCGGCCGCCTCGGTCCAGTGCCGGGACTCGGTGCGCAGGTCGTGCGTGTGCCAGTACCAGCCCAGGGAGTGGATCAGGCACAGCACTTCGTCGGCGTCGCGCGCGGCGACGGCCCGGCGCAGGGCGGTACGGAGGTTCTCGTACTCGGTGGCGAAGCGGTCGGCGGCGGCCCGCTGGCCGTGGCCGCGGAGCAGGGGTTCGGTGGTGCGGGCGAGTTCGCGGTAGTGGACGAGGTGGCGGCGTTCGGTGGCCGCGCGGTCGCCTTCGGCCTCGGCGAGCCGCTCGGCGGCGTACTCGCCGACCGTCTCCAGGAGGCGGTAGCGCATCCCGGCGCCGTCGGAGTCGGGGGCGGCCACGACGAGGGATTTGTCGACGAGGGAGCCGAGGATGTCGGCTACGTCGTACGAGGGGTCGGCGCAGACCGCTTCGGCGGCGGCGAGGTCACAGCCGCCGGCGAAGACGGACAGCCGGCGCAGCACGGTGCGTTCGGCCTCGTCGAGCAGGTCCCAGGACCAGTCGACGACGGCCCGCAAGGTCTGCTGGCGCGGCAGGACCGTACGCGCGCCGCTGGTCAGCAGGCGGAAGCGGTCGTCGAGCCGGTCGGCGATCTGGCGCGGCGTGAGCAGCCTCAACCGCGCTGCCGCGAGCTCGATGGCGAGCGGCAGCCCGTCCAGGCGGCGGCAGATCTCGGCGGCGGCGGCCGGGTCGTCCGCCGTGCGGAAACCGGGCCGGGCGGCGGCGCCGCGCTCCCCGAGGAGCCGGAGCGCGACCGGGTCGGGCAGCGGTTCCACCGGGCGCAGGGTCTCCCCCGGCACGCCGAGGGGTTCGCGGCTGGTGGCGAGGATCTGGACGCCCGGGCAGTGCGTGAGGAGGCGTTCGGCGAGCTCGGCGGCGGCGCCGATCACGTGCTCGCAGTTGTCCAGGAGCAGCAGGAGCCGCCTGCGCGCGCAGTGCTCGGTGAGGCGGTCGAGGGGGTCGGACCCGCCGCGGTCGGTCAGGGCCCGCAGTTCCTCGGCGGAGGCGCCGCGCAGTTTGGTCTCGCGTGCGCCGAGCGCCGCGAGCGCGGCCTCGGCGACGTCGTCGGGGTCGTCGACGGGGGCGAGCTCGACGAGCCACACCCCGTCCGGCCAGCCCGCTCCGGCGTGGGCCTCGGCGGCCTCCTGGGACAGCCGGGTCTTGCCGGCCCCGCCGGGGCCGAGCAGCGTGACGAGCCGCGCCTGTGCCAGGTCGTCCCCGATGACCCGGATGTCCTCCTCGCGGCCGACGAAGGTGGTCAGCCGCGCCCGCAGGTTCCCCGGACCGGGCGGTACGGGGCGGGGCGCGTGCACGACGCCGGTCGCCGACGCGGCGGGGGCGGCGGCCGGGGCAGCGGCCGGGGCCGGGGTCGCCTGCACGCGGCCGTCACCCGGGCCGGGCTCGGCCGCGGGCGCGGAGCCCGGCCCGTGGGCGGAACCGGACCCCGGCGCGGTCCTGGGCACGGACGCGGACGCGGAGCCCGGCTCGGGCGCGGTCCCGGCCCCCAGCGCTGGCCCGGGCCCGGGCGCGGGTGTGGTCCCGGACGCCGGCGCGGGCGCATGCCCGGATGCGGGTGCGGGGGCCTGGACCTCGTCGCGGAACCAGCCGTCCGGAGCCGCGACGCCCTGCTGCTGTCCCGGACCCGGGTACGGCGGCAAGTAGGCGGTCTCCTC
>NZ_JBEZMA010000029.1:0-88599 GCF_040652415.1 Streptomyces sp. NPDC048255
CCTGAGCGCGCAGCGCTCAGGACTGAACGGCCTCGCTGCGCTCGGCCGGGCCCTTCGGGCCCGGCTCTCCGCTTCGCTCCGAGCCATGGCCGGCCCTTCGGGCCGGAGTCCTTCGCTTCGCTCCGGACTAGCTCCGGCTCCGCTGCGCTCCACCTGAGCGGGCCGGCTTCGCCGGCCACAGACCTCCCGCGCGGAGCGCGGGAGGTGACCCCGTTTCACGGGGTCCGGGCCTCCGGCCCGTTAGGGTGTCCGCTTCGCTCCCACCCCAGCCCTTCCGGCTCCGCCTCCAGCCCCAATCCTCGGTCCTCCTGGCCTACGGGGCTCCCGGGAGAGGTTCGGGCTTCGACCCTGTTGAGCACAGAGTCGTCAGCTTGCCGAATCTCGTCCCTCCAGTGATGTGGCGATAGCCCTTGTCCTGCTGTCAAGTAGGTTCCGGACCGCTTCTTGGGCGGCTTCGCGATCCAGGTGACTCTCCTGCGTCAAAAGCAGGCGTGCTCCAGCTTCCACCTCGGCCCACGCCACCCGCGTCCGCCGATTCTCGGTGCGTCTTACGTCACTGCGGAGAAAGCCTGCTCCTGCTGAAAAACCAGAAGCGACGAGGGCCAGCAGTGCCGCCGGGACACGGGCCTCCGGCGACGACAATCCAGCAGCTCCGGAGATGCCTGCGAGCACTGCGGCGGGAAAGCCGAGCGCGATGTTCATGACGCCCCAAAAGCGCACCCGTTGATGGGCACTGCGTTCTCGTCGCGCAGCTTCAGCAAGCACACGCTCGACTTCGGCCCTGACGGGCGTCACCTGTCCCTGCGACTCGCCTTGATGCTGTGTGTTGTCTTCGGTCACGCACCCGAGGATCTCATCGACGCGTCGGTGAGAGTGTCACCGAGCTCACGCCTATTGGAGGTCGGCTTCTGCCAGGCCCGGGGGTTAGTCATCTGACTCGGGCCCTAACCCCAGCTCTTCGGCTTTCGAGGGGGGCGGGTCGCCCGCTCGTGTCGGGTTCCAGTGTAGCGGCTGCATCAGATTGATGCAGCATGTACCGTTGGAAGAAAAGAGACGTAGGGTCTGGTCGCTCGGTCCAGGTTTTCCAGCGGTAGACACCTGGGTCGCACTGACCTTCGTCAATTGCTCTTTGATGGACTCGCTCCGGTGACTCGTTGGGCGGGCCAAAGGAAAAGAAGGTGCAGTCGGGGTATACCGACTGCATCCCGTACCAGCCGATGGATATCAGGAGGGTGAGCAGGATCGATGCGAGCAGGTGCCTCCACGTGGGAGGGCCTGAGATGGGGCGGATCACGCTCGGAAGCATAAAACCATCGGTGCCCCCACTCATCACGCGGACCTCGATCATCCCATTCGGGCCACATCTCGTCACAGAAACAGGCGTTATGACTGTCGTTCAGCTTCGAGAGCACCAGGTGGACGCGAAAGCACGCATCCGCAAGTGGGTGGGATTCCCTGCACGGACACCAGTGCCCGCGCAGGGTGCCCGGGGCACGATCGTGTCCGCGACCGGCTCCGGGAAGACCATCACGGCCGCTGCGAGCGCCCTGGAGTGCTTCCCCGGCGGGCGAATCCTGGTCACCGTCCCCACCTTGGACCTCCTCGCGCAGACCGCTCAGGCGTGGCGCCTGGTGGGTCATCGGGCCCCGATGGTCGCGCTGTGCTCGCTGGAGAACGACCCGGCGCTGGGCTCGTTGGGCGTGCGCACCACAACGAACCCGATCCAGCTCGCCCTGTGGGCCGGCTCCGGTCCGGTTGTCGTGTTCGCTACGTATGCCTCCCTCGTGGACCGCGAGGACATCGACGCACCCGAGGAACAGCGCAAGGTCCGCGGGCCGCTGGAGGCCGCGCTGGCGGGCGGAGAGCGCCTCTACGGCCAGCAGATGGCGGGCTTCGACCTCGCGATCGTCGACGAAGCCCACGGAACCGCCGGCGACCTCGGACGGCCGTGGGCCGCCATCCACGACAACACCCGCATCCCCGCCGACTTCCGGCTCTACCTCACCGCGACCCCGCGCATCCTCGCCGCGGCCCGGCCCCAGAAGGGCGCCGGGAACCAGGAGGTGGAGATCGCGAGCATGGCAGACGACCCGGACGGCACCTACGGCGCGTGGCTCGCCGAGCTCTGCCTCTCCGAAGCGATCGAGCGGGGCATCCTCGCCGGGTTCGAGATCGACGTCCTGGAGATCCGCGACCCCTCCCCCGTCCTCGGCGAGTCCGAGGAGGCGCAGCGGGGCCGGCGCCTGGCGCTGCTGCAGGCCGCGCTCCTGGAGCACGCCGCAGCGTACAACCTACGCACCGTCATGACCTTCCACCAGAAGGTGGAGGAGGCAGCCGCGTTCGCGGAGAAGCTGCCCGAGACGGCCGCCGAGCTGTACGGCAACGACGCCTCCGACACCGATCTGGCGGCCGCGGAGAAACTCCCGAAGTCGTCGATCGAGGCGGAGTTCTACGAGCTGGAGGCCGGCCGCCACGTCCCGCCCGACCGGGTCTGGTCCGCATGGCTGTGCGGCGACCACCTCGTCACCGAGCGGCGCGAGGTCCTGCGGCAGTTCGCCAACGGCATCGACGCCAACAACCGGCGCGTACACCGGGCGTTCCTCGCCTCCGTCCGCGTCCTCGGCGAGGGCGTCGACATCACCGGCGAGCGCGGCGTCGAGGCGATCTGCTTCGCCGACACCCGCGGCTCGCAGGTCGAGATCGTCCAGAACATCGGCCGCGCCCTCCGCCTCAACCGCGACGGCTCCACCAAGGTCGCCCGCATCATCGTGCCCGTGTTCCTGGAGCCGAACGAGGACCCGACCGACATGGTCGCCAGCGCCAGCTTCCGCCCTCTTGTAGCGGTCCTCCAGGGCCTGCGCTCTCATGACGACCGCCTCGTCGAGCAGCTCGCCTCCCGGGCTCTGACGAGCGGCAAGCGCAAGGTTCATGTCCGGCGGGACGAGGACGGGCGGATCGTCGGGACCGGCGGGGAGGGCGAGGACCAGGAGGACGACACCGACGCGGCGGCCGAGTCGGCGCTGCTGCACTTCTCCTCGCCCCGGGACGCCGCCACCATCGCCGCGTTCCTGCGCACCCGCGTCTACCGGCCGGAGTCCCTGGTGTGGCTGGAGGGCTACCAGGCCCTCATCCGGTGGTGGGCCGAGAACGCCATCACCGGCCTCTACGCCGTCCCGTACGACACCGAGACCGCGGTCGGCGTCACCAAAGCGTTCCCGCTCGGGCGGTGGGTGCACCAGCAGCGCAAGGCCCTGCGCGCCGGAGAGCTCGAGGAGCGGCGCAAGACACTGCTGGACGCCCCGGAGGCCGGGATGGTGTGGGAGCCGGGCGAGGAGGCATGGGAGGCCAAACTCGCCGCGCTCCGCTCCTACCGGCGGGCCACCGGGCACCTCGCCCCCCGACAGGACGCCATGTGGGGCGAGGACGACGAGATGGTGCCCATCGGCCAGTACATGGCCAACCTCCGGCGCAAGGGCGCCAAGAACGGGCTCGGGAAGAACGAGGACACCGCGACGACCCGGGCCGCGCAGCTCGCCGCGATCGACAAGGACTGGAACTGCCCCTGGCCACTCGACTGGCAGCGGCACCACCGCGTCCTGGCAGACCTGGTCGACGCCGACGGCCAGCTGCCCGACATCGCCCCCGGCGTGCTCATGGACGGCGACGACATCGGCCGGTGGCTCCAGCAGCAGAGGCAGCCAGCCACCTGGGCACGGCTGCTGCCCGAGCAGCAGAAGCGGCTGACCGCGCTGGGCGTAGAACCCGCTCAGGCGCCGCCTCCGGCCTCGGCGGCCGGTCGTGGGGCGAAGGGGCCGAGCAAGGCACAGCAAGCATTCCAACGAGGCCTGGCGGCCCTCACGCAGTGGGTCGAGCGGGAAGGCGCCCACCGGCCGGTGCCCCGCGCCCACGGCGAGGAGATCGCAGTCGAGGGCGAGGCGGAGCCGGTGATCGTGAAGCTCGGCGTATGGGTCTCCAACACCAAATCCCGGCGCCACCATCTCACCCAGGAACAGCTGGACGCCCTCGCCAAGCTCGGGGTGAAGTGGGCCTGACCGGTCCCTGAGCCGGACCGGTATCTGAGGTCCCGGGCGTCACGCCTGGGGCCTCGCGGCCAGCACTCTCCGTTGGGCCGCAGGTTCATCCCTTTGCATGCGCCCCATGTGAGTTACCGATCTGCCACATTTTGAGCTGGTTGTCAGTACTTGCTGCTCCACTGCCTCTATGACCGGAAAAAGTGCGTTCCTTCACGGCTCGGACCGTGCAAGAGACGAATTCGACTCGATGGTTCAGGCCTTGCTGGACCGGGAGGAGCGGCGGCTGCTCGCCTCTCCATCGGCAGTCCTCGATGGAGTTGATGAGTTGCGGGCCCTGGTGGCCGAGACCAGCTTCGTCCGGCGCAGTTCGGTCCTAGCCCGCGGTGCACCGCTGCACCGAATCGATCAACGTCAGGCGTGGCAGCGCTTCCCCCATGGGCTGTACGACCCGCGCACGCTCGGGCTGGCGGCGCTGGAGGCGGTGGTGAATCGGCAGGAGATGGAGGCGGAGGCGACCACTGAGGAGGTGGTGGCCTTCCTTGCGTCGCTGGCGGCATCTGCGGCCCCCGGGCGGGATGCCTCTGAGCACCTGGCTGTGGCTCGGTTCGTTCTTCGTGAGCTGCTGAATGACGCTCAGGATGGTGAGGAGTTCGAGGTCTCCTACAGCGATTACCGCCAGGGGCACAGTCGGGTCACCTTGTCGCTGCGGATGCTGGAGGAGGGTTTCGGCCGGCGTGGTCAGGCGGTTCTGCGGGCTACGACTCCGGCAATCAACTTGCTGCTTTCCGGTCTGGAGCACGACTTGGAGGACGAGCAGGCGGCGAAGGACACGATGCTGCGTCGCCAGGTGGCGACCGGCCGGTGGGGACGAGCCGAGGAGAGCGCGGCGGAAAGCCTGAAGTTGTCGCTCGTGTACTGCGAGCGGGTCCGGGCGGTGTTGGAGGAGACCGAGCGCGACGTGCGGGCGGTGGACTGGAGCCAGGACGTTCCCGCTCTGCTGCAGGCGTCCCGGGCGCACCTCGGGGAGCGCCAGCGTGTGGAGCGCGAGCTGATGGAGTACATGCGCGGAGTCCGCAATGAGGTGGAGGACTCGGACGTACGGCGTACCTGTGAGCGGGTCCTGCAGTTGCTGGGCCGGGCCCATCTGCGTCACACGCAGTTGCTGGCGAAGGTCATCGATGCTCGTCCGGCATTTCTGCGCTCTCAGGCCGAGCAGCGTTTCCGTCCTCCACCGCGTCTGGCCCTTGTGGGCATGAAGGAGGACGTGTTGGAGCCGGTCCTTGGCCTCGGGGTCGAGGAGGCCGAGGCGGTGGCGAGTGTGTTCGCCGATGCGGTCGGCGGGCCGGTGGTCTCGCACCTGCCGCGGCTACGGGACTGGTGGGAGTCCCTGCTGGCCCCGGCGCGGGAAGCGCAGCAGGCGATGCCCGACGAGGATATCGAGCTGATCGCCGACGACGTCGGCGAATTGTCCGTCTACAGCGACGAGGACCTCGCTGTCGCCCGCACCGTGCTCACGGAGTCGCTGCGTGCTCCGGTTCGGCTCTCGAAGCTGCTTGAAGTGGCGCTGGAGCATGCGGGGGAGGCGGCGGATCTGCTGGCTGTATCCGTGCTGCGGGCCTACGCGCCCGATCCCGAGGGGTGTGAGGAGGACGAGGCAGTGGACGAGCTGGCTGATCTGCTCAGCGAGCACCTGGTGGTCCTCGACGACGGCACTGCGTTCGATCTCGGTCCGCTCGCCGGAAGTGACCTGTTGCTCGTGCCAGCCCAGCCTCTGATTCCCGATCCCACCTACGCCGAGGACGACATGGAGGTCCTGGCATGACCACGAGCACGTGCGCCTACTCCCCCGCCGACCTGACCGACGCCTCCACCCTCGTCCGGTTCGGCTGTCAGCCGCGCCTGCGTCCCTTGGGGCTCCCGCAGTACCGGGACCTGCTGCACCGCTACCGCATGGACGGGCCCTTCCGGGACGCCGTGGACGCGGGAGCTGACGGTCTGGACCTGGACGTGATGGAGGCGCACCTGGTCGAGGGGCTGATCCTGCACCCCAGGGAGGGGTCCTGGCTGTCCTACCGGCTCAAGGACCACCCCAAGCTGGGGGTCAGCGACCGCCTCGTCCTCGGGCTCGCACACATGGCCATCGCGGCCCGTGCCTACCCCACCGCAGCGGATCTCGAAGACGACACCGTCAAGCGGATCTCGATCACGGACGTGGACGACTTCCTGCGGCGCCTGACGGACAAACTCCGCGAGAAGGCCGTGGACACGGACGGCCTGACCGTGGCGCACTCCGAGCTTCAGGCCGCCTGGCGGGTGTACGCCAAGCTACCGCCCTCCCGTCTGACGCCGACACGGCAGCTCGCGCAGTCCAGCACCCAACGGGTGATCAAGGAAGCGATGGAGTGGCTCGTGGAACAAGGCATGGCCTACCCCGCCGGCGACCTCGGGCCGGGGCACTACCGCCTCGCCCACCGCTTCCGCGTCCAGGTACGTGAAGCAGCCGGCTCCGCCGCCTACGCGGCGCTGTGCGACCTGCGCCGCGCCCACCTTTCCCAGGAGGACTGACCCATGCTGCAACTCCTGCGTCTTCGGCTGGAGAATGTCGGCCACCGTGCGGCCGGCTTCAAATCGCTGGTCCTGGATCTGACCGGCGGGGCGAGCTCCCTCAACGGCCGCCCCATGCAGCCTGTCGACGTGATCTTGTGGCTACGCAACGGCGGCGGCAAGTCGAGCCTGCTCTCGCTCCTATTCAGCCTGCTGCTGCCTGCCAAGAAGGACTTCATCGGGGCGGCCAAGGCCAAGTCGCTGGCCGAGTACATCCCCGACGGGCAGGTCTCCCACGTGATCGCCGAGTGGGCAGACTCCGAACGACCCGCGTCCGGCGCCGTCCTGCTCACCGGCGGTGTCTACCAGTGGCGCGACCGGCAGCGCCCCACGGATGTGAGCAGCGGATGGGAGCGGCTGGAGCGCCGCTGGTACCTGCTGCGGCCGCAGCCTGGCGGGCTGGAACTCGATTCCCTGCCCGTGCGCAGTGAGGATGGCCAGCTCACCATGGGCATGTACGTCAAGGCTCTGGAGGCGGCCAACAGGGTGGAGCGAAGGCTGCAGCTGGCCGTCGCGGACGAGCAGTACGAGTGGGCGGAGCAGCTGGGCAACCACGGCCTGGATCCTCAGGTTTTCAGGATGCAGAAGGCCATGAACCAGGAGGAGGGCGGCATCACCGAACTGTTCAAGTTCGGCTCTGCCGAGGAGTTCGTCGACTTCCTCATCGACATGGTGGTCGACGATGCTGCGCCCACCGCGGCGCGGGCGGCACTGTCCACCCATGCTGACAAGCTGGCCGCCCGGCCCGGACGGGAGCTGGAGGAGCGGTTTCTTGCGAGGGCTCTTCTGCTGCTGCGGCCCGTTCAGCAGGCCACGGCCGAGGTCGCCGCCGCCGAGCAGGTCCTCGCCCTACAGGCTCGGCTCGCCCTGCGCGCGAGCGAGCACGTCCAAGGACAGGCCGAGCACTGGGAAGAGCAAGCGGCCGCCTTGCGTCAGGAGGCTGAAGCGACCGCTCAGGAGGCGCAGGAGGCCCAGAGCCGGGTGGCAGCGCGCCAGCAGCATGTGGTCGCGGTTCGGGAGGCGGCCGAGCGGCTGCGGATGGAGGACCGTCGGTGTGAGCACCTCGCGCAGCAGGAGAGGGTTGCTGAGACGGGGCAGGAGGCAGCCGCCTGGAAGGCCGTCCCTGTACTGATGGACCTGGCGGACCAGGAGGAGGAGCGCCGCGAGACCAAGCAGCTGCTGGCCCGTGCTCACAGTGAGCAGGCCCCGTTGCGTGAGGCCATGGAACAGGGTGGTGCCGGCCTGTACTCCAGGCTCGAAGGGGGCCTTGGCCGGCTCGCCGACGAGATGGGTCGCACCCGCAGTGAGGCTGAGGAGGCCGCCTCGCTGGTCGCGGCGGGTGAGCGGGAGTATGAGGGGGCGGTGGCCGCGGCCGGCAGTGCGGAGAGTCTTGCCGCGTCCGCTGAGGCGCACCAGGCGGCAGAGCAGGCGAAGCTCACGGCCGCCCGCCGCACGGGTCTCCTCGGCGAGCTCGAGGAGCCGCACGAGGCCCTCGAACGGATGACCCACGAGGAAGCGGCGGCACAGGAGCAGGCAGAGCAGGCCGGGCGGCGGCTGGAGGCGGCCCGCGGGCAGGCGAGCACCGTCGCGGCGGAACGGGTCGCGTGCGCCGGCCGGCTCAGTTCGGCACGCCAGCAGCACGACCAGGTGTGGGAGCAGTGGAACACCCTGACCCAGGAACGCCGGGACCTGGCGGACATGCCGCGTCTGCGGGAACTGGCCGAGATCGCGGATACGGCGACGAAGCTTGACCTGGAGCAGGCTGGCGCCGATCTCGCTGGCCTGCTCGCTGACCAGGTGGCGGATGCGGACATGGAGCTGGCCGCCGAGCGGGCCCAGGCCTGTGAGGACGAACGGCTTCGCGAGGCGCTGATGCGTGATGGGTTCTGTCCGCCTCCCCGTGAGGTCGAGCAGGCCGTCGCCGCATTGCGGCACCGCGGTGCCCATGCGGTCTCCGGGATGCAATTCCTGCGCGATACGGTGCCCGCCCACCAGCACGACAACGTCATCGCGGCCATTCCCCATCTGATCGCAGGAGTGGTCATCTGCGGGCCGGTCCCCGGCGGGGATCTGGCGGCCCTGGCCCGGCAGGCCGATGTCGCTCTGCCGACGGTCGTCTCCGTCGCCGCCGACATCCAGGCCCGCGCCCTGCTGTCCAGGCGTCCCGAGGACATCGCAGTCCTGCCTCTGCGCCGCTCGGTACTCGATGCCGGGGCCGGTGAGGAGGAACTGCAGCGCGTCACCACCCGCCTGGGCAGCGTGGAGGAGCGCCTTGCGGCCATCGGTTCGCGGCGGGAGGCCGACCGCGCACTCATGGCTCGGCTGCAGTCCCATGAGGAGGCCTTCGGTGCAGGTGCCCGGGCCAGGCTGGAGGAACTCCTCGGCCGACTCGACGAGGAGGTGAACACGCTCACCGAGCAGGCGAGCTCTCTGGTCCGCCAGGCAGGCGCAGCCGAGGATGCCGCATGCAGGGCAGAGCGTCGGCTGAAGCGCCACACGGAACAGCTGATGGGTCTCGCAGCGGCGCTCCCCAAGGTCCAGTCGCTGGTGGAAGCGGCCCAAGCGGTCGAGCGCTGGGCAGCGCAACGGCAGCAGGCCCGTGCCGGAGCGCGCGAGCACCGCTGCACTGCCGAGGGGGCCAAGAGGCGCTGGCGGGAGGCCGAAAACCAGCAGCGGGCCGCGGAAGAGCGGCTGCGCCAAGGTGAGGAACGGGCGAGCCGCTGGACCGGGTGGGTGGAGGAGATCCGGCAGGAACTGTCCGCTGAGGTCATCGAGGCGGCCCGTCCTGACGTCCTGCCGGACGGCAGCGTGCAGGCTCTGCGAGAGCGCTGGGTACAAGCCCGCAAAGACTGGCTGGGTGGTATCAGCGATAACGCCCTCCAGCAGCGGCTCGCCGCTGCCGACACGGCTGTCAAGGCCCTGAACGAGAAGTTGGACGGGACCAGTTCCGCGGCCCGTGCGCAGGCTGCGGAACTGGTTGGAGAGGCCATGGCCATGGACACCGGGCGTCTCACCACCCGCATCGCCGCCGCCGAACAGGCGCGCAAGGACGCGGAGCGGGCCGAAGTCGAAGCGGACGTGCTGGCCCGCCAGGCCGCCACCGCCCATGAGGAGGCGTCCGCGGCACTCGATGACATCCCGGGCGGCAAGCGGCTGACGTTCCCCACCGCCCAGGCGGCGTCCGAGGAACTGCGGACGGCAGAGCAACTGCTTGAGGATGACCGCGGGCTGGCCCAGATGCGGTGCCTGGACGCCGAGAGGATCCACCGCAGTGCGGACGGGGCGACCAGCCACGCCGCGCAGTTCCGGCAGTCGGCGAGCGCCCTCAGGGCGGCGGGAGAGCACCAGGGTCCTGCAGAGGGCACCGATGGCGCTGTGGAGATGACCGTCGATGCGCTCCTGCTCGAACAGCACGCGCTGTCCGCCGTGACCGCGCAGTCCCTGCGACCGCTGAACGCCGAGGAGATCAAGGACTCCCTCGTCCACGCGGTCGACCAGGCCGGCCGTGCCGTCGAACGGTCCAGGAGCACCCTGCGCAGGGACGTGCACACGCTGGAACAGCTCGCCGTCCAGCCCGAGTACGTTCCCGTCGTCGACGGACGGCTGCGAGAGCGCCTGCAGCATGACCTCACCGCCCCCACCCGCCTCGCAGGGCTCCTGGAGGACATCGAGGAACGCGAGCGGCAGGTCATCGGGCTGCTGGCAGAGTCTGCCGAGGACCAGGCCCGGGTCGTGGACGCCTGCGCGAGCACGGTCGAAGCGGTCCTGGACAGCGTGGAAGAGGTCGCCCGTCGCTCCCTCCTTCCCAAGAACCTGGGCTGCTGGTCCAACCAGCGGTTCGTGTCCCTGGAACTACGCCAGCGTGCCCACGGCGAAGAACTGGCGCGCCGGCTGTCCGCCGAGGTCGACCGGCTCATCACCTCCCTGCCCGCCAGCGCCTCAGGGCGGGCCAGCGCACTGCCCGAGGCCATGACCCTGGCCAAGCGGATGGTCCTGGCCGCGCTCGGCGGCCGCGGCAACATCGTCGCGAAGATCATCAAACCGACACAGAGTCTGGACACCGTCGAACGCGAGTCCGTCACCGCGATCCAGAAGTTCAGCGGCGGCGAACTACTCACCGTCTCCGTACTCCTCTACTGCACGCTCGCCCGGATGCGGGCCGCCCAGCGAGACCGGCGCATCCCCGGCGGGGTGGGCACGCTCGTCCTGGACAACCCCTTCGGGAAAGCGAACTACGGGCCCTTCGTCGACCTGCAGCGACGCGTGGCCGGCGCCCACGGCATCCAGCTCGTCTACACCACCGGCTCCAACGACCTCCCCGCCCTCGGCCGCTTCCCTCTCATCATCCGCCTGCGCAACGGCGTCGACATGCGTACCAGGCGCCGCTACGTCCAGATCCTCGACCGGTACGGCGACGCCGTCGCAGCGGGCGTCACCCGCGCCCAGGACGACGACGTCACCTCCGCCCGCCTCCTGCGCCGCTCCGCCCTACGCCCCGAGGCCGAACAGGAAAGCGGCGGCCCCGGACAGGAGGCAGGGTGACCACCGCCGACCGCATGGCCGCCTTCCTCGCCCGGCAGACCCGCCAGCGCGTCGAATTCGACGCGCTGGCGGGCGCCGCCTACGCCGGTGACTCCAGCCTGGCCGGCTCGCCACGTCGCCGCCGCATCCTCGCCGACGCCGCCCACACCCTGGCCACCCAGGGCCTGGCCACCCTCCCCAAAGGGCAAGACGGCTGGGACCACAGCGCCCACCCTGCCCTGCCCCGCTGGGTCCAACGCCCGCCGGCCACCCGCCCCCGCGGCCGACGGCCCGCCCCCAGGGCCTACGTCGAACAGTTGGCCTTCGCCACCACACTCCGGCTGACCGCGGCTGACCACGCGCTGCTCGGCCCCATCAACGCCTTGCTGCGCGACCAGCCGGACGCCATGGTCATCCCGCTCGCCGACCGGTCCTACCAGCTGTACGGCGACGAGAAACGCCTCAAGAACATCGAGCGCCACCACCTCGTCACCAAAGGGCTCCTCAACCTCACCACACACCTGCGTGCCCGGCCCACGCCCGCCCCACTGGCCATGTTCGAACTCGGGCCCGCACCCTGGCTCCTCATCGTGGAGAACACCGCCGCCTTCACCAGCCTCCGCGAAATCCTCGGCACCTGGCCCGACCGCAGCCAGGTCGGATGGCTCGCCTTCGGCGAAGGCGACCACCTCATCGCCTCCCTCCCCACCGCCCTCACCTCCTTCTGCGAACGCAACCACCCCGTGGACACGGTGCTGCTGTACGCGGACCTCGATCTCGACGGACTTCACTGCGCCCACAAGGCCGCCGAACGCGCACGCCTGGTCGGCCTACCCCCGCCGCAGCCGGCCGTCGGCCTCTACCAGGCCCTGCTCAAACAGCCACCCCGCACACACCCGCCCGCCACCAGCGACGAAGCACACGCCGCATCTGCCTGGCTCCCTCCCGAACTCGCCGAGGCCGTCACCGAACTGCTGACCAAAGGGCTGGTGCTGCGCCACGAAGCTCTGCCCCAGCCGCAGCTCCGCACCCTGCTCAACGCATCCTTTCCCCTCCTGCCCCAAATCCGCGACGGCGCGACAAGCCGGTCCTGACCCGCTGGCCCGCCCTACCCAAAAGGAGCTCCGCCCATGAGCCCTCACCCCTCGCCGGATCCCCCGGCCGGTACCCACGCCTGCGACACTGACCCGCGGACCTGGAGCGACATCTTCAGCACGACCATCGACGCCGTACCCATCGACTGCGTCCGCCCGAACGACACCGACCGCCCCGTCTGGTCCCTGTGCTCCCCGCGCTGCTGCCGACCCGAGGACTACCTCGGAACCCTCCACGCCCGCAACACCGGCGCCCTCTGGCACGTCCAGACCACCGGCGAGCTCCACACCTCATTCGCCGACGCCGTACGTGCGTTGTGCCGCCAACCGGGCCACTCGACGTCGAAGAACGGGCGCTGCAGCGCCCAGTGCGTAGGTGATGCCGCGGGCAAAGGTGCTGATCAGTTTGTGGAGGTCTCCCATCGTCTGCCCTCCGGAGAGCTCCACTCGCGCGGTGAAGCCGATGGCGCCGGGCCCGGGTGAGAGAGAGCAGCGCATCGTGGCGGTCGAGGGGTAGCAGATGGCCGACCACTACGAGCTGTTCTCACCCGCCGTGCCCCACCGGCCGACGATGTCCTCCAGGGCGCGACGTTGCTGCTCCTCGCGGGCGATCTGCTGCGCGAGGACGTCGCGGTCGATGTAGGGGTCGACGGCGGCGAGGACCAGTCGCTGGAGTTCGTCCGGGTCCAGCGCTTCAACCTCCCACTGCACCGGATGCTCGATGTCGAAGCCGTAGCGGCGGGCGAAGGCTGGCCACCTCGGGTCGTCGCGCTTGCCCTCGGTCGCCGGGAGGCCCTACGCGCGCATCTGCTCATAGGTGAGCAGCACCCGGGTCACCGAACTCCAGCACCCCGTCCGCTGCATCCAGTCCCGCTCGATGTCCTCGCCCGAGCAGTCAAAATCGCCGACCATTCTCCGGGGCGCCGCGAGCGTGCGGGTGGAATTTCCGCAGCTCAGGCACTGTCTGGAGGACTGTAACTGATGCAACACATGTGGCGCATGGAGCTGCTCGTCTTCGGATGGCGGCTCGGCCGTGGTGTGCCGAATGATCTCTGTCTCCCCGACCGCTCGTAAGAGCTGAGGCCCACCCCATCGTCTATGTGGGCGCAGGCAGCGTGTCAACGGCGTCGTAGGTGGATCTGATCAATTCCTTCAACTCGGCGATCTCGGGGTCGAGCGTGCTGCGACTGTCTCGAGAATCCAGTTGGTCGGCAGGCCATGCCTGGTAGATCCGTTCGATGAGCGCTGGCAGCGCGGTCGTGATCGCCTGGAGGGTCTTCATGCCCGCCCGAAGGTCTATCGGGCCAGTCAGTGGGTGACTGCCGCGGCAGCAGTACATGATCCTCTGCGTGGCCAAGTTCCAGTCGGGTGCGCGGCCCTCGATCCACCGCGGCTTTGCCAGACTGAGGAGCGCCGCGCTGGCGTCCAGATCCGTTTCGTCGTTCGACTCCACGATGGCAAAGGTCTTCTCGAGGATCGGGTCATCAGGGACGACTTCACGGGCCACTTCTAGCACCGTGAGCGCCCGGTCGAGCAGAGCAAGAGCGTCCCGGTTCCAGCGGATCACCGCAGGGGTTGTCAGCTCCAGCATGGCGAGGTCGGCTGCTCGGTTGCGCTTCCGCGGCAGGGGTGGATCATCGGACGCTCCTGCCATGTCCATGTGCATGCCTAGCCGCTGTCCGAATCCTTCCGGGTCGTCATCGATTCCCTCCAGGTGTGGGACTTCCTCCCCCTCGCTGCGGTCACGGTCCCGATAGACCTGGTAGAGAGCAGTCAGCGCCCTGAAGTAGTCGGTGCCGACCACTGACGCTCCGAGCGTCGTCCCCACCGTCATGGTCACGTAAGCCTCGCGAAGCAGGCGCGCCGTGGCATCCGGTCGCCCGGGCGGGAGTGGGAAGCGCTGGCTCCGCCTGAACCTCCGCCGGGCGATCGCGTTGGCTGCTTCGATGCCCTCTTCTTCGCTGGCGGCGCTCTCGAATGCCTGCTCGATGCGAAGAGCCACTCCATCGTCTTGGTGGAGGGCCCACCACTCAAAGGCTTTGAGAATTCCCTCGTCTCCCAACGGAATGACCGGCAGTGCGGTGAATACGCGCAAAGCAGTCTCTTGGATGGGCCGGCCGCGCTTGGAGTGCCCGGCCAGGGCCCACGCGATCGTCCTGGCGTCGTCCGGTGTGCGCGATGTCGATCCGCCTCGGCCTGGCCAGTGCCGTTCGTTCTTCGGTAGCAGGCCCGCCCGTCTCCACCCACGTAGCTGATCAACGCTCACTCGGGTACCGATGAACGCCAGGCGGTCCAGGAGGTCTTGCTCCGCAGCACTCGGCTTGGGGGACATCCCCGCAGCGTAGCGAGAACTACGCGACCCCCTGGCGAATTAGACGATTCCCTGCTGGCTGACTTGAGGCACGAACTGAACGGCTCCGGTTGACCGGAACCGTGTTGTGGCACGGAGGAGGCCAGAATGAATCTCGGGGATCGGCTGCGTGGGCTCAGGCGGGTTTTGAGCATCGATGAGGCGTCAAGCCTGCGGCGCCGCCGACATCGGGTGGCCTTGGGCCTCGCCGGTCTGATGGCCAGCGCGGTAGTCAGTGGGGCGGTGGAGGCTCTGGTGTCTCGCTTGATGGCCCGCTGACCCGATGCCTGCCGGTCGGCTCCCGGCCATGCAGCAGCCGGGAGCCGGGTTGCCTGCCCGTTTCAGCTGGTCACGGTGGAGGATCGGTCGGTGTGGCGGTTGAGCTGGGCCATCAGGTCGCGGTTGGCAGCGCGGGCGGCGGCGAGGTCGTCGCCCTGATCCTGGAGTTTGAGTTCCAGATCGATTACCTGTTGTTCGAGCGTGGTGATGCGGGCCTTGAGCTGTTCGGTGTCCTCGGGTCCGCCGATGCCGGACTCGCGCCAGACCTGCTCGCCCAGGATCTCGCTGAGCCGCGTTTCGAGGCGGCGGGCGTGAGCGGCGATGCGGGCGGCGCGGGCGTCGGCGGCGAGCAAGCCGGCCTGGAGGGAGGCCCGGCTGACGGCTGGCCCGCGGCCGCTGGCGGCGGTGGGCGGTTCAGCGGCCTGGGCATGGACCTGGCCGAGCAGGTCGCGGTGGCGGTAGAGGAAGGTGCGGTCGACGCCGGCGCCCGCATCTGACGGACGATCTGGGCAGCCTTCTGGATCTCGGCGCGTTCGGCCTCGGTGAGCGTGTCGACGTCCTCGGTGACGCGCTGGATCAGGGTTTGCCGGGCCATCCGCTGATCTCGACGCCGACGGTACCCACGGAGGGCCGGTCGAAGGTCAGGGCGAAGGGCTCCACGTCCTGCGTGGCGCGGCGAACGTCGCTCAGGAGCGCATCTATGTCGATGGCGTCGCGGCCGAGCCCAATGGCGTGGAGCAGCGTGCAGTGCATCCAGTCCATCGGCACGTTCTGCAGTCCGGGCGCGGTGATCCCCTGGTACGGGGCGGCGAGGGCAGCGGCCTCGGCCGGGGTGGGCAGGATGTGCCAGTGCAGGTCACGGCGGCCCGCTGGCCAGAAGCGCGTCACCCTCTCGAAGAAGTTCTCCATGCGGCGCAGTGTCCCCCGACGAGCTGTCGGTCGGAGGGTGTTCGGGCAGATCAGGCCCTTCCACGTCCGCCACCCTGACGAGCCCCACTGAAACTCATCAACGGGTGGGCCATGAGGTTCCTGCGGACCGACCGGTCGCCCGCGGCGCGGGCCTTGGCGTACAGGGCAAGCCAATAGGCCCCCTCTGCCTCGTACGGGTGGAGTCGGGGCCGTCGGCGAACCGCTTTCCTCCGTCCTGCTGTCGGAAGGGTCATGAAGTCGATCGACGAGCAGCACATTGCGGAGCCTGGCCTGGTGGTGCTGGACATCACCGGCAGGGACGAGGACACCGTCCGGGCCGTGATGGCGTCGCTGGAGGGGCGGTGGGCAACCTCGGGCGTCGTCCCGGTTCGCCGGGATCCCGGCGAGCTCGGGGTCCGGGCCCGCATCTACGCCGACATCCTGCGCCCAGGACGAGATGGGCCGTGATCTGCCGCACAGGGTGTTCTACACGCCCCCCAGCGTCGTGCCGAGTTCCTCGGCGGTGGGCCGGTTGGTCGGGTCATCCAGGAGCACGGGCAGCAGCACGTCTTGGAGGTCGGGCCAGGGCCGGCCAGCCTGGACGGGGATGCGGCCGGTGGCGATGTGCCGGCGGAGCTCGTGCGGGGTGCTCGCCTTCGGGTCGATCCCGGCAGTCTTGTAGTCCAGCGGCCAGGTCCCTGTGGCGCAGGTCCAGATGGTCCCGGCAAGCGCGTAGATCTCGGCGGCCGGGGTGACGACGACAGGCTTGTCCCCGGTGACGATGGCGGCCGCGAGCTCGGGGGAAAGCAGGTGCGTCATGCCGCCGTTGAAATCGTCGCCCTGGTCCCAGCCGGGCCGCCAGGCCCACGCGAGGTCGATGAGCTCCACCCCGGTCGCGGTGTGGATGCCGTGGGAGGGCTGCAGGTCGGCGTGCACCCAGCCCTTCGAGTGGAGGCCGGCGACCGCCCCGCACAGGTCGGCAGCCGAGGCCAGGGCACGCTCTCGGCCAGCACCGTCCGTCCGGACGGGCGCGAAGACCTCCCAGGTCGAGGGGCCTTCGAGCCAGTCGGTGAGCAGCCATGCCGCGCCGTGGGTGACGCCGCCGCCCACGAAGTAGTCCGTCTTCAGGGCGGCGAGCGCGGCGGCCTCGCGGGCGGTGATGTCGGCGCCGTCGCCGCGTCCGACCTTCAGGGCAGCGGTGCCCTTGTGGCCGGTGGCCTTCCAGACGGCGGAGCCGCGCCGGTCGGTGACCTTGGTGAGGACCAGGCCGTGGCCGCAGTGCTCGGCGGTGGCGGCCTGTGCGGCGGCCGGGATCGGGGACGGAGTGCTCAAGGGGTGCTCTCCTTCAGGGGCTTCGGCAGGAGAGCGGCCCAGGAGCGGACCGTGGCCCAGTCGCGGTCCAGGCCGTCGAAGACGTTGCGGCCGTCGTCCTGGGCCTCGCGGATGGTGTCGGCCAGCACGGGCGTGTTGTGCAGGAAGCGGGGGTCGCGCGGGCGTACGGCGGGCCGGATCGACAGGAACGTCACCGGGGGAACGGGGAGGGCAGCGCCAAGGCGGCTGGTGTCTTCCTCGCCCTCCCAGAACTTGCCGAACATCAGCCCGACAGGTCCGTAGAGGTTCTTCAGGGCCCAGTGTGGCCAGTCCAGATGACGGCGTGAGGCCCCGCGCACGACCAGGTTCTCGCACACCAGATGACCGCGCTGCCCTTTGGACAGAATCCGCACCCGCTCGGCGCAGACGATCGCGGCGGCGAACAGGGCGCCCTCGATGACGAAGAGTTCGGCGCCCGGCGCGATGTCGTAAGTCGTCCAGTACGTGAGTCCGTTCTTGAGGGACGGGCCGAGGTACGGGCAGTGGGCGGTGGTCGCCTCCACGTAGCTGGCGAAGGCGGGAGTGGTGGTGCGGCCGGTGGAGACGCGCAGAGCCCCCGCCCAGGCGGGCGAGGGCTCCATGGGCGCGGTGCTGGTCACTCCGCGGTCTCCTCGGCGAACTCCGGCCCACAGTTCCAAGACGCCTCGACGCGGCCGGTCTCCCGGTACGCCGAGAACGCCTCGCCGTCCAGGCGGCCGCGCTCGTCGGTGAACCAGATCGCGGACAGCGGCCCGTACGCCTCCTCGTACGCGTTCACCCACTCGATGACGCCGACCCCGGATTCCGGGCTGTGTCCGACGACCGCGCCCGCGTGCTCGGTGGAGAACGCGTCGTAGACGTCGGTGTCGAGCTGGTCGTGCCAGAAGGCGTCGATGGCGCCGGAGAACATCTCGGGGAGCTTCTCCCCGGCCCGGTGGCGCTGGCCGGCGATGGTCAGGAAGCGGGCGAGTTCGGTGTGCTCGACGGTGGTGGTCATGGCGGTGCCCCTCTCAGTTGTAGGTGGTGCGCGTCGGGCCCGGCGGGCCGGCCGTGGTGGCTGTACGACGCCGCGCACCCGGAGATCCCCAGGTCCTGTCTGGGTGCGTGGCGGTTCAGAGGGCCCTGGCGGGCCGGGGGTGCGGTCTCGGTGAGGCGGTCCAGGCGCTCGTAGAGGGCGCGGACGAGGCGGGCGCGACCCTGGGCGCATTGCACGGTGCCTTGTAGTCCGGCTGTCAGGCGGCGCTCGACGCCCTCGAGGACGACGTCCGCGAGGACGCGTGCGGTGTGGTCGGGGGGCAGCTGGTCGGCGGCTTGGTGGACGTCTTCGGCCACGGCGCGGGCGGCGCCGGTCAGCTGCAGCGCGATCTGCTGGAGGTCCGCGGGTGCCAGGCCGGGGTCGCCGGTCCACCCGAGGACGGCTTTGACCAGGCACTCGTGGGGCACTCGGTCGAGGGGGAGTTCGCCTTCGAGGAGTCCTTCGGGATCGTGCAGGACCAGGTGGGTGTTCATCGGGGGCCTCGCTGGCGCGTTGTCGCGGGGGTGGGCGGTGCTGTCCGGCGGTCCTGGCCGTCGCTGTCGTCCGGGTGGTCGGTCTGCTGGGCGAGGAACTGGGCATAGCCGCGGTCGGCGCGGGCGAGCAGGGCCGGGGAGAGTGCGCCGTACTGCGGCTCGGGGCTTGCGGTGGTGGTCGTGAGTACGCGCATGGGGATCCGCCTCTCCCGCTGGTGGTCCGTCGGTCCTTCGACGCTACGGACGGCGCAGGTTCGGCCTCAACGATGTTGCGGATAGTTGCGCGGATTCACTCCAGGGCGTCAATCGCGGCGCGGATGAGGGCGCGGGCGGCGTCGCCGTGGACGGCCGTCTGTGCCAGGCCCTTGAAGGCTTTGGCGTAGTCGGCGAGTTCGCGGCGCTGGCGGACATGGATGCCGGCCGTGAGGGTTTCCACGACGGTGTGCTGGTCGTCGTAGAGGTAGAACGCCTCCAGAGGCCACACCGTGCGCGGAACGCCGAGCGGGATGATGCCGAGGGATACCGACGGCAGCGGCATCACGGTCAGCAGGTGGGCCAGTTGGCCGGCCATCGTGGCGGGGGTGCCGACCCGGGTGCGCAGTACCCACTCCTCGATGAGGACGACGAAACGGTGGCCGCCCTCGTAGAGGAAGCGGGAGCGGGCAAGCCGCGCTGCGACGGCGTCGGGGACGTCGTCGGGGGTGCCCTGGAAGTCGGTGATGGAGCTCATCAGGGCGGTCGCGTAGTCGGCGGTCTGGAAGAAGCCGGGGATGACGTTGGAGACGTAGGCCCGGCAGGTGCGGGCGGCGGCATTGCGGGCGAAGACGTCCTCCTGAGCCCGGCGCATCCCGGCGCGATGCTGGCGGCGCCACTCCATGTACATCGACTCCACCGCGCGTGCGGTGGCCACCAGGTCCTCCGCCTGCTCCTCGGCCTCGCAGGCGGTGCACCAGGCGCGGATGTCGGCGTCGGAGGGGGCGACCTTGGCGCCCAGGATCCGGGAGGTCTTGGCCTTGTCCCAGCGACAGCGGCGGGAGAGCTCACGCCCGTTGATCCCAGCGTCTTTCATGAGGTGGCCCAGGAGCAGCGCGAGAGCTTCGCGCGCGGCCTGGGCGCTGGACGACGGGGAGACGGGCATGAGGCGCTAGGTGTCCTGGAGCGGAGGGTCAGGGGGTGTACTTCTCGTGCGGGATGGCGCGCTCCCACACCTTTTCGAACGCGGCGCGGCAGAGCTCGGCTACGGCCGGGTCAGTGGTGCGTTCCTTGGCGTTCTCGGCCCAGTCGCCGGTGCCGGTGAAGTGGTTGAACTGCACGAGGCGGTCATCCAGGAGCCAGAAGTCGTTGCCGGGCAGCGGGATGTCGGACGCGTGTCGGCGCGGCAGCCAGCGCACGTCCTCTCCGGCCCGGAGGTTGAGCGGGGTGATGGCGTGCTCGTAGCGGATGTAATCGGTGACCGGCTCGGAGACGATCCGCGCGCGACGCATGACCACGCCGTGGGCGACCGCGTCTTCGACGAGCGGCATCCACTGCGGCCAGAACGAGCGAGCCGGATCGAGGCTCGGGACGCCGGTGCGCAGGAAGGCGGTGTAGTCCTCGGCTTCATCGCCCACCGCGTAGAGGTCGCGCATCTCCAGATGGACGGCCGTGCGCTCGGTGGCGGCCAGGAGTTCAGCGAACGTCGCGGTGTTCAGCTGCTGCGCGTTCTGCGGCATCGCACGCCTCCCTCAGGATCGGCACCATCCGAGCCGGAATGCGGATCACCCGCTCGTGCGCGGGGATCCCGGTCTTGTGGCCGGCCACCCACTCGGTCCGGCCGACCAGGGCCGCAAGGAGTTCATCGGCCTCCTCGCCCTGCAGGACAAGGTCCGCAGACTGCTCTTCGACCCACACCGTAGGCGATCCCTCACCTCCGGTGTTCGGGTCCATCCCGACGAACCGTAACTCCATGGCAGTCTCCCCTGTCGAGTTGGTTGCGGATGATTGCGCGAAACGACCGTCCCGCGCACCGATACCGACGGTCAAGAGTGCGAGCCGCACCGCGTGGCCGATTGCGTCAGTGCTCCGCGGAACGCTGAGGCAGGCGGGTCCGAGCCAGGCAGGGGTTCCAGCGACATGCTGCACGCCGGTGAGCGCCCGCCCGGTCGCCTAACAGGGCGAGCCGGCCCCGAGCTGGTCGGCTGTTGCGGGACCTCGTTCAGGCTCATCGGGCCGTGGCCCTGGCCGCGTACCTGACAAGGATGTGCTGGAGGAAAGCGTGGGTGTGCTCGGTCAGCGGCCGGTGCTGGCTCTCGTCGATGACCAGCGCCATCAGCACGTGGTCGGGTCCGCCCTGTACGGCGCCGCTGACCGTGGAAGCGCGCAGGTTGGGCCAGTAGCGTCCGTGGGCGAACCCTGACGCGGCTCGCCAGGAGGCGGTGATCTGCCGCGGGTCCCGCCCGATGCCGTCGGCGGCCTCCGCTATGAGCTTCCCGGCTTCCGGCTTGACGAGTTTGTCGTGGATGCCCAGAGACAAGGCGAGGTCGTCAATTTCCTGGACGCGCTCACGTCCCGTCTTGCCGCCGGCGCCCGGCACGTGGTCGGTGTCCTCCTCGTGCTGAGCGCGGTTCCTCATGTCCTCACGCCACAGGCGCAGGCTCTGACGCCGCCGCTCGGTGCGGTCCTTGCCGCCAAGGAGCCAGGCGGCCGTGGCGAAGTTCTCCAGGGCGCCACGCATGAGGGTCCATGGGCTGGATGGATCCACTTCGCCGTCAAGCACGATCCTGCGCAGCGCGTCCGCGTGCGCGACTCCCGCGGTGAACGAGTTGCGGATCAGGATTGACGCGCCATACGGGCCCAGTGGCGCGTCGTCTGTGGCCAGGCTGCTCGTGGGCTGCGGTGCTGGAAGCTGCCGGTACGCCGCTTCACCACGCAAGTCTTCGACGTCCCTAAACAGCGGTTCCAGGTAGGCGTACTTGAACGCAGGTGGTGTCATGATCGGCAGGGTAGAGCCAGCTGGTGACACCTGACGAGGGTTCTGGGCACTGCGCCCCCGGTGGCCGAGACCGACGGGGCCACCGCAGGGATCACGAGGTCCAGCCCGCCGAGCCCCTCAGTCGGCGCTCACTCGTTCAAGCACGGGTCCTCTTTCAGGAAGTGGCGCAGGTCGGTCACCCCGCGCTCCAGCGTTTCCCAGTCGGAGGTGTACGAGGGCGCGTAGCGGTCGAGTTCCATCCCGTCGAATCCTGCGGCCATGAATCCACGTCGCAGCGCCCAGAGCCCCTGGGCAAGGTTGTGTTCTGTCTGGCGTAGTTCGGCGAGGCGCAGAGCCGCTTCTACGATCGCCCGGGTCATCGCATCTGCGACGGGCAGAGCCCATTGGTAGCGCTTGCTGCGGACATCGCCAAAGGGGGCGCCCCGGACGAGCTCCAACGCTGAGTGCAGGTGTGCTGCCTCGGTCTCCCCGCTCTGGCGGCTGAGCTGGCAACGGTCCTGGAACTGCGTCCAGTCGCTCGTGACGGAAGGGGAGAAGGCGTATCCGGTGTCGCTGAGGATGGGCGGGAGCGCCTCGGCTCCGAACCACTTGCGCAACCGGCTCGTCTGGGCGTTGCGTGTCACCTTGCTCTCGGACCTGCCAAGGTCGCGCGTGAGCCTGTGGTGCCCTTTGCCTGGGTTCAGGTGGATCCAGCAGGCGTACTCGGTCAGGGACCGGAGCAATCTGGTTTCGACTGGTCCAGGGGCGCCCTGGACGCCGACCAGGCCAAGCAGCTGGAGGTAGGGACCGGCCGGAAATGCCACGGGGGCCTCACTGCCGTTCTCCTTTCCGGTGATGGCGGGTGTGCGGGGAGGTGGGACGAGTTCTGGACGAGGGTGGCATTGCCCAGATCGATGGAGCTGGGCTTCGAGAACCCCCAGCAGTGGTGCCCAGCCCAAGGCCAACGAGCGTTCAGCCTGGCGAGGATCGGTCTCGTCCAGGATCCAGGCAGAGGACGCGGTCATAGCGCCCGCTGCGGGATGTCCGGGAGGGATGCACGCGGCCAGTTCGTACAGCGCGCTCGCTCGCCAGCGGGCGAGTTCGAACGCTGGCGTGTCGACCGTGAGCATCGCTCCCCGCTCAACCAGATCGCGCAGGGCGTCGATGGCTGGTGTCTCATCCTGCTGCACGCCTTCGGTTCTCACGCCCGGCGATTGTGCCAGCCCCAAGCAGCCACAGCAGGCTGGACGCGCGAGGCGCACTGGACTTGCCCATAGCCGCTGCTCAGGCGATCCCGGTTGGTTCCCACACCGAACGGGCAAGCCCAGTGCCGTCGCAGTGGTAGCACCGTCCCCCGCCGGACGTGCTGCTGGCGCTGAGGTGGCCAACGGTGTCACGCAAGAGCCGGGTGAGGCCGTCGATGTGCGCGTTGTGCAGCGCCAGCTCCTGGCGCTTGCCGACCAGGACTTCGAGAGCGACACCCGGGCCGACTCCCGCCTGGAGGGCGATGCCACGCGTCACCGTGTTGATCCGTTCGTGGAGGTGGCCCATCGTCTCCTGGCCGGACAGCTCCACCCGCGCGGTGAAGAGCACGTCGTCCGGCTCGACGAGGGGAGAGCAGCGCCGCCAGGCGCTCGAACGACACGATGAGGCCAATCGGATCGGGATGACCCACGAGGAGCCGCGCCAACGCAAGCCACATATCCCCCGGATCCTCGTACCCGCGCTCTACGCTCCCGCGATCCTGCCTGCCCAGCTTCATAACGGTCCTCCCGGTCGGTGGCGCGGAGGGCTCCTGTATACGCCGGGGCTGGGGCGCGGTTCGCCCCCCAGCCCCGGTCGTCCCGCCTGGTGGCGCGGCGACTTCGGAAGCCGTCCCGCCGGGCGGGGCCGGCGGCTACCGGCGGCGTCCGAGTCCCTTGAGCCAGCCCTTGGGCGTCTCGGGGCTCGCCTCCTGCCATGCGGCCGGCTCCGGAGGGGCGATCCGCGCGATCTGCGCCGCTATCTCGGTTTCGGCCTTCTGCTCCTGGCAGGCAGCGCACAGCGTGCCGTCGTCGCCCCAGTCGCGGCGGCGCTCAGTCTGCTCCCAGCGTTCGTCGGTGAACTTCGTGCCGCAGCCGGCGCACACCGGCCGTCGCTTCTCCCGCGCGGCCGCCGCGCGGGCCGCCGTCTGGGCGCGGGCCTGAGTGAGCTCCTTCTCGTACAGGCGGGCGCCGTTGGGGTTGTCGAGCGCGGCGGTCAGGGTCTGCCAGTGGTCGCGGCCCAGGCGCCGCCACACCGCCGCGTCCGCGCCATGCTCCTGCAGCCGGTCGAGCGTGGTCACCACGACGGGGATGACCGGGTGGTAGTTGAGGGCCCGAAAGTGCGGCTGGTAGCGGCGGCCCTGCCAGTACGCGCGGCCGCGTTCCTCGAGCGCGCGCATCGTGTTGTCCATCGTCACTTCGGAGCCGTCGGCGAACACGAACGCGATCGGCGGATAGCCCTCGCGCCCGGTCCGCGGGTAGATGTTCCGCCACAGCCGCAGCTCCTGGTCGATCGTGTCGGGCCGCTGCGCTCGCTCGGGCTGCTCCTTGTCCGCGCCCGGCGCAAGGCGCTCGAAAAATTCTGTGTAGCGGCGGAGCTTGTGGACCAGATCGTCCACGCCCTCGTTGAGCCGGTCGACTTCGAGCAGCAGCACCGGCACATTCGCGGCCGACGCTTTCACGACCGCGTCCGCGTACTGCACGTACCCGCCGCGCAGCGGGTGGCTAACCTCGGTTTGCCACGCGAGCAGGGCACCAAACCCGGCCCTGGTCATCTCCGCAGCCGTGGCCGTCACCGCCAGGGCGTGGTCGTCGTAGCCGGTCCCCAGCAGCTTCCCGGTGACCGGGTGGTATTCCTCCTTGCGCAGCGCCGACACCCGTATCTCCCTCGGGAGCAGCGACCTCGCTTCCCGGTGTCCACGAGCCGTCAGCACCCACACCTGCCTGTTGTCCTCCCGCTTCGATTCGACCCTGACGAGCCGGTGCTCTTGGAGATCCAGCAGCGTGTCCCGCACGAGCTTGTCGTGCTTGTTCGCCGGACGGGTCAGCTTCCACAACTGCTCGGGCGTAGCCCTCTGGAAGATCCCCAGTGCTTGCTGCACTTCCTTCCTCCGAGGTCCTGTCGACCCATACCGGTACTCGGGTCGGTTGAGGGTAGAAGGGTTGTCGGACTTCCCGGTGCCCCTTGGCCGCTGGGGCTGACCTGCGGAAACGGCCCGCTGCCGGGAAGTGGGCGCGGAGGGGGCCGTGGAGGGGTCTGCGGAGGGGGCGGGCTCGTCCCGGCCGGGCGGTCCGTCAGGGCTCTGTCCGGCGGTGGTGCGGGGGCGGCGCTGGGGGTGCGCAGTGGTCATCGTGTCCTCTTCACTCCGGCGGTGCGGCCGGGTCGACGGTGGGCCAGGCCCGCGTGCACCTGGCACGCGAGCCGGTGGCCACCGTGAAGAGGCACCCCTTGACCAATGTCTGTCGTGACTCGCCAGTCCGACGCTCTCAGCGCCCTGAATCCGGTACTTGATCCCCTTGCCGTCCTGGTCTGTCCGTGACCAGCACCACAGCGACCTGCAGGGCCTGCGCTGCCGGGCGAGGAGGGAGCTATCTCTCCTCGCCCGAGCGCTGCCTCTGTCCACAGGCAAGTTCCAAGAGGCTCCGGGGTGTGGCCGCCGCGACCAGCACGGTGGCCCGTACATGAGGAGTTCTCCATGCCCGTCGCTCGGCTCGCCCCACTCTCCCCCAACGACGTGATCAGCGCCTTCAACTACCTCCACGCCGTGGAGGCCGACGACGCCGAAACCGCGGCCGACTTCGCCGCAGCCGAGCCGCGGATGCCCGCGCTGCTCGTGGACGTCGCCCAGCGCGTCGTCATCCCGGTCACCAACCTGCCCGACCCCGGCGAGGAGGAGGTGCCCTGCGACGACTCGTTCGCGCTCTTCGAGCTGGGGATCTGCTTCCTGGGCACCCTGCGTACCTGGCACGAGCAGGCCGGACCTGCCGCGGCCGAGGGCATCGCCCGCGCCTTCACCGCCCAGATCCTCACCGAGCCGCACGAGGACGTCGCCGACATCCTGGAGCAGCTGATGTCCGTCGCCCTGGGCCAGGCACTCGATGCGCACCCCGCGCCGAGTGCGCACCCGGTGGGCACCACCGCCGTGTAGTGCGGTGCTTCAGTCGGCGCGGGGTGCGGTGCACCGCATCCATCGCGGGCACTGCGCCAGCGGTGGATGCGCATCGGCGCATCGGGTGCGCACCGCCCCTGGACGATGCAGCACATCGTCCCCATCGCGGTGCGCACACCCGGTGTACCGCACTCGATGTTCTGCACCCGGTGCGCGCACCCGTCCAGTTCCGGGTGCTGCACCACGTGCTCGGCCCACCCCTTGACCAGGGTGGGCCGAGCACGCTCTACCCCTTGACCAGGTTCGCTACCCGGCGCATTTCCCCTTGACCACGCCCGCTGGGACCTTTGAACAGACCGCGGTCAAGGGGGCCCGTGATAGAGGCGCCTGTCCACGACGAGCGCACCCCGTGGAGGCATCGGGTGCGGTGGGGACATCGTGGTGCGCACGGGAGTGGACTCCACCGTCAACTGGTGCGCGCACCGGAGTGGAGTCCACCGAGTGGACTCCACTCCGGTGCCTGCATCCGATGTCGTGCATCGTCCGCCGGATGCAGAGCATCGTGCGGTCCACTCGGTGGACAATGCCCTGCATCGTCACCACAGCCAAGCCGTGGAGTGCCGCATCCGGGACAGGGCACGGGCATCGCGGCGCGCGGCGGCACTGCCGATGCCGTTCTGCCGGGGCCGGGGCCGGCGCGACTGCCCGCCGTAGAACCGGCGTATCCCGGCCGCCTCTGCTTGCGCACCTCCGCCTTCTTCTCCCGGTCGGTCTTCGGCTTCCGGGGCCGCTTCCAGATCGGCTCCCATGCCGGCTGCGGCGCGTACGCTTCGGCGCGCGCCTGCGCGGCCTCCCTCAGCCGGGCCGCGACGGCTTCGATCCTTGGGCTCTCGGACGGTGTGGTCACCGACTCCTCCAGTGGGTGCGGTCCGGCCCGGCGCGGGCTGGACAGGCTGCTGGGTGCTCGGCGGCGGCGTCGCCGTGGCGGGCTGCGGTCGGGGACGGCGAGCGGCGGCTCGTTCCCGGTGCTCGATGGGCCTGCCCAGCACGGTCGCACGCCGTGCCTTCTCCGGGTCGTCACCCGCCGCCAGGCGCTCATGCTCGATCTGGTCACCATCAGGGTGTCGGCCTTCCCCGAGGAGGAGTGCGGCTTGCCGCTCGGTCACCGTGTCCCCGGCGACCAGGCCGACTGCGGCCAGGCCCCGGCCCGTCCAGAGCCCGGCTGGAACGTCGGCTTCGTCCTGGGCTGCGCGCAGTGTCGTGCCCGCGCGGCGGTGGCCGTCGCCGACCAGAACGCCGTTGCAGTAGTACGGCCAGCCCTTCGGCCCGACCTGCCATCCTGTGAGCATCGGGCCATGAAACATGGGCCTTGACCTGGGCAAAAGCGTGATCCGGGGTGCTTCCCGCCGGGCGGGCAACTATGACCAGCCTGGCCTCCCGTCAGGCGGGAAGCGAGGCAGCCCGAGACGGTAGTCCTGCGGCATGTGCAGAGTCCGCCAGGTGATCAACGAATCGCTGTACGCAGACCTCTGCCCGCTGTGCTCGTGCCCTCTCCGACCGGAGTTCCGTAGCACCCGTCCCTCGGGTCAGCAGGACCAACCGGCCCGCACCTGGCTCTACCGGTACCGCTGCGCTGGCTGCGAGGCCGCCCGGCCTCAGCAGTTCTGGGACGTGCTGCGCGCCCTCTACGAGAGCTGACCGCGGCCGTGCGAATGCTGCGCTCCATCGCCCCCGGCCCCGGGGGCGATGGAGCCTGGAGGAGTTCGCCATGCCCACGTACGAGGCTCTGCCACGCTTCACCGTCGACCACCACCGACTCACTCCCGAACAGCGCCGCGCCTTCCGTCAGGCCGTGACCGCCTCCGTCGACGACCTTCGCGCCGGAGGCCCGTTCCGCGCCGGCCCTCAAGGGCGTGCGGCGCGCACCCGGCGTCTTCGAGCTCACCTGCAATGGCAACGGACGGGCGACGTGGCAGTACGGCTCGGAGATAGTCCGCGGCGAGCGGCACACGTCTGGCGCCGCAAAATCGGCACCCACGGCATCCTCACCGGTCCATGACCGTCGAGGCTGACCGTCGGATCCGGGCCATAGCCGATAGCGCAACCACGCCGGTCGGGATCAAACAGTCATCGATAGATGTTCGCCGGTTTCGATCACTTTCGTTCGGGAGGAAAGTTCAGGCCCCCCACGCCGTAAGAGAGGCGTGACGCGGATGCGTTGCTCTCCGAACGAACATGTGGAGCGTGAATTGACAGCCCTGGACGTGGCCGGGGTCATCTCGGCCGTGGCCGGCGTGACCCCTCTGGTGATCGCCTTGCGCCGGGCCTGGGCGAAGACTCTGCGCGGACGAGTGGGACGCGAAGGGTCTCTTCGACCTCAGGCCGAGCCTGCGCTCGGTAAGGCGTGCGACTGCGGGCAGTTCGTCATCCTGCGATACGAACCGCCGGATGGCGGCCGGATGACGGTCTGGACGATGCCGGCGGCCGCCCTCCTCTTCGATACCAGTGAGCAGGGGCGTGGCCCGTGGTAGATACTCCGGACGAGGAAGAGCAGCCGTGGCAAGAGGCCGCGCGCACGCTCTTCGAGAGGCACGCGGCGGAGTGGACCCGTATCACCGCCGCGTCGCTGTGGAACCGGCACCCGTTGCTGCGGTCCTGGGTCAATGACATGGCCCACGAAGCCCTCGTGCGGACGTACGCCATGTGGTGGCGGGACCCAGACAAGCAGCACCGCAATCCGCTGCCGTACATGAAGGAGACCGCGAACAACGTCGCGAACGACGCCTACGACGAGCTGGCCCGCCCCACCGACGACGCTGGGCTCGAGGAGTGCGAGCGCACCATCATCGCGCGCCCCAGCCGGACCTCGGATCTGCATGGCGACTACGCGGGCATCGCACCGCACACTCCCCTGGACCCTCTGGAGGAACTCGTCATACCTGCCGTCAGGCGGATGAAGAAGACACAGCGCAGGGACGTCGCGGAGATGCGGAGCCTCGGCATGGACGACCAGGCCATCGCGGACGGCATGAACCGGGAGCCGGCTCGCATCCAGACCCTGATGACCAAGGCAGCAGCCGAGCTGAGGGAAGACGAGCAGCTCCAGCTCTACATCCGCGATCGGCACAGGAAGACCCGGCGCCGGGAAGAGGACACAGGTGAGTGATGTGAACGTCAATGACAGCGAACGGGGCAGCACCGGCAGGCCGGCGGAGCCTTCCGCGTTCGCCGCCCTGCTGTCCGGGCTGAGGGGAGCCGACTTCTGGGACCGGCCCGAGGGCGAGTGGGGCCCACGGCGGGCGTCGCGGGGTGAGGAGCTTGAGCGGCGCCTTCACGCGAACTCGTGCTACAGGCTCGGGTCGAAAGCGCTACGCATGGGCGACCTGGACCGGGCACGGAACTGGCTCCGGCGTGCGTGCGAGGACAGCCACCCCGGGGCGGCGTTTCGTCTGGCCGTGACTTTGTGGCGTCAGGCGGGGCCGGACGCGGCCTCCCGGGCCGTCACCGCCGTGGTGAGCGCCGCCCGGTGGGGACATGAGGACGCTCGGACCCTCCTGCGGCAGGCCGGGTGGGATCTCGCCGATATCGGCCTCGCCGACCGGGAAGGCGTCGCCCCAGAGCAGGACGGCGAGTTCGCCGCGGATGTGCAGACCCTCCTGGCTGCTGTCCGCAGGCGCGATTCGTTCGCCGGTCGGATCCCCCAGCCCCGGCATACGAGCACCGCGCCGGAGGGCCAGCCCACGGGCACGGCCCCGGTCGCCCCGCCTCCATCGGAACCGCAATCACCAGAGGCGCTGGGGCGCGGCTTGGTGTGGTCGGCCGCTCCATTGCGGCATGCATCCCTGACGCATCTGGCGCAGCAGGTCCCACCCCCCAGCCGGCCCCTTCAGCGCTGGCAGTCCGCGCAGCGGGTCCTCGAGGTCCTCCAGATCATCGCGGGAGCGGGCCGGCCGGTTAGCGAACGCCACCTGGCCCGGGCCACCAGCCTCCCGCACCAAGTGATGCAACGCCTGCTGATGTGGCTGTGCCAGCAGCACCTGACCCTCCTCACCCGCGACGGCGGGTACGTGCCCGGGCCCGCACTGCGGCTGATCGCCGTGCCCGAACCCGGTCAGCCGGGGGCGGTCGTCGACCATGTGCTCGCCGGGCTCCGGGACGCCGTCGGCGCGGCCGTCTACATCAGCACCTACAGCCACGGGGAAGTTTCGATCCTCAAGTGGTCGGACGGGCCAAACGCCCCGGGCGTCGAGGAGAGGGTGGCCTTCACAGACGCGGCACACGCCACCGCGGTCGGCAAGAGCCTGCTCGCCCAGCTCGACTTCGACCAGCGAATGGACCACCTCTCAAGGCACCGACCGATCGCGCTCACCCAGCGCACCATCACCGACGGCGCAAAGCTCTTTCACAACCTGGACGGTCACGGCCCGCATGCCGCCCAGTTCGACATCCTGGAGTACTCCGACGGCCAGGTCTGCGTGGCCGTCCCACTCGTCATCGACGGCGAGGTCGGCTGCGTGGCGCTGGCGCTGCCCGTCGCACAGCGCCACAGGCTCATCCAGGCGGCCCGTATTCTCTCCAGCCGATCCGCCGGGCTTCTGCTGTCACTGCTGCTGGCGGCCAGCCCACCCAGCTGGGAATCCGGCAGGCAGGACGCGCCGGTCCCCCACCAAGACGAACACACCACCACAACCCAACAGCTCGCGTATCGGCAGGGCACATGGTGGACGACAGAGCCAACCGACGACGCCCGTGGTGCTCAGGAAAGCGACGACGTGGAGGAGGAACACGATGCACAGGTGATCCCCTTCCGTTCACGGACGGTAGAGCCCCCACTGGTCGAGCCTCCGGATGTCCTCAACTCCACCAATCTCGACCTCGGACTCAAGGAGGTCGCTGGCAGCCGCCGCTGAAACGCCCCAGGGTCGGGCCCGTGGCGCGGGCCGGGACCCGACCCTGGGGCCCTCCTGTTGGGCCCAACGATTGCCCAGCAGGTGACCGGCGCGCGGAACAGCCGCCCGCGCCCGGCCTCCGCTCAGTCGTCGCATGGCAGCGTCGTGAGCAATTTGCGGCCTAAAACACGGAGTGGCTCCATCCCGCAGTCAGCGAGACGGAGCCACTAGGAGTCACTGCTATGGCCTACGCGCCGTGAACGGCGGAGGCAGTCGACGAGCACCGTGCGCTGCCCCTCCGCCGGTTTTCCGGCGGATTACCCGTCCTTGAGGAGTCCGTTCGAGACCTGCTGCAGGATGGCCGCAAGTTGGATGCGGGTCTCTGAGGTAAGGGTGCCCCTCATGTCTTCGATGACTGACTCAACTCCGGTACTGACCTGGAAATACCGAAGGATGAAGTCGCTCCGTTGGGGTGCGGTGAACTTCCAGTAGACGGCATCCATGACGGCAGCCCGTCATGCCATGGAAGAGAAGCCCCGCCGCCGAGAGCATCCTTCACTCTCGTCCTGACCACCCCCACTTCGGCCATCGCTGTCGATGGCACCCTCTTCTACCTGTACGGCAATCCGGGCAGCCCGAGTCAGGGTGATCTGGAGAGGCTGGATGCCAACGAGTGCATCAACATCCCCGAGGTCGAGGTCGAGGGCAAGGGCGACAAGGTCTTCTTGCCCAAAAGCAAGTTGCCGGACCATCACGCCATCTTCTACTCCGAGGAGGACTGCGACGAATCGGCGACGAAGCTTTCCCCCAACCAGGACCTCGGCCGTGAGGTCAAGTTCAAGTCGGTGATCTTCGAGCTTTCTTCCAGCTAAGCCGCGCACTCCGCCCCGGCACGAGCCGTCACGGCCCGCGCCGGGGTGGCCTCGGCTTCTGTCCCCAGATGACCCCAGAGCGGCGATCTCGCAAGGCTTGGCCCTTCTCGCCGGTAGGGGCGCCGCAATGCGCAAGGGCGCGGATGGGGACGCGGACGTCCAGCCGGGCCCTTGTCGCTCGGCTCAGTCGGATGTGGGATGCGGCCAATGCGGCGGCAGGCGTTCAGCTGTCGGGGGTCAGCTTGCGGTTGGTCCCGGACCGGCCGATGTCCAGGTCCAGGAGCGCCGTCAGGGTCGTGCCGCCGTTCCAGAAGCCGAGCAGGTCGACGTCGAAGAGCGCCAGGCCGCGTCGGGCTGCGAAGGCGCGGGCCTGCTTGGTGAACTTGCACGAGGCGACGAAGAGCGGGACATCCGCTCCGTGTTCGTCGCGGACGGTGCCGTTGAACTTCTGGAGGTCCGGGCTGCCGACCGTGCGGTGCTTCGCGTACCGCTTGCACTGCACCACGATCTTCCTGCCGTCCGGCAGCCGGCCGATCACGTCGGCGCCCAGATCGTTCGCGCCGCCCACCCGGCGGACCTCTGTGCACCCGTCCCGGCGACACAGCTCCGCGACATACTCTTCGAACTCACGGTCTCCCAGGAGCCAGATCGCTTCCATCGACCGCAACGCCTGGACCCGTGCCTGCTCCGCGAGCCGGAGCTTCTCCGCCTCGGCCTCACGGCGCCCGGCGCGCACCAGCGTCCCCATCACACCCCCTGCGGCCAGGACCGCTAAGACCACCAGCAGCACCGTTCCCGTTCCCATGCCCTGTCCCCTCCCTTGATCCAGCTGTCCGGGCGCTCTACAGCTCCCCAGCCGCGCGAGGATCCATCCGGGCGTACTGCGGAAACAGCTCGCCGCAGCCATCCAGTTCTCCCCGATCCTCTCGGAGCGCTGGCAGGGTGCTAACGGCGTTAGCACCCCTCACCCCACACGAGAGTGAGCCCGCCCCAGACCTCGGGCGGGCTCACTCTCTATCGGCTGTGCGGCTAGCCCTCACCGTGTGCGGCGAGGAGTCGTTCCAGAAGCACTTCCCGCTGCGACTCGTCCATCTTCTGGAAGATGAGGTCGGCGACCCCGTTGCCGTCGTGCCACGGCACGCGGGGAAGGGAGCGGATGTCGACGAGGTGGGGCGTGGACTCCGAGGGCAATTCGGTGGGCTGCTCCTGGTCCTCGCGGTTGTCGACGTCGCTGCCATCGGCGCTGTCGGGTTCGACGACGCTGATAGCCGCGGTCGAGTTGACGACAGGTGCGGACGCGGGCGGTGGGGTGCTAACGGCGTTAGCACCCTGGGCGGTCCGCTTCCGTCGCTTGGTCTCGGCGCGCTTGGCAAGGGCCTCCTCGACAGCGCTCTGCTGTTGCTGCGCGGGGAGCTGGCCGACGTTGCGGGCGATTTCCACCGGGAGACTTCGGTCTTCGACCGCTTCCTGGAGTTCTGGGGTTAGCTTCAGCAGGGCAATGCGCTGGGTGACCCAAGGGCTGGATTTGCCCAATGCCCGAGCGACGGCCCGCTGGGACCCGTGGACATGGACGAGCCGCTCAAGGGCCTTCGCCTCGTCGAGCGGGTCGAGGTTCTCGTGCTGGACAGCAGCGGTCAGGGCCGTTTCCAGGAGTGTGTCGGCGTCCTGGGCGAGGGAGTCGTCGACATGGACTGGGACGTCGTCCAAGCCGGCGAGGTTCGCGGCAGCGAGGCGGCGGTTGCCGTCGACGACGACGTACGCCGCCGTCCCCAGCTGGTCCTCGTGGCCGGGATGTGCCGCGAGGAAGGCCTGTCGGGTGACGACCGCGAGGGGTTGGATGACGCCTCGGGAGGTGAGGCTGTCGGCGAGGTCCTCGACGGACTTTAGTTCCTCACGCGGGTTGTAGGGGTTGTGTGCCAGCTGCTCCAGCGCTGTGCGCAGCGTCCCGGTGTAGCCAGCGGCAGCGGCCTCTGCGGCGATGCCGTCCTGTCCGGAGAACCGTGCGAAGGATGCCGCGCGGCTGCTCATGGGCTGGGCTACGGCATTGAAGGTCGGAGAGTCCCCCAGCATGTCGGCCTTGCTCATGCCGTCTTCACTCCTCGGGCGATCTGCCTCATTTGGTGGGACTGCTCGCAGTCGGGCGCATAGTCAAGGAGCGGGCGCTGCTTGCGGACGGCCTCACGCTGTTCCTTGACATCGGGCACCACGGCCAAGACCGGGGGAGTCCCCAGCGACTTCCACTTGTCGAGCGAGGAGGTCGCGATGTAGCCGCGCCGGCTGTCGAACTTGTTCACGACGAGGCCGAGCTGCTCGATGGAGATGTCGTAGTCCCGCGCAAGGGAATCGATCTGCTGGATGAGCATCCCGTACGCCTGCGCTGAGGTGTCCTCTGCCTCCACGGGGATGACGAGGCCGGACGAGCCGGGCTTCTCGTCGGCGCGCTGGCGGCCGTAGTTGAGGGCTGCGTCCATGGCGAGGCCGAGGCTGGGAGGCGAGTCGACCACGATGACGTCGAAGTGTTCCTCCAGCGGGGCGAGGGCGCGCTCGAGGGTGGCTTCACGCGGGCCGCGGAATGTAGTGAGCCCTGAGTCGAGGAGAAACGCGTCGAACGCGGCGGGAAGAATGCGCAGTCGGCCACCGAACCGGTCACCGCTTATGGCGACGGTCAAGTCGAGGAGCGGCTGCTGGGCCTTCTGACGGTCGAGCATGTGCGTGATGAGGCTTTCCGCGCCAGCGGGCATGGCGGTGAGGCCGAGCTGGTGGGTGAGGTGCCCCTGGGGGTCGTAGTCGACGAGGAGGACTCGAAGCCCGCCGATCGCAGCATTGGCTGCCGCGCCGATGGCGGCCGGGTCCTCCGCGAAGGCCTGGGCGAGGCCTGCGGATACGGCGGTCTTGCCCACGCCGCCCTTCTGGTTACAGACAACGATTCGTCGGGTGGTCCGCTGAACGCCGGCGGGGTTGTCGGCCAGCCAGAGGACCACTGACTGCGCCAGCCCCTGGATGTAGGAGACGCCGCGCTCCCGGCAGTCGGTCTTGAAATCCTCGTAGAGGCCTTCGGGGAGGTAGGTGCCGAACGAATCAGCGCCGGCGGTGTTGACTGCGGGCAGCTCGTCGGTGCAGTCACGCCAGGCCTGGATGCCAAGGGCGACAGCGTCCTGCATGTCGGTCTGGAGCTGCGCTGCGCGGACCTTGAGGGCCTGCTGGAGGTGAGCGGGCAGCTTGGAGACGAGCTTCTCCCGCTCCGCTCCCGGGTTCGGAGATGACATGGACGGCAGCATACTGCCGCAGCACGTGATTCTGTTGATCAATAAGGTTCGTTTTGCCGATTTTCGGCGGCAGTTCCATGCCTGAGTGCTAACGGCGTTAGCACTCAGGGGGTGCTAACGGCGTTAGCACCCCCCTCCTCAGCTCTCAACACGGCTTCGCGCATCGCCTGCGAGACAGATAGCCGGACAGTCAACATGGGTTCATGCCGAACACCCTGAAGTTCACTGGTGCAGAGAAGAACATGACCCTCGAGGAACTCGAAGGTTCGTGAAGGCAGCACGGGCTGCTGACGCTCCAGACGAAAGCGCTTCCGGGCACCTAAGCCCCCGGCCGGCCGCCATCCCAGCAGGCTCCCGAAACGCGTCGGCGAGGTTGGCGAGGAGCTCGCGTACGCCGGGGGTGTTCAGGACGACGTCCTGGACGCGGGGGTGGTGGCCGTCGAGGTCGAGGATGTCTCGGGCGGCGGCGGGGTCGCGGAGCCGGTCGCGGACGTCCTCGATCCGGTCGGCGGCGGGCGGGACGGGGGAGCCGTCCGGGCCGGTGGGCAGGTGCAGGTAGCCGAACGAGATCAAACGGATCGGGTGCAACGAGATCTCCTGCAGGGTGAGTGGGTACGTGCGGGGCGCCGCGCACGACCGGGAGAGGCCGGGCGCGGCCCTGCGGGGTGGTGCTACTGGGTGGTGGTGTCGGTGACCACGAGGAACTGGTCGCTGCCGAGGTCCATCACGACCTGGGCGTCAGTGCCCTGGGCGTGCTGGGCGGCGGGCGTATTCGTCGGCGGGCCAGGAGCCACGGGGGTGGCCGGCGGGGAACCACTCCAGGACGATGCGGGCCTGCGGGGCGGTCGTGGCCATCAGGCGTCACCGCCGTTTACGCGCTCGTGGATGTCGATCAGGGTGGTGATGGTGTCGGGGTTGTCCGCCAGGCCGACCCACTGTCCTTGCGCGGTGAAGACGGGCACCGTGTCGGTGTCGGCGTCGAACACCACGACGTAGTCGCCGTACCGGTCGAGGACCATCTCCCGCAGCGCCCGTGCCGGGGCGGCGGCCAGGACGTCCAGGGCGTCGACGGTGAGCTGCGCGGTCTCGCCGGTGGTGGCGGGCCGAGCCAGGGTTCCGGAGACGTGCAGCAGGTCGCCGGGCTGTATCTCGGTGAGCAGCGCGTCCGCGATGCGGGACTTGCCGGTGGTGCAGGAGAACACGATGTCGTCTGCGGGGTCGTCGGTGGGGGAGGAGATCAGCTCGAAGTGGGCGGTGCCCGGGCGGGTACCGGGGGTGGGGACGGTGGAGAGGAAGCCGTCGACGGTGAGGGGCTTGGTGTCCATCAGCTCGCCTCCGCCAGGGTGGTGGTGCGGTGGGCGGCGTCGTACGCGTCCAGGACGGCCTTGGCCGGGAGGCCCATGTCGGCGACCTGGTGGCCGTGGGCGCGCGCCCACGTCCGGATCGCGGCCAGCTGCTCCTTGCTCCGCTTGGCGCCGGTCGGAGCGGACGGTACGGCGGGGGACACGGGTCGGCCGCCGGCCTTCACGGTGCGCAGCGTCTCCTGGGCCTGTTCCAGTTCCGCGTTGAGCTTGGCGACGCGCTCTTCGGCCTCGCGCTGGGCGTCGTCGCTCTCGCGCCGCGCGGTCAGCTCGGCGAGGTCGCCGCGGATGCGGGCGGCCTTGTTGCGGATGGCGGCGGCCGGGTGGGCCTTCGCCCAGGAGAGCAGGGCCTCGATCCCGGTCCTGTCCACCGGCTTGTCGGCCGCGGGGCTGGCCGTCTGCGGTGCGTCGGTGGCGGTGTCCGGCCTGTGGTTGTGCTGGAGGGCTTCGGCCAGTTCGCTCTCCGACAGGCCGAGGGTCGCGCGGACGTGGGCGTGGCTGTCGCCGTTCTTCAGCATGGAGACGGCGGTGGCGGTGAAGGCGTTGACGGGCATCGGAACTCCGGTTGTCGGATCGTCGGTGGCGGTGAGGTGGGGGAGCAGGCGCACGAGGTCGTCCTCACCGCAGGGCAGGCCGAGCGCGCCCAGCAGGTCGGCGAGGTCGTCCTTGTCGTGGGCCTGGTGAGCGACCACCAGGGAGGCGGCGGCGATCTGGGCGCGGCCGAGCGGAGTGAGTTCGAGGGCCTCTGCTTCGAAGGCCTCTTTCATGTCGGTGAACACGCACGGCTCCTCTGCGCGGCGGTGGGGCGGGGCTTGCGCTGGGCGAGCACCAGGAGCTCGCAGTTGCGCTTCTTCTGGGCGTCGGTGAGGGGCCGGGCCTGCACGCCGCGGTGGCGGTGCCAGAGCGGGGAGGCCGGCGGCTCGGGATAGGCGAGAGCGTGGTCGACGTCGCGGTCGGTGCTGCTCATGGGGGCCTCCGGTGGGAGGGGTTCAGGCGTGGGTGGCGTGCCGGCTGCTCTTGGACTGGGTGTCGGAAGCGAACCGGCCGAGGCGGGCCTCAACCGGGTTCGCGGCGATCCAGTTCTCAGCGCACGCCTTGTGCACGGGCTCCCCGGAGTGGGAGCGCATCGGCGTGGGCTGGTCACACAGCACGCAGGGGCGGTCCTGCCAGCGGTCGAAGTGCTGGCTGTCGCGCCATTCGAGGAGCGCGCCGGGAGGCGGGACCAGGCCCGGCTCGAACGGCGGCTTCTTGCCTCGGGTGCGGGTCACGGCCGGAAGTCGGGCAGCTGCTGGAACACGCGCTCCAGCAGGTCCGGCGTCGGCTTCCACGGCACGACCTGCCCGCGTGCGGGGACGGGCAGGGACAGCGCCTGGACGTCGGCGAGCACAAGGTGCCAGGCGCCCCGGTGCGCCCACTGCGAGCAGAGCGGCGTTCCCTCGAGGTCCTGGTGGCAGTCGGTGACCCGGGCGATGCCGACCACCGCGCCGGTGACCAGCTCACGGTCGCGGATCGTGCGGCCGATCAGCGGGACGCTCAGGGCGGGCCGGTCGATGGTCTTGCTCGTGTGCAGCAGCACCCAGCCGGTCCGCCACCGGCCGGGCCTGTTCTCCACCGTCTTGGCACCGGCGAGGATGCAGGCCGCGTACGGCTGCCTGATGCTGATGCCGCGGATCCAGTCGCCCCCGGGCAGGGTCGCGGTGCTCATGCTGCTCGCCCCCACACGGCCGTCCCCGGCCTGCCCGCCCGGCGCCCGTTGATGGACGGCACCGTCACGTGCTGCCTGGTCGCCAGGACCGCCCGGCCGGAATGCTTGCCGTCGTAGAGGGCGGCATCGGCGGCCCTCTGCAACACGGTCAGGTCGCGGGAACCGACCGAGGCCGGGGCCGCGGCGCCGACCGAGGCGGCGACGTCGACGGTGCGGCCGTCGCCCAGGGTGACCGGGGCGTGCAGCATCCGGACCAGCTGCTCCAGGCGGTGCGCGCGGCGGTCGGCGGGCAGCTCCAGGACCACGGCGAACTCATCGCCCCCGAGACGGCCGACGGACGCGCGCGGGCCCGCCCACGCGGTGAGGCGGGCGCCGATCGCGGCGAGGACGGTGTCTCCGGCCGCGTGGCCCATGCCGTCATTGACGGCCTTGAAGTGGTCGGCGTCGACCATGACCACGGCGACGTCGTTGTGGCGGGCCAGGAGCCGGTGGGCGCGGGCGGTGTAGGCGTCGCGGCGCAGCAGGCCGGTCAGCGGATCCCGCTTCGTCGCGGCCAGGCGCCGGTGCAGGGCGAGGGCGTGGAGGGTCCAGCCGGTCAGCGGGAGGGCCGCTGTGGTCAGTAAGAGGGTGCGCTGCCCGAACACGGACTGAACGCGGTTGAGGGAGGACATACTTGGGTTCTCCGTCTCGTCTCGTACGGGATGGATGGGCCCGCGACAGCCGTCAGCCGCCAAGCAGGGCGGCTGTCCCGGGGCAGAGCTACAGCTCGAAGGCGCTGGTGTTGGTCCAGCTGTACGGGCTCTTCCAGGGGCCGGCCGTCCCTGCGGGCCAGTCGAGCTCCCAGCCGGGCCGGTAGCCGCAGGCACCCCAGCCGTCCGGCCGCCCGTGGGGAATCTCCAGCCCGGCCTCCCTCGCGGCGCGCGCCACGTCGTAGACCTCGTGAGCGGCCCGGACGGCGGCGCTCTCGCTGTCGGCCCGGCCGGTGAAGACGTGCACGCCGCGCAGGCCAGGTGTCTCGGTGCTGTGTATGGGGACGTCAACCTCGAAGTACTTCATGACGCCCATCTCCCTTCTGCTGTGAGGGGCCACCGCGACCGCCCCGGCCCCGGCAGTACGGGGTCGGGGCGGCACGGAGGGCTCTCAGAGCGGGGAGATCAACTGGCGGTCTCGATGGCGTCCCGCAGGTGCGTACGCGCCTTGGCCAGCAGCACCTTCTTGTCGGCCGGGTCGCTCTCCAGAGCGTCGGTCAGGTAGGTGACGGCGGCGTCCAGGTCCTCGCTGGCGTCGTTCAGGTCGCCGAGGCTGGAGCTGCCGAGGACGTCACGGGTGCGCTCGACCAGGTAGATGAAGTCGGTCGGGGACGGGTTCCGCGGCGTCGTCTCCTCCAGGAGGTGAGCGAGTTCCGAGCCAAAGCAGCTGATGAGCGCGGTGAAGGTGTCGACGGTCTGGACGGGCATGGAGTTCTCCTCATGGTGTCGGTGGTCCGCGGCGGGTCAGAACTCGAGCTGGATGGTGATGCGGGTGCGGCGATCGCCGTAGGCACGGCGAGGATCGTGAACGGTGCGGCGGTGCGCGGCCAGGCCGGCGGCCCCGACTGGCGAAGAGCCGGTGTTCCATCCCTGCGCTATTCAGGCCTGGTGATGGAGGGGCCTAGCGCCCGTCGTTCTCGGCCCCTCGATGTCGGCCACGTCGTTTCCGTCCGGGAGGTCGACGTCTGCGTCTACGCCTTCCTCTCGCCCGACCCGCGCTTCTCGCCTAGGAGCGTGTCCGCATGTTGGCGAGCTGCTGCTTGGTGCCGAACGCGACGCGGGCGGTGACGGGAGTGGTGCCTGCCTCGGTCATGCCGGGCATCATCCCGTCCCGCCCGCGTCGTTCGCTGCCGGATCACCGGTCGGTGTGACGGGGCCGGGCGTTCTGTGGGGGTTGCCTGGGGGTCGGGTGGGTGCGCCGGTGTGTTCGCACGGTGGGCTGTGCTTCCGCTCGTGGGTTTGAAGGGGGTGTTGTGGCTCGTTCGTGGGGTGGATCTCCCAATCTCTTCCCGAATACGTTGCGTGTCGAGTTGCATACACACCGTGACACTGCCCGTTCGGGTGGTCACCTTCGTGGAGGAAGCATGCGCACATCGCTCCGGACGCCGCGTGGCGTCATCACCGCGGCGGCTGTCGTTGCCGCCCTGGCCGCCGGCACCGCAGGCGGCATCGCCCTGGCCGACGATTCGCCGATCAAAGCTCTGGCACCGCACGCTCAAGCGTCCGCTCAGATCAACGCGGACGGAACCCGCGCACAGTCCCAGGGGATCAAGTCCTCCACCAGGGCTGCCACAGGCATCTACTGCGTGACGTTCGACGACGCCACCAGGATCAACGTGAGCCGCAGCACCCCGGTCGCCACCCTGGTGACGTCCGGTGGCCCGCAGTACGCGATCAACCTGCGCACCAGTCCGTCGCCTGAATGCGGGGATGCGGCCAACACGTTGACCGTCTACACCGGCGAACGCAATCTGCTGGTCGACGCGCCCTTCATGCTGCTCGTCCCCTGACCCTCCCGCCTCGCCAGCCGGATACCCGCTCACCGGCATGATCCGGCCGCCCCAGTACGTGGGTGACGCGGCCGAGAAGAAGGAAGACCCCATGTCTCACAGCATCACCGGGCGCGCTCGTGCCCTCGCCCTGACCATCGCCGCCCTGGCCGCAGTTCCCGTCCTGGCCGGTACGGCGGTGGCGGCCCCCGCCGAGCTGTACGCGCCTTACGCCCGTGCCGCCGCCCAGGTCGACGGCGCCGGCACGCTGACCGCGGCCAAGAACGTCTCCTCCTCCCGCCGGGTCGGAACGTCCGCCTACTGCATCGTGGTCTCCGACCCCGACATCACCCTCAAGGACGCCGTCGTCATGGCCACCGTCAACGCCGGCTCCGGCACCTACAGCATCGACGTCCGCAACTACCCCACCACCACCTGCGGCAACGCCACCAACACCATCACCGCCTACACCGCCTACGGCACCGCCTCCAACCCCGTCGCCTTCACCCTCGCCGTCCTGTAGCGAGCGGCCAGTGGCCCGGCGGGAACACCCCGCCGGGCCACCGCCACAACCGAGCACGGAGCAACGTGCCAAGCCGGGCAGACACCTTCACCGCCCGCGCCGCGTTCGACACCAAGCAGCAGCTCGCCAACATGCGGCCCCTGGGTGAGACCTTGAGGAACACTGGCCGCCGGGTTAGCGTTCGGGGACCAGCCAGCGCACCTTCAGGAAGTCGACATGCCTCGCCGAACACCGGGCGAGATCAGGTCTCAGCTGCCGCTTCGGGACACAAGGCACGCCAGACGGACCGTCATACCGGGTCTGTCCGCATCGGCGAACCGACAGATCTTCCAGTTGGAACGCGAGCGCGGCCTGTCCAGAGGTGACGTCGCACTCGCGTTCCGACGCTGGACTCTGCGGGCTGGTCGCCCCCGTGATGCTGAAGAGTGGCACTACGGGTATTCAGACGTTCCAACTGGGCATATCCGGACACTTCTGGAAGTGGCTGCATGGAACCTGCGGGCGCGTGCGCGACGAGAGCTGCGAGCCGCGCTGGCCCCTGTCGACGCCCGCGTCCTCAATCGGACGGTAAACGACCCTTTCCCCCCAGAGCACCTGCACTGGTGGCACCGCCGCATCGAAATCTGAGGCAGCCAGGATGCGTCTGGCCCAGCCGAGCACTCTCTATTCGGTGGCCTGGATGGCTTCGAGGTACTCCGCCCAGCTGTTCTGGGCGTACTGGGCCCAAACGAAGGCCGTGTTGGGATGCACGCCGAAGAGGTCACTGACGATGATCGGCGGTAGGTCGGTGATCGCTTCCATCATGGCCGTGTTGCGGGCGTGGATGCCTGGCAGGCCGTACTTCCTCATGTACTGATGGACGGATTCGGCTCGTCGGGGGCGGCTCGGTGGGCGGCCGGGGAAGAGGAAGCCGGGTGTGCCGTCGTGCGGCTGCTGGAGCACGGAGGTGTGGCAGCTGGGGCTGGCGATCTGCCTCTCGATGAGGACGGCGAGCTTGGGCGGCAGGAGGACGGGGTGGCGGTCGATCGTGAGATAGGCGTCGTTGCCGTCCCGGTTGAAACGGTCAGTCGTCAGCTCGACGATGCGTGTGGTGGGCATGGCGTAGAGGCTGGTCAGCGAGCCGATGATGCGAGCCTCCAGCGGGAGGGTGTCGTCGTTGAGGCAGCGGCGGAGTTGTTGGCTGAGTTCCTCGCTGGGCATGAAGCGGCCGGGCAGCCCATACCTCTGCCTGGGGATCGTGACCTTGCCCGTCAAGCGCCGGGCCGTAGCCCAACGGATGAATGCTGATACGCGGTTGGTCTGGGAAGAGTTGCTGGTCATCCAGAGGTCCAGGGCCTCCTGGTTGAGGTCGGCGAGCTTGATGGAGTTGGTGTCGAGCCATGTCAGGAACGTGATCGCGACCCGGACGTTGATTCGGTCGTTCGCTGCGGCGTTAGGGGTGTACTGGTCCTTGTCGGCCCGGCGCCGGGCGACGCGAAGGACGCCCCACTCAGCGAATGGGCGGATGACGCGGGCCTGATGCGCTGGCAGGTCCGCGAGCGTTTCCTTGAGCCAGAGGCACAGACGGGCAAAGTCCTCCTGCCGCTGGGGCAGGACGCCGGCTGCGACGAGGAGTCTGCGGATGTAGATGGTTCGCGGCTCGTGGGGTAACTCGTCGAGGAGGTCGTGGGTGATCTCCTGGTGGTGAGCAGCGAGGCCGGCCAGCATCCGGGCCGCGTCGCTGCGGCGAGTCCAGGAGATGACGGACCAGGGTTTCTGCGCGGCGCCCAGCTGTTCCGCGAGCGGTTGGAGCTGGGGGCGGACGATTCCGTCCTGGTCGCTGAGGAGGCCGTGGACGCGGTCTTGGGCAATGCAACGCGCGCAGGAGCCGTCGGCGTAGATATCGCCGGGGTAGCCGCAGCGGCGGCAGGCGAAGTGGATGTCGGCGCCGGCGCACGGACCGCAGATGTTGCCGTTCTCCGTCCGTCCGACGAGCGTGCGCAGGCTGCCGCACTGGGCGCATGGAGCCGGCCCGCGCTTTCGGCGGTGGTAGCAGGTCTCGCAGAGGGTCCCGACGGGCCAGTTGACCTGCACGGGCTTGGTCTCGCCGCAGTCGGCGCAGGGCAGGGACCGGGTGGGGCGGCAGGATGAGCAGTAGAACGCGCCGCCGCGACTCTGGAAGCCGTGCCGAAGTCGGCCGCAGAGCGCACACGTCTGGATGGGCCCGCGGTAGCAGTCGCGGCAGATCGCGGGCTGGCTCTCGCTCTTGCGAACGCTGATCGGTTTGATCTGCTGGCAGAGGCCGCAGAGCCGGGGTGGAGGCGCGTAACAGTTTCTGCAGACCGAGCCAGCATCGGTGAGGGCATTCGCCGGCCGCAGCTTGCCGCAGCGCACGCACTCGTATTGCGGCCTTGGTGCACATGCCCAGCACAGGGAAGTGCCGTCCTGGCGGCGATGGACCGGTTTCCGGTCGTTTCCGCAGCCGGCGCATTCCTCGCGGACCTGCGGGTCTCGGTCGTAGCAGCGTCGGCAGATCGGGCCTTCTTCGCGGCGCGTGACGATGTGCCCGTCCCGGCCGCAGCGGGCGCAGGGACGAAGTCGCGTTCGGGCAGCGCACCACTGACAGCTCCGGCCTTCCGGAGTGTTCTCGAGAAGGTCGCGGCCTGTGCGGTGGCATCGGGCGCAGGCCAGTTGGGTGACGGCCTCGCCGTACCCGGTGGCTTCGAGGTGCTGCAGGAGCCGGACCACGGGCATCGGACTGTGCGGTGAGGGCTCGGTGAGCGCGTCCGGGTGCTCGGCGAAGTAGGCGTCCAGGGTCCGGGCCGGGCCGGAGGTCCATGCCTTCGCCTTCTCCAGCGCGGTCTGAGCTTCCTCAGCGGTCAGTGCGGGCCCCGCCACCCGCTGCAGGTAGGAGATCAGGCGGCTGCGTGCCTGTTCGAGCTCGTGCCGCCGAACTTCCTCTTGGTTCATGGTTGTCCTGGGCGCCGGATCACGGTCCGGCGGTGCTTGACCGGCAGCGCGCCGGCATCCCCGTCGGCGGCCTTGCGGACCTGCACGTTGACGACCTCGGGCTTGATCAGGTCGTTCGGCGTGCACTGGAGGATGTCGCAGAGGGCAACGAGGGTATCCATGCTCATGCGCTGGGGAGGCTGGGTCACCAGCCGGTAGACCTGTTCGCGGGACAGCGTGATGCCGCGTTCCGCCAGCAGCGGCACCAGGTCTGAGGTCTGGAACATCTGGCGCTCGGCCATCAGCTGCCGAAGCTGCCACTGATAGCCCATCTTCTTGATCACGAGATCACGTCCCAGTCGTCGCCCAGTCGGTTCTTCAGCGATGCTGCCAGCAACGCGTTGCGGTACTCATCTGAGACCCCCATGTAGACGGCCGTGGTGGATGCGTGGGAATGGCCGACCTGTTCTTGCACGAACCGGGCCGGATAGCCGAACTCGGTCAGATGCGTGACGTAGCTGTGCCGGAGACAGTGCAGGTCAAGATCCTCATCAAGGCCAGCATCTTTGCGGGCCGTCACGAACGCGTCGTTGATCGACCGCGGTGATACGCGCCCGACCCGCTCGGTCACCCAGAGCGCAGGGTGGCGCCCGGGCGAGAAGTGCGGCCGGATCTCGGTCGCCCACTCGCCCAGGACGTCGACCGCCCAGTCCATCTCCGGCACCATGAGCACCATGCGGCGCTTGGGCGGCGCCCCCTTGGGCGCCTTGCCGTAGCGGACCATCATGCTGCCGTATTCGCGGAACTGCGGAGCCTTGCGGCTCCGCCGCAAGTCGGTGAGGTCGATCTTGGAAGACTCCGTGCGCCGAGTGCCGAAGGCGTAGATCACTTTCAGGAGCGCGGCGTCCCTCAGGGCCGTCAGGGTGCCTTTGCGTCCCTGGCCCTTGATCTTGGCCGGTCTGGCGTCGGCTGCATCGAAGAGGGCCTGGACCTCGTCATAGGTCAAAGGCCGCCGACGTGGATCGCCCTCGTACCCAACGGTATGCAGGACCGAGTTGCCCTCGTGAAAAACCTGCTGCGGGACCTCTCCGAACCGCTCAAGGCAGGCGTCGATCCACTCGTAGCGGGAGTCGAGCAAGTACTCCAGGAACAGCTCGATCGTCACCTCGTACGAACGGGCCGTCGACAGCTGGATCGGCGTTGCCCCGCTCCGAAGGTGAGCGATGAACGCCTCGCCTTCGGCCGGTGTCCACTGCCACGGGTACAGGCCCGTGAACTCCTCCATCCGCTCGATCAGCCGCAACCGCGGATCGATCGTCGTTGACTTCAAAAATCGGGCCGCCTGTTGCCGAGCCCAGCCCTCCTTCATCGCGTCGAACACAGCCGGAGCCGGGTCGAGATGAACGACGTTCCGCGCCAACACAAGACGCGCCGATCCAGGAGCCTGAGTAGCCACGAGCCTGTTGTAACAGATACAACATTGTTGTGTTGGGTTAAGGGCGCAAGTCAGCGGCTGGTGCCCCTCCAGTCGCTGACTCGGACCAGACACCTCGACCAGCGGGAACGGGCGTACCGACGCCTCGGGAAGTGTTGCATCTATTGCAATTCATCCCGTTCGCCCTGGATAGGCAGGCAACACTCGTCGCAGCCGTGCACCCACGCGTCACCGGCGGAAAGCTGCGCCGGGGTAAGCGGGTGAGGGTGCGGGCCGGGGGCCGCCCGACTCACTGCGCGGCTCCGGCTGTGTCGAGGTCGGAGATCCGGTACACGCCGGTGAAGCCTTCGTCGTACAGCCGGGCGGAGGTGGGGAGCAGCTGGTGGTGCTCGCGCACGATGCGTACGGGGACCGCTCGGTCGCGGCCTGCGTTGCGAGCCTCGACCGTGGCCAGCGGCACGTCGAACAGGACGGCGATGGCGGGGCGCTGCCAGTACCGGGCACGGGCGAGCAGCCCGTTCCTGACGTGAGCGTGCACGTTGGTGGAGTCCACGATCGTGGTGAGCCCGCGGGCGAGGCGGGCGTCCAGGAGCAGGTCCTGGATCTCGACGGCAACAGGGGTGGCGGACTGGTCGGTCTCGGAGTCGGTGGCCAGGCGGCGGTAGAGGTCCAGGGAGACGCGCCAGGTGTCGGGGTAGCGGGCGGCGAAGGTCGACTTGCCGGAGCCCGGCGGCCCCACCATCACGCAGACGGCGTCGGCGGGGAGGTTCAGCGGGTCCATCTCGGATCCTTCCGATCGGAGGGCCGGGTCGAGGCGGTTCAGAACGGGGCTTCGTCCGGCCAGGCCGGGACGGGCAGTAGTCGGATGCGCAGCTCGCGCCGGGCGGACCAGCATGCGTGGTCCTCTCGGGGTCAGGCGGCCAGCCGGTGGGTCACCGGGGCCGTGGCGGTGAAGTAGGTGTCGGGACTGGGCTCGTAGCCCTTGTGGCACGGGTCGCAGGAGCCCTGGGTGCGCAGAGGGAGGCAGAAGTAGTAGCGGCGCCGGCACTGCGGGCAGGTGGAGCGAGCTGCCATCGCCCGGTCAAGCGCCCATTCCTGCGCGAGCGTCGGTACGCGCTTGGGCCGGGCGAGTTCCACGCTGTAGAGCCAGCCCCGGGTGGGGTGGTTGCAGGACTGGTCGGGCCGGTAGGAGCAGTACTTGCAGCGCAGGACCGCGACCGGGTCGTGCCCGCCGGGGCTCAGCCCCTTCTCCCGTAACTGCCGCCGGGTGAGAAGCCCCTCGGGAATGGCCCCGCGGTCATGCTCCGGCAGCGTCGCGTCGGTGCGGGGCACCCGCTTGAGCTCGCGGCGCCGCTTCCTGCGCGTACGCGGCATCACTTGCTCCAGGGGCCGGGGATCCGGGTGGGATGGTGCGGGTAGCGGGGGCCGGGACGCTGCGGGCGGGGCCGGCCGATCCGGCGGAGCGGGCGGGGAATGAGCACGAGCAGTTCCTCCAGTCGTCGGTGGACAGCGCCGCGCCCCGCCGACGTCGTGCTGGTGTCGGCGGGGCGCTGCGGGTGGTGCGGCTGGGTTATGCGGCGAAGCCGTGGGCCGTGCGTGTGGGGTGCTCTGCGGTCGCTGGCGCGGGCGTGGTGTGGCCCTGCCGGGGCGTCTGCGGCTGCGGCTGGGGGGCGCCGTGCAGGTGGGTGCCGATCAGGTAGCCGATCAGCAGCCCGCTGATGCCGAAGACCTTGTGGCGGTTGACCTTCCACCAGGTCGGGGCAGGGGGCTCGGTGAGCACGCCTATGACGGTCGGGGCTTGCGCCAAGACGGGGTCTCCTTCTCGCTCGGGGTTGGGGTGGTGCGTGGCGGCCGGTCGGCCTGTCCGGCCCTCGCCCCGTCCCGCGGCTGCGGGGAGGGCGAGGACCAGGCGGAGCGACCGGGGGTCAGCGCTGGAACGGGTGGACGTTGTCGGGGGCGTCGTCGTCGGGGGCGGTGGCCGGGGCGGGGATGTGGATCTCGGGCCGGATCTCGATCTGAGGCTGGAAGGCCGGAGCGGGCGGGGGGAAGTTGTTGACGATGGGGCGCAGACTCAGGCCGCGCAGGGCGAGGGTGGAGGCGATGGTCCAGGCGAGGACGGCGATGACGGTGGCGACGGTGCGCCCGTCGGCGGGGGTGGTCGTCCAGACGGTGGCAAAGGTTGCGGCGCCCCAGCAGGTCCAGGTGAGGCGGGCGCCGGTGGCGCCGATGAAGCCGCCGATCAGGCCGAACAGCCCCGTGAGCTGCCAGAAGGTGTAGGCGGCGGCGCCGCTGACGGGGAGGCCGGCGGTGTGGTGGGCGATGTAGGTGCGGATCGGGTTGTCGACCACGCCCCAGAACTCGCTGGAGGCGCTGGTGCCGACTTGGGTGGCGGGAAGTGCGTCGGCCAGCCGGTTGAGGGCGGCGTCGAAGACGTCGCCGGCGGTGTCGAGCAGGATGATGACCGCGCACATCCCGGTGAGGATCATCACGGCCTTGATCCAGTTGGCCATGCCGTGCCAGCCGGCCTGCGGGACCTGGCGCAGTTCCTCCCACCGCCCGTGCAGGAAGCCGCCCTGCTCCCAGGAGGCGTTCCACGCGGCGTGCAGCTGGGCGAGGTTGGTGCCGGGGTCCTTGTCCGGGCCGGTGGCTGGCGGCGGGGTCGCCTGGTCGAGCAGGTCGAAGAAGCTCGGGCTGTTCGGGTTGTGCTGGCCGTGGACGGGCTTGTCGTCGGACTGCATGGCGGGGCGCTCCCTTGATCGGGTTCGTGTGCTGGGCCGGTGGTGTGCAGGCCGGACGGCCTGGCCCGCGCCCGACCGCGAGGGGTTCGGGTGCGAGGCAGGTGGTCCGGAGCCGGGTCAGAGGCCGCGGGCGTTGGCGAGGTCGGCGGCCTGGTCGAGCATCCGCATCGGGATGCGGCCGCTGGCGAAGCCGTCGTTGAAGGACGGCACGGAGTCGACGTCGGTGAACTTGCGGCGGATCGCGTCCATCAAGATCTCCAGGCCCTGCGACTCCAGGCTCTGATCGCCGTGGGCTTCGGCGTGGATCGCGCCGTACAGGCAGCGGGCGCCTTCCGCGTCGACCAGGGCGCCGGAGCACCAGCCGCCGGTGAGCAGCCGGTGGTGGGCGCGCTGCAGCAGGGCCGCGACCGGGGTCGGGTACGGCGTCGGCGGCTGGAGGGTCGGGGTGAGCGGGACGCTGACGACGTCGGCCAAGTCGACGGGCTCGGTGGGGATGTAGGCGGTGTTGACCTCGTAGGCGACGGCGGCCTCTGCCAGTCGGGCGGTCATCGCCGCGTTGGTGAACGCGATGCGTTCCTCGAGGGACAGTTCCGCCGGCGGCGCGGTGGTTTGGGTGGTCGGGACGGGGTGGGTTATGGCGGGGGAGGGGGCGGTGATGGGCATCGGGGCTCCAGGCGGGGTACGCCGAAGGGCGCCGCCGGGGTGGTGTCCGGCGGCGCCCTTCGGCGTCGTGCAGCGGGGAGGGGAGGACCTGCTAGTCGGGGGTGTAGTTCAGCGCGCCGCAGTTCCAGCAGTCCCATTCGTCGGGGACTTCGACCAGGTCGCAGCAGTCGCACCCGTCGCCGTGTACGACGCAGTCCTCGTCGCAGCTCCAGCAGGTGTAGTGCAGGTGTGCCATGTCCTCGTCTCCCCCTGTGTGATGGGTGGGGCCCGAGACGAGCATGCGTCAGATACCGGCGCTGTGCTGCGGCGTTGGCGGAACTGGCCGACGGACGACGATCAGAAGCTGGCGACCAGTCCGGCTAGTGAGGCCAGGGCGCTGTTGATGGCCGGGGCCAGGCCGGTCGCGGCGAGGGTGAAGCCGAACAGCGTGCAGACGAGGGCGGAGCCGATGCGGACGTGTCCGCCCTTGACCAGGACAACGACGATGATGCACAGCAGCACGGTGGCGGAGATGGACAGGGCCATGGCGGGGGTCCTCCTTGATGGGATCGGATCGGGTGGGGCTGGCCGTGCTCGGGCAGGCCGGCCCCCGGGCCGGGGAGAGGGTCAGGCGTTGTTGAGGCTCTTGATGGCCTCCAGCGCCTGGCGGGGCGAGGCGATCTGGGGCTCGGAGCGGCTGCTGCCGGCCTTCGGCCCGCGCTTGCCGCCTCCGCCCTTGCCGCCACCGCCGCCGCGACGGCGGGAGCCGCCGTCGTCGTCGCCGTCGTCGTTGGGCTCGGGCCAGAACTCGCCGGGCCGTACGGGCTCGTTCCAGTCGAACCACAGGCCGCGCTTGGTCAGCTCGCTGATCTCGTGGTCGGTGAGCTGGTTGACGACGTCGGGGAACAGCTCGGCGAGGTCGGTGTCGAAGTCCGCGTACAGCGACCGCATGAGGACGGCGCGGCCGTTGTCCATGACCATGATGGCGACGCCGCCGGTGGAGACGCCGTTCTCCGGGTCGGCCTCGCCGCGCATGGCCCGCTCGATCGCGGAGCCTTCCTGCTGGGCGTAGCGGGCCGGGATGGTCGGGACGTCGTAGGCGTTCTCCATCGTGCCTTCGGCTGCCTTGCGGGTGGCGCCGGGCGAGCCCATGTTGAAGATGGTCGGCCGGCTGTTCTGCCGGAGGTTGTCCTTCATCTCGGTGGAGAATCCGTTGTGCGCGAACGGGCTCTGTCCGGCCGGGTTGAAGCCGATGCCGTACTTGAGGCCGGTGACGGTGAGGTCGTCCCCGTCGGTCTGGATGAACTCGCCGAAGTCCGCGTCCTGCGCCGCGGTCATGAACTCGTCCGCGAACACGTTCAGCTGCTTGTAGGGGCAGCGGGAGTCTCCGGGCTTGTAGTCGTGCGGCTGGCCGTCGTGGGGCCAGGGCATGTCCGCGCGGATCTCGCACAGCGCCTTCGCCGCGCGCAGGGAGCGGGCCATCCACAGGGCGTTGGAGCCCTGCCGGTCGATGTACCGGCCGAGCACGGTGGTCTTCTCGTCCTTACGGACGGTGGAGAGCCACACGACCTGCCCGGCGAGCGACATGGCGGCCATGTCGATCGCGAAGAACTGCGTCTTCCCGGACCGGGACACGCCCAGGATCAGCCCGTGACGCGCGGCGTTCTTGTCGTGCTGGAACACCATGTTCTTCACCGGCTGGCCGGTGATGGTGTACCCGCACACGTACATGCCCTTGGCGTCGGGGGTCAGCAGTTCGCGGGTGGCGGGGAAGATCGCGGACAGCGGCGGCTTGTCGAAGGCGCTGATGAGGAACTCGGTGCCGTCGATGAGGACGAAGACGCAGGAGTCGTCCTCGGGCAGGCCCAGACCACGGCAGACCTTCGCCAGGTCGATGCGCGGGGTGGCGGTGGCGTCGGCCATCTTCGCCCGGTAGAAGGTGACCCCGCGGACCTCGTCGCGGGTGCGGTGGACCAGCTCCGAGCCGGGGGCGCCGCCCTTGGGTCCGCCGACCTTGTCCGTCCAGCGCTCCTCGGGGGTCGGCTTGGTGCGGCGGCGCTGGTTGGCGTCGGGGGTGATGCGGGCCTCCAGCCAGCCCGGCCCGCCCTGCCGGCCGGGCTGGACCGCGACGTCCACGAGGACGACGTCGTGGGCGGGCACGCCGAATGGGGCGGCGACCGCGGTCTCGGACAGTCCGGTGATGGGCCGTCCCGGTTCCGAGGCGCGCAGCAGGAGCGTCATGTCGTGCTGCATCCCGGGGTGCCGCGTGGCCTTGACGATGTGGGTGCGGGCCGGGCTCCCGGCCTGCTCCCACATCATCCGCGCGTCGCGGGTGAGCAGGTCGGCGCCGTCGTCCGGCACCGCCGCAGCGGGCTCCGGGACTTCGGCGGGCGCCGGCTGCAGGGCCGGGGCCGCGAGGGCGGGGCGGTGGCGGCGGCGGGCGTGCCGGGAGAACGGCATCACCAGGTAGCCGGCCGCCGCCCAGCTGGCGGCGAGCAGTCCGTCCATCCACCACGGGCCCCAGCCGGTGGTGGTCTTGGCGGTGACGTCGATGGCGGCGGCCAGGACCAGCGGGGACCAGCGCAGGATCTTGCGCCCGGCGCCGTGCTCGTCGCTCTTGGCGGCCAGGATCCATCCGCCGATCCCAGCCGCGCCGGCCAGCTGCACGATCTGGTTGACGGGGCTGTCGGGGTAGACGTTGGGTGCCACAGCCAGCACGGGCGCGGCGAGGGTGTAGGCGAGGCGTTCGAGCACGACACTGCGCGGCGTGGACACCGGGTTCTCCTTCGGGAACGAGCGCGGGCGGCCCCGCAGAGGTGCGGGGCCGCCCGTGGCGGGGTGGGGGAGGGGAGTGGTCAGCGGTTGAAGAAGCCCGGTCGGGGGGTCTTCTCGGGCCGGTTGGAGCGGATGTCGTCCAGCGCCCCGTACAGCCGGGAGTGGGTGCGCTTGGTCTCCCAGGTGAGGTCGGCGGTCTCCTGCGCGCTGTCGCACAGCCGCTTGACCTCCACGGCGGCGCCGCCCAGGGCCACCGACACGAGGTTGGTCGCCTCCACGAACTTGGCGTCCAGGTCGGCGTTCTCGATGTCGCCGGCGACATCGTGGGTGTGGGCGGCGTTGGCCTTCATGCTGCGCCGCAGCGCCTCGAGTTCGAGGCCGGCGTCGTCCATGGCCTTGCCGAGCTTGTCCAGCTTTCTCTGGACGGATTTGTAGCGGTTGTCGCCGTCGGCCGGGGCCGCGGCCGTGCCGGTACTGCGGGGTGCGAGGTCGCTCATCAGCGGGTGTCCCCTTCCTAGTCGTGGTGGGCGGCGGCCGACACGGACGTCAGGCCGGCGTCTTCCTTGGCGTCCATGTCCTCTCCGTAGACGCGGGCGACCTGGGTGGCCGCGAGCTTGGCGGCCTCCTTGGCGATGCCGCACTGCTCGGCGCACCGCTGGGCCTGCCTCTTCATCCGGCCCGCCGTCTCGGCGAGGTCGGCGATCAGTTCGGTGACGGCAGCGGACACGTTGTGGTCGTCGGCCAGGTCGGCGGCCATCTCCGCCAGGGCGTCCGCGACCCGGCCGAGCGCCTCCTTCAGCGCCTCGGCGCGCTCCTCGTCGGAGGCGGACTTGATGGCGATGTTCGCCATCTCCACCAAGAACTCGTCGAACGTGATGTCCGTGCGGTGCTGGGCAGCCAAGTTGCCCTGCGTGGACGGCCTGCTGACCTGTGCGCTGCTCACGCTGCTCCCTTCCGTGGCTGTCGGCCGGCTGGTGCCGGGACGTTCGGTGTGCGGCTCCGGGGCGGGCGGCAGGCCCTTGACGCCGGTCGTCACTGCGGCCGGACCGTCGGGGACGATGTCGGCGTCGACGATGTCGGCCCCGGCGTCGGCCCCGGCGGGGCGCGGCGGGCGGCTGGGGTGGTCGGGCCACTCCACCGTCGGGGTGGGCGGCGGCCCGAACCGGCCCTCCGAGGACCGCCGTCCGCGGCGGCCTTCACGGCCGGTACGCCCTGCCCGCCCGGCGCGGCCGGTGCGTCCCGTACGCCGGGTGCGGTCCCTGCGTCCGGCCCGGTCCGAGCCGCCGGAGCGGCGGCGGCCGGACTCATCGCCCGCCGGGGTGGCCGTTCCGCCGCTGGAGGCCCCCTCAGGGCCGTCCTTGGGGTCGGCACCCTTGGTCTTGTCTTCCTTGGCGGCCTTGTCGGCCGCCGCCGCGGCTTCGCGTTTCGCCTTCCGTGCCGCCTTCCGCTCCGCCCTCTTCGCCCGGCGGTCCAGCCATTCCTGCTGCCGGTTGGCGCGCGCCTGGTCCCGGTTCTTGCTCCGGTCGGCGACGCCGGCGGTGTGCCCGGCGCTGCGGCGTTCCTGCCGTCCGGCCTGACGGGTCGCAGCGCGATCGGCGCGGCCGCGGGCCCGCTCCGCACGGGCGTTGGTCGCCGGACTGTGGTGCTGGGCCCGGCCGCCGTCGCCCTTGTGGCTGCTGCCCTTGCCGGAGCCACCAGAGCCGCTGTGGGAGCCCTTCGGCCCTCCGCCGGGCCCGGTGCGCCCCGGCCCGGCGGAACGGCCGCCAGAGGACCGGTCAGGGCCCTTCACGCCGCCCTTGCCGCTCCCGGCCGCCCCGGACCCCGAACGCCCGGCGTTTCCGCCGGAGTTCGGGCCGCGTGACCCGGGCCCCTTCGAGCCGGGCCCCGAGCTGTTGCGGGACGCGCCGCCACCGCTGCCGCCTCCGCCGCGCGAGGACCCGCCCCCGCCGCCGGCCTTCGAGCGGCCCTTGTCCGCACCGAGCCCGGAGCTGGGCGACTTCATGCGGTCGGCATCGGCTTTCCCGCGTGCCGCCGCCTTGTCGCCCTTCGCTTTCATCATCGCGGTGTGGAGCTTTCCGTTCTGCTCCATCATCGCGATTTCCTGCGCGGTGCGGCCCTCCAGCAGCGCGGCCTTCCGCGCTATTTCAGCCTCACGGAAAGGCGCTTCACTTTCGTGATTGTATCGCGCCATTTCCAGCCAGAGCTCCAGCCAGTCACCAAGGCGATCAGCAAGAGAACGAGGCTGGACGTATTCACCCTCTCCGCATTCGCCTTCTTCTTCTCCGTATTCCGGCGGGGCGAATCCGTCCGAGCGCAATGCCACAGCCGGGTCCGGCGCTGCCGGAATCGCCGGAAGTTCCATCGTCGTCTCTTCCGGGCTTTCCGGCGGCGCGGCGGGAATGTCTTCCGGCGGCGGGATGGTGTCGGCGAAATCCGGGATCGGCGGCGGCGCGTACGAGGGTTCACCGCTCCAGGGGCCACGGACCAGGATCCCGTTCGGGTCGTCCACGTCGGACATGGGGCACCTCCTTCCAGGGGTTGACAGACAGGGGGGTCTCGTGTGCACGCGTGTGCACGTGCACGTGTGCACGCATTACGCGAGGCGAAGGCCCCGCCGGAGTCCGGCGGGGCCTTTTGGTGGGTGCTCAGCGGCGCGGGTCGTGCTGCTCCAGCACCTGGTCCGCGTACTGCATGAGGTGGTTCCACAGCCTCGCGTCGCCCTCGGCCCGCTTGTCGATCGCGAGCTTGAAGAGGCGGCAGACGCTCGTGAAACCGCGGATGACGTCGGCGCGTCCGGCCCTGACGTTCTGGGTGATTCGGGTTCGAGTCACGCGGAGCCAGAATTCCATCCGGCCCAGCTCGCCGCGACTTTCGATTGCCCTGCGCTCTTCATCCTGCAGCCAGCTGTTGCGCCCCTGAATGGAGCGTTCCGTGCTACTGAGGGGGCGCGTCACGCCGACTCCCTGTTACCCATGTCGTAAATCGACGTGGGGCCACCATAGCCGGAATTCCGGCTGGGCGCACCCTGCTGCGGCGGACTCTGCGGGGCGGCCTGGAGCGGCGGGGCGTTCTTGCGCTTCTTTTCCAGCTCCTTTTCCTTCCTCTTCTTGGCGGTATTCGCGACCGCCTCGTCGTGGGCGCGGCGCTTGAATGCGCTCTTTTCCAGTCCCTTGGTGACGCCCTCGACGTGCTTCAGAACGTCTTTCAAGGCCCTTTCGACGGGCTGGGCGCGCATCCAGGCGTCGAACCAGCGGTCGCCCTCGACGTGGGTGTCGCGGCAGTGGACGCGGGTCTCCAGGGCGAGGGCCTCCAGGTTCCTGCCGATGTCCAGCAGGACCCGCTGAACGTCGGCCAGGTACCGGGCGGTCGCCTCCGGGTTCTGCGCGACGTCGCGCAGAGGGGAGTGATTGGGGTCGTTGTTGCTGTTCACGGCGGGGTTTCCCTCCTGGTGTACTTGTGGGGCTGTGACTGCTTCCGGCAGTCGCAGCGAGGGCCAGCCCACTTCGGATGGGCTGGCCCTCACTGGTGTGTGCCGGACGGTGGATCAGGGGCGGTATCCGCCGGCGAGCAGCGCGACGGCCTCCTGGCGGTACTTGGAGGCGGTGTCGGTGGACGACACGTCGAACGCGCGCTGGACGTCGGCGATCGAGACAACCCGGCAGAGCTCGCGGTGGATCCCGTCGGCGTCCAGGCCGACGAACACCGCGCCGGCCGCGACAGCCATGCGCACGACCTTGCGGACCGCCCGCTCGCGCGGCATCAGCTTCGCGGTGTCCTCGGCTTCGACCGCGCGCCGCTCGATTTCGGCAGCGGCGAGCCGGGCTTCGGCGGCGGCGAGCTCGGTGTCGGCCTCATGCTTGCGAGCCGCCTGGGTGTTCGCGTCGGCGGTCGCCTTGCGCTCGTTCTCCTGCGCCGTGAGCCGGTCAGCTTCGGCGGCGCGACGGCGCGTTTCGGCAGCAGCCTTCTCCGTTTCGGCAGCGAGCCGGTCGGCTTCGGCGGCACGCTGCCGGGCCTCCGCGATCCCCGCCGTCTCGACCGCCTGCGCCTCCGCTGCCGCGACCCGGTCGGCCTCGGCTGCCTCCCTCCGCTTCTGGGCGGCCTGGCGCTCCAGCTCCGCCGCGCGGAGATCGGCTGCGGCCTTGGCCTCGCGCTCGTCGGCCGCCACGCGCTCCGCCTCGGCCTCGCGGGCACGGGCCTCGGCGACGACCGCCGTCTCCAGCGCCGCCTCCTCCAGCTCGGCGGCCCGTTCTGCGGCGCTGACCTGGGCTCGGGCGTGCGCGCGGGCCTGGCCGGTCTGGCCGTCGACCTCCGCTCGGACCGACTCCACCTTGCCCTTGGCTCGCAGCCGCTCGGCTTCGGAGTCCGCCTTGGCGACCTCGCTGCGCGTCTCTGCGTCCAGGCGCCGGCGCTCGGCTTCCTCCTCCCGCTCCTGAGCTGCCTTTTCCTGCTCATCAGGCATGGCGAGGGCCTGGGCGACGGTGTAGCCGTACGGGGCCATGCGCATGGGAAGCAGCTCGTCCTCGTCGGCCTGGCTCAGGTCGCCGTCGTACTTGCGCCTGAGCCACTGCTCGTAGGCAATGAGCTCCTGGTCCCGGCGGACCATCTCCGGGTAGGAGTTGACCCCCCACAGCCGCATCCGGCGGAAGATCCTGGCCGTGGCGGCGGGGGCGAGGGTCCACCTGATCCACGGGATCGAGTCCCGCTCGGCCTGATCGGGCCGCACCATGCGGTCGATGGCGTCCCGGCCCAGCTCCACCACGGCGATGAAGAGGACGGGCACGAGGCCGTGAGCGCCCGCCGCGACATAGTCGACCAGCCCCCACCCGCGGTTCCTGGGGGCGCCCGAGGCGGCGTTGAGGACCACCGTGGCGGCGGTGAGAAGCCATACGGGGTAGCGGATCCAGCTGATGGGGCGCTTGAGCCAGGCCATCAGCAGGTCGACCGCGATCATGATCATGATGCCGACGTCGACGCCGACGGCGAAGAGCTGACCCTTGCCCAGCGAGCCGAAGCGGAGCTCCTCGTGCGCGAAGACCGCGACGTGCTCGAAGGACAGGTACAGGCCGATGCCCGCCAGCACGAGCGCGGCGGCCACGATGGCGCCCGTCGCCATCTTCTGGCTCCCGGTCAGCCTCCCCAGGGAAGGTTTCGTTCCGGTTCCGCTTTCCGTCTCCGAAGCGAGCTCCGGCACATCCGAAACAGGGCCGGGCGCCCTCGAAACCGGCCTGGGCGTTCCCGAAACGGCGGCCGGTGAGGCCGTCTGGGGGTCGGGGGCGGCCGCGGTGCGCGGCCAGTCGGTGAGGGTCATGTGGGGCCTCCAGCGGGGCGTTTCAGGGGGTGAGCGAAAGGGTTGGGGGCCGCGTCCGAAACGCGGGCGGCTGCTGCCGAAACGGCGGTCGGTGTCGTCGAAGCGGCGTGGAGCAGCGGCCCGCGGCGGGATCAGGCGGGCGTGCGGCGGGCCTGGTCGTGGTCACCCGCGAGGGCGGCGACCTCGCGCAGCCGTTCCCGCTGTTCCTCGATCAGTTGCGTTGCCGAAACGGTCAGCGGGGTGGCCCGCCCGTAGTGGTCGACGCCGTCACGGACGATGCAGTACTGCGGGAGGGGGTGGGTGTGGTCGTCGACGTGGTGGACCTTCCAGTCCGACGCGTCGTACCCGAGCTCCCCGGCGACCGTCGTCAGCGCCAGCGCCTCGTCCCACCCGGCGACGTCGACCTGGTCGGCAACAGTCTGGGCAAGCTCGCGGGCGACCACATCGAAGGCACTGGCGGCCTGCTGCGCGGCGCGCTCCGCGTCCGTCAGACGCAGCAGCTGCGCGCGCCAGAGGCCGTCCCCGGCGCCCCAGAACTGCGCGAAGGTGGCGACCAGCTCGTCTCGGGCCGCCGTCCACGCCGACCAGAGCGGCCCCGCCTTGTGCAGCAGCGGCGCGGCCCGGTGGCGCAGGCGGGCGTGGGACCACAGCACTCGGGCGGCGGTGTACTGGTCGCGCAGCTGATCGCGCAGCTCCCAGGTCATCGCCGTATCGTCGTAGGCGCCAGCGGGCATCTCCGGCTGCGACTCGTAGCCGCTGAAGGCCGTGAAGCGGAAGACGGTGCCACCGCCCGAGGCCGGACGGGCGTCCACGAAGTGCCGGTGGAAGTACCGCGAGGCGTCGACCGGGACGGAGGCCGCCGGGCTGGTCAGCGTGTCGCGGTGAGACAGGCCGGTGTCGTCCAGCGGGCTCTTGAGCGGGATGGTGTGCGCCATCGGTCCTCCAGTGGAAGCAGCGAGCTCGGGATCGTTCCCGGGCGGAGCCGTGCCGAAAGGCCGGCGGCCCGGCGTGCGGGCGGGCGGCGTGGTGGCGTGCTGCGGGGCGGGAAGGAAGTGGCCCTCGGCTCCCGCGGCGGGAGCGCTTTCGCTGTCCGGCTCCCCTTCACCGCCCACACCGGCCGCCAAGAGTTCAGCGGCCGGTGTGGGCGGATCAGGCAGCCGTCAGACCGCAGCAAGGTGGCGGTGCGGGGCAATGATCCGGCCGTCGGGGAGCAGCTCGCCGGTGTCGTCGAAGACCAGGACGGCGTTGCAGAGGAGGCTCCAGCCCTGCTCCGGGTGGGCGGCCACGACGCGCGCGGCCTCCCGGTCCGGACTGTAGGCCGTCGGGCAGGTTGGGGTGTGTGTGCAGAGCGCGTCGGGCAGCCGGGTGGCGCCGGTGGACGTCGCGGTGTCGAGCTGGGTGCTGGTACGCATGGGCTCTCCTGCAGGGATGCGGGCCCGAGACTCTCCCGGGCTGGAGGCGTGCGAAAGGCTGGCTGCCCGTCTGGCGGGCGACCGGCCTGGTCGAGCAGCGCGGTGCGGGAGCGGAGTTGGGTTTCCGTCCCGCACCGCGGGTCAGCCGGGCGGGGTCTCACCCGTGGAGGCGTCGGCCGAGGTCGTGCTCCTCGTTCGTACGGCGGAGCTTGTCCTCCAGGCGCTTCTGGTCGGCCTCGCTCATACCGCCGCTCCGTTCTTCGCGTTCCGGGCCCGGTTGCGTGCGGCGCGGCGCTTCATCGCCCGCCGCTCGCCTTCGGACAGACCGCCCCAGACGCCCTCGTCCTGGCCGGACTCCAGCGCCCACTGGAGGCACTGCTTCATGACCGGGCAGCGGCAGCACAAGGCCTTGGCTTCCTGGATCTGCATGAGCGCGGGGCCCGTATTGCCAATGGGGAAAAACAGCTCCGGGTCCTCCTCCCGGCAGACCGCGTTATGGCGCCAGTCCATGCCGGTCACCACCCCTCTCGTACGCGGCGCAGGGCTTCGTCCATGTCCGGGTCCGAGTCGGTCGGGTGTTGTGCGATCCTGTGCATCAGGTCCTCCACGTAGGTCCTGGACAGCCCCGGGGGGTTCCAAGTCACCGGGGCTGTCGTGCTGTTCAGGCTGTTCGTACGAGCAGCCACGGCCCCGGCCGCCCCCAGTTGAAACGGGGCGGCCGGGGCCGTGGGCGATCGTCTCCGCGTGCGAGTCAGAACTGGGTGCGCATCCAGGCCGGGAATCGGCCAGCGCACCGACCGCAGTGGGTCCGGCGGAGGACCTGACGCCATCCGGCAGCGGCTGCGCGAACGAAGTTCAGCTCGGTGGTCCCGCAGTGCGCACACTCGGGCTGCACAGGAGCCCCCTCTGCCGGATGACCGTCACGGGTGTACCTGCCCAGCTCCGCCTGCCGCCGGTCGTGACGCTCCAGGTGCTCCGGCTCCTGCGGAACCTCGGGGCCATCAGCTGGGCGCGCCCCGTCCGGGACCCTCTTCCGTGCGGCGTCGGCCTCGCCAACCTGCACCTGAACCGCGTCCCAGTCGCCCACGCGCCCAGCGGGGGTGCGCTCGGCACGAGCCCGCAAGGTCCGGTCGGTCTGCGGACTGAACGCCTTGGCCAGCACCGTGGTGGCTTGGCGGCTGGAGGCTTCCGTGGCGGCGTCGGTCAGGGCCTGGCGCCATTCGGGGAGCGTCATGTCGAACTCGATCCGGCGGTTGCTGCTCCGGCAGTGGATCGCGTCGGCGACGCCAGCCTTGCCGGTGTGGTGCGGGACCAGCTTCTGCACCTTGCTCTGCATTCCGGTGATCGGCACCCAGGTTCCGCAGTCCCCACAGACCAGAACGGCCTTGAGCGGGTCACGGAGGTCGATGTGCGAGGGCAGAAGCCTGGAGAGCTTGAGGGCGGCTAAGGCGCTGACCCGCTTCGTGCGGGTCCGGCGGGGGCGTTCCTTGGCGGCGGGCATCGCGGCAGTGATGGCCATGGCGAATCTCCTTATGTGCGAAGGGGAGGGGAGTAGGTACTTCGCGGTGCTCTCTCCGCCCACCAGGCCGCACGGGTGACCCCGGCGTCCTGACGGACGGACAGCGCATAGCGCTGCATGCAGGAGGTCGAAAACCCGGGGATTTGGTGTTGCCATCGACCCGGCCCCCTCTTACGAGGCGGACAACTTCCTACGGTCTTGCGGTAGTCGGTGTTCCGTGAGGACCACCGACTTACATACATCAGGTTGCATCAGGTACCCTCAGGTGTCAAGCGGTATAGTGAGGCAACCAGATGAACCTGAAGGAGGCGAAGGCACATGTCCGGGCCACCCCGAGCCGACAACCGGCCGCCGTACGCGCGCATCGCGGGCCACTACCGCGACCTGATCAGCTCCGGGGCTCTCGCGCCCGGCAACCTCCTGCCCAGCATCAAGGCGCTGTCCACCGAATGGAACGTCAGCACTGCTACTGCGGACCGGGCGATGCGGCTCCTCCGCGAAGAGAAGCTGGTGCAGGGCATCCCGGGTGTGGGCACTGAGGTGATGGCGCGCCCCATCTCGCTGTCCTCGGGCTCGGAGCGTCACGACCGCAGCAGCAAGACTCAGTCCTCGTGGGGGGTGGGCGAACAGTCGTCCGGCCACACTGCCGGCATAGTCGAAGCTCCTGAGGACGTTGCACACGCGCTTGGCATTTCGCCTGGTGACGACGTGATTCGCCGCAGCCGTGTCTACCGGGACGATCACGGCATCGTCTCCCACTCCACGTCCTGGATCCTGGCCGACTTCGCCCAACTCCTCCCGGAGCTGGCGCGCAGCGCGCGGCTCAAGGGCGGGCTGTCGCTCGACTTGATCGCTAAGGCCACCGGACGGCAGGTTGCTAAGCGGATCGACGAGGAGTCGGCACGCATCGCTACTGCGGACGACCTCGAGCTCCTGGAGCTGGAAGCCGACACCACTGCGGCGATCCTGGTCCTCACCGCCCGGTTCATGGATGCCGATGGCGAGGTGCTGGAGTACGGCGTGGACCTGGGCGCCCCAGGCCGGACGCGCAGGACAACCTCAGAGGTCCTGCGGTGACTACACGCGAGGCCGAGCTCCTGGACGACACCCTCGCTGGCTGCCTTGAGCGCCGGCTGGACGTACTCCTGCGCGCGCAGCGCACCGACACCCTGCCTCTGGAAGGACGATTCGAGATCCGACGCATCTCCGCGGCCCTGTCCGGCCGACCGGGTCCCGCGCCGCGGGCGATCCTTCTGTCCGGTCTGCAGGGTTCCGGCAAGACGACCCTCGCACGCGCTCTGGAGCAGGCCGGGTTCCGGCGCCTCTGCCCGGACGAGGAGATGTTCCGCCGGTACGGCCACTACGGCCGAGACTTCCCCCGCGGCGAGTTCAAGGTCAGGGAAGCCCCCGTACTCAAGGACATCGCCCTTGAGCTCCAGGAGCTCCTGGAGGCCGGACATGACGTCGTGGTCGACCACGGCTTCTGGACTCACGAAGAACGGGCCCACTGGGCAGCGACCGTGATGGAGGCCGGCGGCACGCCGGTCCTGGTCTACCTGCCAGTGCCGCACGAGGTGCGCTGGGACCGGATCCGGCAGCGCAATGAACAGTCGCTGGTCGACGCCAACAGCATCGAGTTCAGCGAGGAAGACCTGCTGCGCCACGCGGGCCGCTTCGTCCCGCCGACCGACGCGGAGCCCCACATCGTGTACGACGGTCACCCGGAGCACGTGCTGGAGGAGCTCCGCCGTGCACGTCCTTCCACCCATGAGGGCCCGCATTGACTCCCGCCTCCCTGCAATCGAATGTGCGAACTTGTCGATCACCAGGGTGGGATGAAAGAGCATGACCACACGAGGTCCGGCGGCGGACCGGTCCTGGACCAGTCCCGGACAAGAAGCGGACCGCTAGCGGACCAGGGCCCTTGCTCTGCTGACTCGGCGTCGCTTGCGACTGACACTGAGGGTGCAGAGCACGATATTCGTGACTCGGGGAGGACCGGTGGCCGGCAGCGCCAGTCAGGGGGATCCAAGGACGAGACTGGAGTACCTGCTGCGGCAGCAGCCGCGCACGTACGACGAGATCGTCCGGGACTTCGGGCAGCTCGCTATAAGGCTTGGGGAGAACGTCACCCTCAGCACCAGGCACTTACGCCGGCTAGCCAGTGGTGAGCGGGCCAGTACCACCCCCGTCATGCGCCGTGTCCTGCAAAGCATGTTCGGCATGCCGCTGGAAGAACTCCTCGCTCCATGGGTGGGGTCCCTCCCGGCGGTCGACGAACCCACCGGGCTGATCCTGGCGACAGGCGGGCCCACTGCGGACAGGGAGCTGATCGAGATGGCTGCACGGCGAGCCAAAAGCTTCGCTTTCACGGCGGGGCAGACCGACCTCACGGCCAACGTGATGGAACAGGTGCACGCCGACGTCCAGAATCTGGCGATGGACTATCCGCAGCGGCCGCTGTCGGAGCTGTTGCCGGACCTCATCACCACGCAGGACACGATCTACACGTTGCTGGAGCAGCAGCGTCGCCCCTCGCAGGCCCGCCAGCTGTACTTCCTCGCCGGGGTGACGGGCGGTCTGCTCGCGAAGGCGAGCCATGACTTGGCCGACCCGCACGCGGCACTCACCCAGGCCCGTACCGCGTTCGTGTGCGCTGACCAGGCGGACCACAACGGGCTTCGGGCCTGGATCCGCGGAGTCCAGTCGCTGGTCTCGTACTGGGCCGGTCGGACCCGAGAGTCGGTCCGCTACGCCCAGTCCGGCGCCGAGTTCGCGGCGGTCAACTCGTCGAGCGTCTGGCTGCCCATGAACGAGGCCAGGGCCCATGCGGCACTCGGAAACGCGAATGCAGCCCGCGCCGCGATCGAACGCGCGGAGCGTGCCTGGGACCTGGTCCAGGAGGACGAGGTCGACGAACTCGGCGGCCTCTGCCTCTTCGGCCGGACCCGCCAGATCTACTACGCGGCCGAGGCCCTGTCCTGGCTGCCCTCGCAGAGCAGCGTCGCCAACGACTACGCGACCCGCGCCGTTGCCGCTTACGAGGACAGCAGTTCCCCGGAGTGGGCCTTCGGCGACGAGGCAGGAGCACGCAGCGCGCTCGCCATCACGCGCATCCAGATGGGCGAGCTAGAAGGCGCCACCGAAGCCGTTTCGCCGGTCCTCGATCTCGCCCCCGAGCAGCGCATCAACGGAATCGTGAACGCGACCCAACGCGTCCACCGCGCTCTGCGCGACTCCCCGCTCGCCGAGGAGGCGTCCGGCCTGCAGGAGCAGATCGAGGCGTTCACCCGTACCCCGCTCAAGTCGCTGCCCCGCTAGGAGCCTCCGTTGACGTACCCGATCCACCTCGTTGGCGACCAGGTCACGCTCCGGGAATTCGCTCCCGGAGACGTCGACGATGTCCTGGCCATTATCGGCAACGACCAGGTCACCCACTGGCTCTCCTTCGACAGCCGCTCCCGGGCCGAAGCCGTCGCCATGGTCGAAGGTGCAGTCGCCCGCGCCCAGGAGCAGCCCCGCACCGAGTACTACCTGGCGGTGACGCCCAAGGGCGAAGACCGCGTGGTCGGCTTTGCCCGCATCGCGTTCGCCGGTACCCGGGCGGGCAAGTTGGGCTACGCGATCGCCGCGCAGGAGTGGGGCCGCGGGTACGCCACAGATGCAGCGCGCCGCCTGACGTCGTACGTGTTCTCCGAGCTCGGGCTGCACCGAGTCAGCGCCGCCATCGGCCCCTCGAACCAGGCCTCGATTGCCCTCGTAGAGCGCCTCGGCTTCCAGAGGGAGGGCGTCCTCCGCGACCACGTGCACACCAACGGAGCCTGGCGGGACAGCGTCCTGTACTCCGTGCTGGAGAGCGAGTGGCAGCCGTAACCGCCGTCAAGGAGCTGTCTGAAGCCACCGACTCACCTGAACCGTGCTGCGGCAACAGCCCGGAATCCGTGCCGAATCTGGGGCACCAGCGGTCCTACCTGCGCGTTCTCACGCCAAGGGCGGAGTAATCCTCGGAGAAGGGAGGGGAGGGGTGAGTATCTCGCACAACGACACGCTCGTTTTCGGTACCGAAGATCGCCGGGGATGTGTATCTTTTCAGGAAACGTTTCCTAGGGTGGGGGTTGTGATGTCGGATCCGCTGCGGCGAATTGACGCCCTGGTGGACGAGGGCACCCTCCCCGCGCCCCAGGTCCGGCAGCAGCTGCGGCTTGCCGCCGGCCTTACGCAGGCCGAGGTCGCGGACGCCATCGGCGTCCAACGAGTCGCCGTCGCACGGTGGGAGGCGGGACTCACCCAGCCCCACCGCGGCAATCGCTTGAAGTACGCCCATCTCCTTCGGAGGCTGGCCGCGAAGCATCCGGATGCCGCCGAGGGGGCTCCCAATGAGGAGTGACCTCACGGTCCCGGCCGTTTTCGGGGTCGCCGACGCCACCTTCGGTATCGAGGGGGTCGGGATGACCTAACGGCCATCGGCCGCGCGCGCCGGAAGCGGATTAACCACCCGCTGGCCTCGCGCGGCCCGTCTCGCTCAGGTCCCAGTTCATACCTGGTCCTGAGCTGCGGCTCACCGAGCCGCTCGTTTTGCCTGAGCCCCTAACCAGAGCTCTGTACCCACACCGGCCACTAACCACGGCCACCACAGCTGCAGCTAGCAGTTGCGTCACCCGCGGGCCCCCACCACAGGGGCTCGCGGTTCAGCAGTACCGGGAGGGACGGAGAAATCTCCCCCCACCCGGTCGGTGTTTGCCCCGCTTCTCACGAAGGGGGGCGTACCCGTCACATCCACACATCCGGTGGGCCAGCCCCGAGGGGCGCGGTCGTCCAGCTATATGGAAGGTTGGTCGTTCTCATAGTGCACGACAGTGGTGGTCCCTGTCAGCTTGGCATTGTCCGTTTCACACCGGTTCACGCCCGGCGGACGTCCCTAGTGTCGGGACCACAGACCGTTTCATCCCTCTTTGCAGAGTTCGCACCGGAAGTTAGATCTCCGGCAGAGAACGACAACGGCAGCGCCTCCGAGGTGGGCTCGCTACCCACGGTCGCGGTGTCAGACGCCCTCTTCGTGCACGCGCTCTCAGAGGTCATCGACAACTCCGTCGACGGTGGTGTCCTCGAAGACGGCGTCCCGTGTGACGGGATGGGCTTCAAGATTTTTACCCGCCCTGCGGGAGCGCTGGGGGGTATCGGTACTGGGCTTCGTCTGTCCACAGGCCGAGCGCTGCAGGCTCAGCGAATGGTTCACGAAACGGCTTCCACGGGAGGTGTCCGCTTTGGCGCGTATGCAGGCCCGATGGCTACTCCGACGATGTTGAGCCGTTCGGCTTATGCAGTGTCCACCGCCTCTGTTGGGGTGGTGGTCCGATGAACGCCCTGGCAGCGTCGGTCGTCGCGCTCCCACGTCCCCGTACGGAGTTCACCGGCAGGGCCCCGCGCCGCGGGCTGCGGTCGGTCCCGGCACAGGCAGGGCCGGTCGTTGCGCTGGAGCTGGGCAACCCTCTCCAGCTGACGCCGACGATGCGGGCCCGGCTGCTGGACGCAGTCCGCGCGCTGGTGACGTCCCCAGCGCTGGCCGGCGCGTCGGACGGGGCTCGGTTGGCCTCGGTGGTGCTGATGGCGAAGTCGAAGGTGGCTGACGACTACCAGGTGTCGATCTGGGCGGCGGAGCTCGGCCGGTGGATGGGGGTCTCGCAGTCGACGGTCGCGCACACCGTGCTGCCCGAGCTGCGCAGGGCGGGGATCCTCGGCTCGAACGTCGCCACGAACGCCTTCGGGCACGCGACGGGCCTGGAGTGCTGGGTGATCCCGATGTACCGGGCGCAGAAGGCCGGCAACCGGCAGCACGCCCTAGCGCTGTCGCGTTCGGAACTCGCGGTGCTGCTCAGCCTGATCGAGGTGCTGTTCGGTCCGGGCTGGGCACCGAAGGACAAGGCGCCGGTCCCGGCCGGGCTGCTCGCCGGGCGTACAGGCCGGGGCGCCGCGACGGACCGGCTCGGGCTGCTGCTGATGGTGCTGACGACGGGTTCGGCGGGCTGGCTGCAGCTGTGCCCCGGGTCGGTGGACACCGACCGGGGGCGTCCGGCGGCGACGGTCGCGCGGCTGCTGGGCTGCACGGCGGCGGCCGGGGCGAAGGTGCTCAAGCGGCTCCAGGCGCACGGCGTCGCGGACGTGGTGCGGCAGGAGACCGGATCGGGCCTGAACGCGAAGTCGCGGGTACGCCTGGTGCCGGTGGCCAAGGCCCACGGCGTGGCTGTACGGGAGGCCCGCCGGGCGGCCAACGCCGTGTTTGCAGACCTCGCCGGTACTGCATCCGGAGATCTTGAGTCGGACGAGACGGGCGAGATCCTTGTGACGACTGGGGTGGAGGGCCCTGGGCAGGGCGAGACGGCTGAAGTGGCAGACCTCGCCGTAGCTGCACAGCACCACGCTCTCCACGCTTCTGTGGTTACTCCTGACGGGTCTCTTGCGCTCTCTGGTGGCTTTTCCGGCGAAGGCCGTAACGGGTCCGGTGATCTGCCGGACCGCGCGTGGGTGCGCGAGGACGGCGGCCCGCTGCGCGGGGAACAGCTGGAGAAGTCCCCGGTGATCGAAGGCGTGAGGGGTGGTGGCCGTGGGCCGGTGGCCGGTGCTCCGGTGCGGGTCGTGGACGGTGGAGGTCAGGACAAGCAGCAGCGGGGGAAGGTGCCTCTGCCGCCGAAGGATCTGCGGGTCGTCCTGGCTCCGGCCGACTTGGTCTGGGCGCGCCTGGACCGTCCGGCCGCCCGCCGCCTGGTCGAGACCGCCGCTCGTAACGAGCTCGCCCGGCTGGCCGGGTTCGCCGGGTTCGCCGATGCGCCGGAGGTCCTTGCCGACCGGATCGCCCGCCGCTTGGAGGATCAGATGCGGCTGGGCGGCCCGATCGCGGACCCGGTGGGCTGGCTGATTGGTCGGGCCCTACCCCAGCGTCAACAGTGCTCCGACGTGAGGTGCGACGACCGGGTGCTGCTGGACTCGGGCCAGGACTGCCCGCGCTGCGAAGACCGGCAAGCCGACCACCGCGCCCAGCGCCATGCGGTCGCCGCCGCGGTCGGCGACGCGATGCCCGGTGCCTCCGAAACCGAGCGCCGTGCGGCCACCGACCTGCAACTGCACCAGGAGGTGATCGCCCAGGCTTGGATCCGCGAGCACCGGTGGGCGCAGGTCCGCGAGCAGCAGGCCGCCGCCGCCCAGGCCCGCGCCGAAGCCGCCGCCGCCGCACAGCAGGACCTCGAGGTTCCGGCCGCGCCGGTGACCTCGGTTGTACCCACCCCGCGCTCGTCCGTGGCAGCTCCGGGGCCGCAGGCCAACGACGACGCCCCAAAGCTGATCCTCGAGGACCTGACCCGCGACCAGGTACGCGACTGGCGAGTTCGGGCGTCGAAGGACCACGAGATCGTCTTCGACCACATCGACGAGTACGGCGAGGTATCGGCCCGACGCCTGTTCAGCAACCAGCTGGTCGACGAGGCACAGCGCCTAGCGGGCACCCACCACCTGGTCCTCGGACACGTCACGTGGGGGCAGTCGTGAGTGGCGGCGAGGTGTCCGGCGTCGACCTGGCCCGGGTTGCACTCCGAGCCGCGATGGAGGCGGCGCGGAAGAGGGGTGCCAGCCAGAAGGTGAAGCCGAAGCCGCGGCCGACTCGTACGGTCCGGCGCGACGGGCGCGAGCCGATGGGCCTCGGCGCGACACTCGGCGCGCTGGTCACCGAGCGGGCCTGGCAGCTCCCGGCCGCCGGCGCTTCCCCGTGCGAGCGGTGGGCCGCCATCGCCCCCGGCCTCGCCGGGCACGTCGCCGCCGTCGCCTTCGACCCGGCTCCCGCCAACTCACCGTGTGTCCGGAATCGTCGGCCTGGGTGGCGAAGGTGCGCCCGGAACAGGGCCGCGTCATCGAGGCCGTCAACACCGCGGCAGGCCGTCCGCTCGTACACAGCCTGCGGATCATGCCGCCCGGCGCTGTCCCTGCTCCTGACCCAGCAGCTGTGACCCAGGTACCCGGCCGTACTCGCCGCTCCGGTGCCGCGCCAGCCCCCGCCGGAGGGCTACCGTCAGGCCATCGAAACCCACCGCCAGGCCGCGGTGCCGTTCCAGGTGGACCCTGCCATCGTCGAAGCGGTGGAGCGGCAGAACCGGTGATGCGCGAGCTCAGCCGCCGCGCGTTCCCTGCGCCGGAAACCGTCCGAGACCAGCGGCCAGGGCCGATTGACGCCTCTCTCACCCAGCGGCGCCGTGACGTGGAGGCCGTACGTTTGCGGGCGCTGGACCGGCCCCGATCCGAGCGGGCCGGCCTTGCCCAGCTTCCCGCCCGAGCCTCGGCCGTACCTCACCCTCTGGACCAGACCGGCTGACACTTCCGTCTCCCCGGCGGCGCAACATGATCCCCACTTTCCGTGCGTCGGTGTTGTGAACCCCTCGAAGGATCAATGAGGACCGGACATCGCCTGGGACACGGTGATCGGCTGCTCGTTGTAAGAGCCGTGAAGGCGAGATGACCAAGATCCACAGCCTGGGCACGCAGCACCGTCGGTCGTACTGCGGATCTCGACGCATAGGCGGTCGTCACCTGGATCGACGGAGGTCACGGCAACGTCGGCGAGCGGCGCGAACAACATCTTCGAAAGGCATGTCACGGTCCTGGAGCTTCACCCTGCCAGGCATCAAGCCCGCCCCTTTTCAGGCAACTTCACGTTCGAACAAACCCGTTCCGAATGCCACAGAGAGTGACTACGTCACAGAAGTTGAGCCAGAGCCTGTGAGGCGAGAACGGTTGATGCCGAGTTCGGGCAACAGATGTTGATCAATCGGGTCGAGAATATTGCTGAGTTCCGAGAACACCGGGTCCGCGTGTCGGCGTATGGACAGGGCTGACGAGCGGGACGGATATCGTCTTGGCATGAAACAAGAGTTCGATCTTGCTGCGGCTCTCGTCGGCGGCGTTGAAGGACGTAGTGGTGCATGGGGCTTCATCCAGGGGTTCGCTGCCCATTGGGCCAGCGCCCTGGAGAGCGGCGACGGGTGGGGGGAGGCCGATCTGGCCGCGGCTGAGGAGAGGTTGGGCGTTCGGCTGCCGGCGGCGTTGCGCGAGGCGTATCTGCTGTTCGGGCGCCGCGGGGATCTGACCAACAACCACGATGTGCTGCTCGGCCCGGCGGAGCTGTATGTGGATGACACCAAGGAGGCCCTGGTCTTCCGGCACGAGAATCAGGGAGCCGCATCCTGGGGCATCCTCCTCGACAGCCTCCAGGACGACGACCCTGCGGTGTTCATCCGGTCTGAACTGGCCGACAAGAGCGCCGAGCGATGGGAAAGCTGGCTGGAGCGTCTTTCCCTCTGCTTCGTCGAGATCCTTCTGTCGGAGTCCGTCCAGGCCGACGGTGAGCCGTGCGACTTCCTTGAGGCCGATGATGACAGCATCGGACTGCTGGAGGAGAACTGCGTCCAGCTGCCCTTCCCGGCGTATCCCGTCGGCGAGGAAGACCACGCGACTCGCTGGTTCATGGGCCAGGACGCTCTCCTGCGCGACGACGGCATGGCCGTTTTGGCCCGTGGTCGGACGGCAGAAGACCTCGACCGTGTTCGTGACCTGATCCCGGGTGACTGGCTCAACGACTATCGCTGACCGCGTTGCTCTGCAGGTCGCTGACCGGTTCCATCTGTGGCAGGGCCTTGGCCGGGCCGTGGAGACCTGCGTCGCCGCCCATCGCGACTGCCTGCGTAACCCGATGCCCAGCGGCATGCTGCCGCAGGACACCCCATCGACTTCCGATCGGCCGCAGAACGGCGCCGAGCCGGTCGGCCGGCGAGCCGAGCGGAAGAAGGCCGCACACGCCCTGGTCCACGAGATGCTCGCCCAGGGCCACTCACGTCGAGCGATCGCCCGGCACCTGGGCTGGGGCCTCAACACCGTCCTCCGGTACGCGAACGCCGCACACTGGCAGGACTCTATCCGCGACAACCTGCCCCGGCCCAGCAGACTCGACCCCTACAAGCCCTACCTCGAACGACGATTCGCGGAGGGATGCACCAGCGTCACCCAGCTCCACGGCGAGCTGGTCGCCGAGCAGGCTCCCGTCACTTATGGCATGGTCCGAGCCCAAATCGCCACCTTGCGCGGGGCTCCATCCGCCGCACCGCCGCGGCCGCCGACGGTACGGCAAGTGACCGGGTGGATCACCCGCCACCCCGCCACCTTGAGCGAGGAAGACAGCGTCGGCCTCAAGGACGTCCTGGCCCGCTGTCCCGAACTGGACACGGCCGCGGGACACGTCCGCGATTTCGGCGAGATGCTCACTGGCCGCCTCGGCGCCACGCTTCCTGCCTGGATCGAAGCCGTCGACGCCAGCCAGTTGCCCGGGCTCACCGGCTTCGCACTCCACCTTCTCCGAGACCTCGACGCCGTGACTGCCGGCCTCAGCCTGGACTGGAACTCGGGCAGCATCGAGGGCGCCGTGAACCGCATCAAGAAGATCAAGCGGCAACTCTACGGCCGAGCCGGATTCGAACTCCTACGCAAGATGATCTTGCTCCAGTAGCGCATCGTCCGGGTGCCGGCTCGCCGGCTTCCCGGCCCCCTGAGATCAGAGATCGGCCGTCCAGATCCCGACAGGATGGTCGCGCGAAGGGAGCCACAACTGAGGCTGTGAGTCGCGATGCCTCTCGTCAGCCTGCTCATCCCAGTGGAAATGGCCCTCGGCATCAGGCCACGCGACTTGCAGCACGGGGAGAGGCGGCCGCCGGTAGAACCCGATGGCCTGCCCGAAGAAGGTCCGGTACCAGCTGCGATCAACCTGCCTGAGCGCGACTCGATACCCGTGGACAACATCAGGATGGCTCTGGTCGTCCGCCAGCGCTTCGCCCGCTGCGGTCATCTCTCCGAGCGTGTTGAGCATGCGGTGCATGGCGTGGACATCGAGCCCGAACATGGCGAGTTCAGGTCCGCCGTGGGTGTGCGTGAGGCCGATCGTGTAGGCGAAACCAGGACCGATCTCGTCTTCGGGAACCATCACGACGTGCCATCCGTGCTGCTGCACGTGCTCGATGACCGTCAGATCCATGCTGTCCGCTTCGTCCCGGTCGCCGTAGTCATGGCAGAGGACGCAGCGGCACTGGAACGGATCATCAGTCATGTGCGGAGGGTACGAGTCAAGCCTTCAGGCCGAGCAACCGGGGCTTGGACCCCCTCAATCGAACAGCGCCATCACCCTCCGCGACGGCTCCCCAAGATCTGTGCCAGAACCCGTAACTCGCCGACAAAGCCAGTCAGCGGGTTGGGCCACGCACGGAGGCGTGTGAGGATCCGTCCGTGGAGTGCGATGTATGCGGACGGGCGATGTGGCGATGGCCGGTGCTGCCGACTGTGTCGGAAGAGGAGATCTGGTCCTGTTCCTGGTGCCACGCCGCCACGCATGTGGGTGGCGAGTGGTTCGAGGTCTCGCGGCCGCCGTACTTGCCCGTGGAGATGCGTTGGGAGAGGACCGTCGCGGACGGCCTTTCCGCCGACGTCGCTCACGCCTTCGGCGTCTTCGACAGGACGCTGTGCGGAATCCAGGTAGCAGGCATATCGCCTTCGGATCACTGGTGGCTGCCGGAGCGGGAGAACGCCTGTTGCGCCTGCCGGGAGGCGGCGGGTGTCATCGATGACCGCTGGCCGCAGGACATGAGGGGCGAGGACGCACGTGTCAGCGTGGCCCGGCGGCTATGAGTCCTTCCAGTTCGGAGTCGACTCTCGTGTGAGCCTGCGGCTCATCAGGTCGATCATTGCGAGGCGGATCATTGACGATCCGGTCCACGGGGGAACTGCACCAGCTCATGCGGGCAGCCGGGTTCACGGGCATTGAAGACACGGAGGCGTTGGCGGAGGCGTAGCCCGCCAGCGACCGGGGCGACGTGACGAGATCCGGTTACCGTGCTGGTGGCCTCACTCTTCTTCCGGCCATCGGTGTAGCCGTAGCGCAGGATCTCCTGGTCGGATCCGTCCGTCGCAGCTCCCGTGAGATGGAGGGCCGTCACCCGCCCGGCCTTCACTCGCGGTGAGCTTCAGGTAGTAGCCAGCGTGGTGGACGATCGCCGTCGGAGCACCCGCCTCGTCGTGCTCGAAGGTGATCCAGCGGCCGTTGCGGCCTTCGATCTGGGCCAGGAGCGCGAGCTCGTCGCTGTGGTCGGCGAAGTGCCAGACCCTGCCGGTGTCTGGATCGGTGACGGTATAACCGCCCGGCACCCGGTCCAGCGGCCATTGCCGGCCGTGCGTGGGGATAACTGAATCCCGAGGCCCTCAGCCGACGTAGGCCGGCTGAGTTCATTCAGCATTGACGCCGAAGCCGTTGGGGTGGGCAGGGCGCCGCATCGTCATACCGGACCGAGGCGGCGGAATTGATGGGTGGCCAGGGGGAACAGTGACGAGAGGATGTTCGACTGCAGCTCTCCGGTGAGAGCGGACGCGAGGAATTGCGTGCACGATACCGAGTAATGTTCCCATCGGTCGCCCCGCGCCTCGTTCACCATGACGGTCCATTCGTTCGGCTCAAGGCCCGGAAGAACGAGCCAGTACAGGCATTCTCCGTTGTCCGTGGTCGCCCACGGGATGACCACGGATCCCTCGGTCTCCAGTTCTTCCGGCTTCTTCTCGACTGTCCACAGGCCTTCCAGGTCTTTGAACTGGTACTTGGCCCACTTGAGGAGGTCGTAGTGTTTGTTGGGGCAGTCGGGCTCCAGGACGTAGAGGTAGTCGTCCCAGTTGCTTCCCCCATAGACGCCGATGAACTCTTTGTAATCGTCGGGGAGCTCGACCGTGAGGGTGTCTTCGACCGCACCCCAATCCTTGTGGCGGGGCTGGCTCGGCGCCGGGGCGATTTCGAGAAGACGGGTAAGGGCGTTGGTCATGGCGTGGGTCCTGTTCCTCGAGTCCGGACGGACGGGATGGCAGCAGGCGAGCAGGTAGCAGTGCGTGGCACCTGCTCAACTGCCCTCGTCAGTCCTGCCTCGGCTGATTGGGAATGAATGCGGTGTTGCCTGATTCGGTTATTCCGGTGCTCCAGTGCTGGGTGAACTTGAAGCCGTTCGATCCATAAGCCTCGATGTATACCCCGGTAGGGATTTTATCAGTCCCGTTGTATCGGGGGGTGACGCTGTACTGGATGGTCTCGCCGGATTCTACTGCGGTCCTGACCTCTTTCTCAATGTGGCGCATGACGGGAGAATTGGCGTAGGAGTGCATGGTGACGAAATTCGCTGGATCATAGTTGGATCCTCCGAGCTGCGCGCCGAGGAGGTGGGCTCGGTTGTACCCTGCGTCCTTCTGCCAACCCGGCGGATCACCGTGCGGATCCGTGGGATTCTTCCCCATCATGTCCGGCCCCAGCGTGGCGTGCATTGCTGTCGGGCGTCCCTCTCCGTCCGGTCTGCCGTAGACGACCCTGCCGCCCCATGTAGGGTCGTCCGGTTCGTTCTTCCTGCAGGGGAGGAGTCCGAGGGGATCCGCCCACAACAGGGGGTTATGGACGTACGCCGTAGGGTTCGGGGCCGGGGCGAGGCCGAGGGGGTCCTGGCTGAGGTAGCGGGCCGATTCAGGGTCGTAGTAGCGGAAGTAGTTGTAGTGGAGTCCCGATTCGGGGTCGAAGTACTGGCCCGGGAAGCGGAGCGGGGTGTATGCCGTGGCGTCACGGTTCCATGTCGTCGTGCCCCAGAGGGTGGCGCGGGTGCGCCAGGCCAGCTCGCCCGACTCGTCGACGAGTTCCGTCGGGGTGCCGATCAGGTCGGTGACGATGGCGAAGAAGCGCTCGTCGTCGGTGTCCGTGCGGCGTTCCGTCTGGGACAGGGGCCGCTGGCCCGCGTGGTCCCAGGTCAGGACGACGTTCTGGGCTGTCTGCTCGCAAAGGGTCGTGCCGTCCCAGGTGAAATAGACGGTCTCGGAAGGGGACTGCTTGGATATTCGTCGGCCCAGGGGGTCATACGCGTACCGCCAGACCGTGCCGTCCGGTGTCGTCACCGCGGTGAGACGGTCCTCCGCGTCCCACTCGTAGCGCCAGGTGTCGGGCTTCCGCGAGAGCCGCGTCCTCTGGCGCAGCACGACCCGGCCCTGGCCGTCGTGTTCGTAGCGGACGGCGCCCGCGCCGACGATCCGAGTGCCCTCGTACGTGCGGGCACCCGTCGCGGAGTGAGACGGGTGGGTCGCCGGCCACGAGGCCTCCGTCTGGTTTCCGGCGTCGTCGTACGCGTACCGCTCGGTCCAGCCCTTCGCATGGACGGCCGTGACGCGACCGGCCGAGTCCACGTCGAAGCCGCGGGTACCGGAGAGTGCGTCGCTGATGCCGACGAGACCGCCGCCCGCGCCGTAGGCGTACGCGCGGTGCTGGAGGCCACGGCCCCCGGACGTGATGTCCTGGACCGTCAAACGGTTCATCTCGTCGAAAGACGAGGTCAGCGCCACGAAGTCCGAGACCGTGCGCCCCACCTCACGGCCCAAAGCGTCGAAGGAGAAGGCGATGTCGCGCCCGGACGTGGTGAGCTTCGTCCTGCGGCCCGCCACGTCGTACGACCATGCACTGACCGCACCGCCAGGCGTCGTCCTCCCGACCCTGCGCCCCAGCGCGTCATACCTGTGCGTCAGCGTCCGGCCGTTGACCGTCTCGGACTGCAAGCGGCCGTTGCGGTCCCGCAGGCGTTCCAGCCTGGCGTCCGGGCCGACGGCCACCGCGAGTTCGTCGAAGACGTCGTACTCGAAGGTCGTGACCCCGCCAGCCTCCACCTCCTTGCGAACCACCTGGCCGAGGGCGTTGTGCGTGAAGCCGATGTGCTGGCCCAGCCCGTTCGCCTGGGAGACCAGACGGCCCGAAGGGTCGTAGTCGTAGCTCAGCGCCCGGCCGTCGAAGTCCGTCTCCTTGACCAGTCGCCCTGCGGCGTCGTAGACATAGTCCCAGTTCAGGCCCTGCGGGTTGGTCACCCGCGTCAGCCGCAGGTTGGTGTCGTAGGAGAACTCGTGACGGATACCGTCCGGGCCCGTCCGGGCCGTCAGAAGGTCGAAGTCCGTGTACGAGAAACGGGTCGTGCCGCCCATCGCGTCCGTGTGGCTGAGGCAGTTGCCCTCGCCGTCGTACGTCCAGGACTCCACCGTGCCGTCGGGTGCGGTGCGTCGCGACGGCCGGCCCTCGACCGTCCACTCCATGCGTGTCTGCGCGCCGAGGGCGTCGGTGACCTGGATCCTACGGCCGAAGGCATCGTGTTCGTAGCAGGTCGTGGCACCCAACGGATCGATGACCTCGACGGGAAGACCCCGGCCGTCCAGGACCAGCCGGGTGGTGGCCCCGAGCGGATCGGTCACCGACGTGAGCAGGCCGGCCGCGTCATACGCGAACTCCGTCGTCGCCCCCGAAGGGTCGGTCACCGAGGTGCGGTTTCCGCGCTCGTCGAAGGTCTGGCGCGTGACGTTTCCATCGGTGCCGACGATGCGTATCGGCATCCCGTTGTCGTCGTATTCGGCGCGTGCCTGCCGTCCATCCGGGCGTTCCAGCACTGTCATACGGCCGTGCTCGTCATGGGTGAAGCGGCTGATGTGGCCCAGCGGATCCGTTCGTGACAGCAGTCGGTTGTAGCGGTCGTACTCGAACCGGGTGACCGCTCCCAAGGCGTCGATCTCGGCGACGACTTGGGAGCGCTCGTTGACCGTGAAGCGCTTCGTGTGGCCGAGGCCATCGGTGAGGGAAGTGGTGCGCAGGCCGGTTCCCGGGTCCGTGTCGTCCCAGGTGAACCGGGATTCGACGTGGCCGTTAGTACCGGACTGGTAGGTGCAGCGGTCCTGGTCGTCGTAGACGTAGTCGTAGCGGCTGCCGTTGGTGTCGGTCCACGAGGTGATGCGGCCGTGTTCGTCGCAGTCGAAGCGCAGGGGGCGGCCGGAGGAATTGGTGACCTCGGTCAGGTGGCCGTCCGTGTAGCCGTAGCGAAGAATATCCTGGTCGGATCCGTCCGCAGCCGCTCCCGCGAGGTGGAGGGCCGTCACTCGGCCTTCGCTCGTGGTGAGCTTCAGGTGGTAGCCGCCGTGGTGGACGATCGAGGTCGGGGCACCGGTGTCGTCGTGTTCGAAGGCGATCCAGCGGCCGTTGCGGTCGTCGATCTGGGCCAGGAGCGCGACGTCGTCGCTGTGATCGACGAAGTGCCAGACCGTGCCGGTATCGGGATCGGTGAGGGTATAGCCGCCCTCGACCCGGTCCAGCGGCCACCGCCGGCCGTACGTCGGCATGACCGGGACGCCGGGGGCCGGGTGAGGGTACGCCAACAGGCTGCCCTCCTCGCAGCTGAAGACGACACCTTCCGCGTCGATCTCCAGTCGCTGGTCCACCGTGCTCGACCAGGTTGGACCGAACCAGCGACCTGAACGGTGCGAGGAGTCGAAAGTGCGCCGAAACAAGAGGGGAAGTGATCCGGGCAGAGCGATGTCCGTCTGGGGCAGCAGCATGCGGCCCGTCGCCATGTCCACCGGGTCGCCGTCGCAGACGTTGTCGCGGCACTGGTTGCTGTTGTGGTTGGGATCCTTCTCCTGATCCCCGCGGCTGCCGCCCGGTTTCTGCCCGTCGGGCAGGTGCTTGGCTCCGTTCAGACCGGCGCGGATGCCGCCGCGTACGACTCCGGCGCCCTTGGTGCCGATGATTTCGGGGAGGAGCCGGCCGAGGAACTCCGCGGGGTCTCCCTTGGCGGCGTCCCAGGCGTTCTTCAGTGCGCGGTCCGGGTGCGCTGCAGTGGACGCCAGCCCGGCCAGGGTCATGTTGATGTTCTTGTAGTAGTCGGCCGGGTGGGTGATGTTGTACAGGTCGAGCGGGTTGACCGCGCGGACGAAGTTGGTGATGCCCACCACGCCTTTGACGATGCCGCCGCCCATGTGCATCATCTCCACGCCCTGGCCGACGCCCCAGTCGGCCAGGTTGAACTTGGCCCGGTCCGTGGCCGACGGCATCGCCGGCGCATGGGCGAGCGCGGCGGCGACCGCCTTGTTCGCCGTGTCGGCCGCCTCGTTGCGCTGCCGACGGGCGTCGTTGAGGACCTCCTGTGCCCGGTCCCGGCCGGCCTTGCCCGGATCGGTGAACGGGTCCGGCTTGGGCAGCGGCTTGTCGCCCGTACGCGCGTCGTTGTAGGCGTCGACCTTCTTGTTGTAGGCGTCGACCGCGGTCTTGGAGGTTTCCTGGCCCTTCTTGTAGAGGGCGATGGCCTCCTTCGCCTTGCCCTGCGCCCACGTCACCGTCGTGGCATACGTCTCCAAGGCCTTGGCCGCGCCCTCGAAGGCGTCCGCCGCGTGCAACCAGTCCGCGGGGAGCGTCTGGAACTTCTCCCGGAACGCGTTCGCCGCCGCGCCCTTCCAGTTGTTGGAGTCCAGGCCCTTCATGCCCTGGCCCACCGAGTCGAAGGCGCTCTGGAAGTCCCGCAGGTTCTTGACGCCGGCGTTGATGTCACCGACGTTGCCGTGGATCAGCTCGTTGGCCTCCTCGGTCTGCCCGAGCTGCTGCTCGCCGACCTTCGCTCCCAGCGACGACGCCGTACGGTCACCCCAGTCCTCGACCGAGTCCGCCCAGTCCTCGGCGCCGACGTACTCCAGCCCGTCCCCGACGACATCCGTGGCCTTGTCGATGCCCTCGCCGACGATCCTCTTGCCGGCGTCCAAGCCCTCTTCGAGCTTGCCCAGGCCCTTGTCGACCAGCCCCCCGAAGTCCACCATCTACTCGCTCCCCCACACCGGCTGCTTCGCCCTGTCCACCGCTTCCTGCGTGGGATCGAGAGTCTCGCGCAGCTCCTGGTCCATCAGCTCGCGCTGCTTCCCGTCGAGCAGACCCGAGTTCTCCATCGAGTCCAGCAGCCCGTCCTCCACGTCGTAGGCGGTGTCCTGCCAGGTCTGCTTCACCTCCGCGTGGGCCTCAGAGAACGACTCCCCGCTCCAGTCCGCCCCGTCCCACTGGTGCTGGTCGCGGATCTCGTCCCAGTCCTTGGCCTTGACCTCGTCCTCCGTCAGATGCGGGTTGCCGTTCATTGCGTTCACCGCGATCTTGAAGGTGTCCTTGACGTACTGCTCCTGCTCCCCGATCGCACCCGCCGACAGGCCCACCGCGTGCGCGAAGCCGTTCCCACGCATCATCAGGCCGCGCACACCCCACTCCCAGCGCTCACAGAACGTCTTGAACCCCGACGCCAGCCCCTCGTGACCCAACTGCATCCCGGACAGAGACAGATCCGAGAACCCGCGCCCCGTGGATGCCTCGCCGATCATGCCCAGGTCCTTCAGCTCACCATGCGCCTTGTTGATGCCGTCGGCTATCAGCTTCAACGCACCCGGAGGCAGGTCGAGATCAGCCTCAGAACCACTCACTGCGCACCCCCGAGACCGACCACGGCCGACTCCGGCACCACACCGGCAACAGGCGGGAACAGCATCCCGTCCTCCCCTCCTGCATCCAGCGCCACACCCGCAGGCACCCCCAGCATCGGCACCATCACATCCAGCAGCCGCGCACCGAACACGGTGCGGTACTCCCACTCCCGCTCCGCGTCACCCTGCGCACGAGCAAACCTGGCCAACGCCTCCTCGTCCGAGAACGCACAGATCCACCGGATCCCACCCTGCTCAGCCGTCCACAGACTGCCGTACAGATCCAACGGCACCAGCACCGCCGCACGCCGGAACTCACCCAGCAACACCGCGAACTCCCGCCGCGCCGCAGCCTCTCGGCCCTCACCGGACACCTCGGCAGCCGCTCCCGGAACGGCGGGAACCTCGGCGCCGTCAGCCGGATCGGCCAGATCGGACAGCCGAAGCGGCCGGCCGGGATGCGGGTCCGGTCCCCCGGAAGTCTCCCCAGTCCTTGTCATAAAAGTGATCATCGCATGGTCAGGTTTGCCTGCGTTCTTTGCAGTTCGACACCGTCACCCGGCACAGCAGGGCGCAGCCCGACGCCGCCGTTTCTCCCGGTTTGCGGGAGCGGCCAGGCGCCGGGGCCGGGGCGTGTCGTACGGCCGGGTGGACCGGGAGTGGGCCGTCATGGGGCAGGCGCCTACCGGCTGATGAACATTTCCTGCCCCGTGTGCCACGCCAAACCCGACGCCGAATGCGCCCTGCCCGCCGGATCCCACCAGGCCCGGCGGGACATCCTCCCCCATCACCTCAACCGCTCCGGCGGCCGCCGCCGATAGAGGCTTCAGCGGCGTCGGCCGAACGGCCACCAGCTGCGGCGCATGCGAGTGGGCGGCGGGCTCGTGGGTTGGGGCGGAACCGTGGGCCGCGGCGGCACGGCAGGTGCGTGCGGCAGTTCGGGCATCGCGGGGGCCGGCATGGGCGGAACCGACGGGGGTGTCGGCGTGACGGGCGTCGGCGGGGTCGCGGCGGGCAGGAGCGGGGGCGGCGTTGGTGCCGCTGCCGGAACCGGGGCCGGGGGGAAAGTGGTCGGCAACGGCCGGGGGACCGCGGAGGTACTGCTGGGCGGTAAGGCGGTGGTGTTCGTCGGTCCCGGCGCGGGTTTGGGTGCTGCTGCCGCGGTGCGGACCTGGCGCAGAGTGCGCTGGGCGAGGGAGAGCGGTGGCCGGCAGGCGGGTGGGCCGCTGAGGCCGGTGGTGTCGTTGCCGACGGAGGTGACGCGGCCGTACAGGGCGACCGGATGGGTGGGGTTGGGCCCGGTGGTCAGGCGCGTGTACAGCCTGGCCTGGTCCTCGGGTGAAGGCCGTGGCAGAACTCGCTCCAGGCCACCGCCGTGTTCTTGCCCGGGCGGCGCACCTTGAACCGGGCGACCACCGCGGGGTCGAAATCGTGCTTCTGCAGGAACCGGGCGATGACCACTGCACTGTTGATCAGTGGGGGTAGCAGCGGCCGTACCGTGGCGATGTCCACCCCGATGTCGCCGCCGGCCGCAGCAGGGCCGTCGTCGACACCGGTCGGAATATCAATTTGGGTCAGGTCGCCGGGCAGCAACAGGTGCAGCTCATCTCCGCTGATGACGGCAACGCCCTGGGAGCCACGCGCAATCTTCTGCTGGACCTCGGTCGGGTTGAGAGGGCAGACATCCTCATGGGTCCGGTGTTTTGGCGGGATGAATGAGAGCCAGTGGGGCGGTGCGTTCGGGAGCCACGTTGCGCCGTCCGTGATGAGGATGGACCACGTCACTGGTTCGGATCGGCGTTAGTCGGCGGCGGGGGCCATAGCGTGGTGTTTCCGGGCCACCTCCGCCTCGCCGCACGTCGTTTTCGGCTGATCTGACGAGACCGTGCGTGCGACTCAGGGCTGCGCCTGCTTCAGTAGTCCCTTTATGGACACATGCGTGTTGCCGAAGAACCAGCCGAGGTCATACCTCTCCTCCTCTCTTTTCAGTTCTTCTCCGTCCAGGGAGTCATATATGTCGTAGATCGACTCGGTTATCTTCTTTTTCTTGAAGTCAAATGAGGAGATGAAGACATCCGTGGACTCGTCCGCCGACCAGAAAGCAGCCACATAGCGCGACCTTCTCGTCATGTTGATCATGTTATTGTTGTGGCGCACCCGGCCGTGATATATGAGCTGTTCACCGCAGCGCTCGGGTGGGCAGTAATATCTCCCTTCCGATTTCATCCAGGAGGGTCTGGCGACCGTGAATTCTCGGTCGATCTCCCCCCGATCCTGTCTCACGACGGCAAAGATAAGTTCGGCTTCGAGTGTCTCGTACCGGGTGTTCCTGGGAAGCGTGATCACCCTCTCCAACTTAAACTCTTCGCCGATGTCCAGTTCCGACCCAGGGCCTTGGAACTGCCCGGATGCCACGATCTGGTAGTTGGCGTTCTTCACGTACCTTTCTGCGTCCGTCCAGTCGCCCTCCTCGCCGCCGTTCCATTCCGACATCCCTTCACCTGAGTCGGAGAATTCGGCCGTGTGTCCCCATACCGAATAATCGTCGACGACAAGGTAGACCGGGATCCCTCCGGAATTCTTTGCGTAGAGTTTGAGCGGGACGTGAATGTACGGCGAGTCGACACCCGCCTGCGGCGTGCCGAATTCTGCTCTCAGGATAAAATGCTGGGGAGCGACAATAGGTTGATAGATAATCGAGTAGCCCAGGCTGACGGCCGTCAGGAGTGCGGTGACGGTAACTCCTGCCGCGAACTTCCTTGGGTGCGGTATTCCTTTCCATACCTTTTCATGGATAAGGATACGCAGGGCCCATAGAGACCAGAGCCACAAGGCGATAAAGGCCAGGAAATTGGGTATGAATTCTCGCTCCTCAAGCCAAAGAAGGAGAAGAAGGCTGGTGGTGGCCAGCGCCATGAGCGCGCCGAGCAGTACCAGCGCTCCGGACAGCGGGACCTGCCGACGGCCCCAGTAGTCGACGACAGCAGGCAAGGCACTGCCCTGGACTGCGGCTGCCAGCAGGAACAGAACACCGACCAGGCGTTGCGCGAAGGTGAGTGCTCCGAGAGCATCCGTCCAGCCGATGACGACGTGCAGCGCCAGCGAGCCGAGCAGCCCCACGAGCATGCCGACGATGACCGCACGCCGTCTCCAGCCCCTGTCGTCGGGCCACGCGCTGCTGTCGCCGCCGCGCCAGTGGACGCGCGAGGGGTCGTCCAGGTCCATGTCGTCGGGGTAGCCGAGGCCGCGGAGTACCTCCCGCAACTCACGGAGGGACCAGGCGCTGCCCACCGTCTTGTCGTGGATGGTGATCCGGCGCAGGCCGCGCCGGTCAGGTGGCTCGACAACCACCCATGGTCGTATGCCCATGGGGCCAGGCTCGGCGCCCCGCCCGCAATGTGCATGCCGAGCTGCTGCGTTCGGTTGAAGCAGAGGTTCGACGAAGGTGCTTTAAGCCGTGGGGAGACCGCGAAGAGTGGCCAAACAGACCAATCACGCCATTACGCCAACAGTGGCATGCCGCTGACCATCACACCGGATGGCTCCCGCTCTCACCGCCCGAACCCGTGGCTCCCAAAACCGCCGCCGCGGTGGCTCTACTTCAACCCGCTAGAAACAGGTCCGGCCTGCCGCCAGCCAGAACAGCGCGTTCCTGCGGGCGCGGCCCACCGGGGCCCGCTGCGACACCACCGGTGTCGTACAGAGCAGACAGACCAGTGGGACCTTCTCCCGGCGCCACCAGGGCTCATCAGCGATCTCGTGGGCATAGGCCCTCGCACCCACTACGCCGCCCTGGAACAGGCGCGCCTTGTCCATCGCTTCCCCCCTTGGTCCGCAAGGGATCAAGGGGATCATGGATGCGGGATGGGAGAACAGATAATCCACGGCCAACGGCGCCCCTGCTGCCGCTTTGCCGCCCGCTTGCGGAGCCGGGTCGAGGCCGGTTGGAGCAGTACACCCTGCCAGGTGATGTGGCCTGTGGTGGCATCACGCCATGAAGGACCCCTTCTCCTCTGCGGAGGTATCGACCCTGCTGTTCCCGGTGGGGTCCGTGGACCGGGGCGCCGCGCGCCGGGCGGTCGCTGACCGGGCCATCGATCGCACCGACCTCGCGCAGCTGCTCGACCTGCTTGGCCTGTGGCCGGGCGATGATCCGCCCGCCCGCGGCACGGCCAGTGCTCTGGCGGATCCCGGGTGAGGGCGTTTCCCGGACCGTCAGCCACGTCGAACGTGCCGACGGGTTCGGTGGACGTGGCGAGCAGGTGCAGCACCTGGGTCTCGTAGCTGGTCAGGGTCACGGTGACTCCTCGATGTCGACGGACGGCGTGTGCCGTGGTGCATCAACTGTGGCAACGATCATCGTGGCGGGTCAGGTGTTTGAGGGCACCGGTGCCAGCAGGTGCCGGGGGGATCACGGGTGTGAGTCGTCGCCTCCGCCGCAGGGGACGTCTGCGGAACCGAAGGTCGTACGGGGTGCGGGCGCGTTATCGTGGAGTCTTCTTATCTGCGGTTTGTGATCTGGCAGGAGTGCCCGCGTGCCCGAGGACCCCATCGCCCACAGCGAGCTCGCTGCCCTGACCCGCCGTTTCGAAGAGGTCACGGAGAAGCACGACCGCGAATTCGGCATCATCAAGTCCGACCTCACCGCGGTACGCCTCCAGATCGGCAACCTCGACCAGAAGGTCGAAGCCCTCGACAAGAAGATCGACCGCAACCAGGCCCAGATCATCGAGCTACTCACCCAGCTGGTCGGCCAGCGCCCCGACGCGGGCTGACCACGCAGGGCTATATGCCCCAGCTCTCCATATACACGGTGGCCCCGAAACCAGCGCTCTGGTTCGGGGCCGCCGTATGTCTGCGGGCGGGAGGTCTGCCTTCAGCGCAGCTTGGTAGCCAGGTGCGCCTGGAGCTGTGCGGTGAGGTCGGCTGTCGTGTGGGTGCCATCGAGGACGATGTCCGCGTGATCGCGCATGGGGGCGACGTGGCGCGTGTAGGAACGGTGGCTGTTGCCGAGGAGTCCGGGTGCGGGGTTCTGACCTTCCTGGCCTCAAGCTGGGAGGAGATCGGCTCCCGGATGGAGATGGCAGCCCGTGAGCACCGGTACACCGGCGTCGTACCGGCGCTCCGTTCATCGAAGGCTGCCATGCTGCTGTGCTGCTCTGCTGGTGCGCTCGCCGATCTCAAAGCCGAAGTCAACGGCTGAAGAAGTCAGCAATCCACCCGGTCAGCGCTGCCACGGGCACGTCGTGGGCGTTCACGAAGCTGGGCTTCCGGTTCGCGCCGAGGTGCCGCCCGCGCCGGACGGAGCGGAGGTTGCCGCCTTCGACGCCCGTCGCCGACCAGTGGCCTTCGGCCGCTACGCGACCCGGTGGCGCTGTCGCGCGGGTGCGGGGGTGCGGGGGAGTGAGGCTCGCAAGCATGAACCTGGGGTCGTGCTGTGCTCCGTACGGAGGTTTCCCGCAGAGCCCGGCCTGAACTGTGTCGATCATGAAGAGAGCTGCGATGTGTGCAGCTCCGTTCTAACGAAGGGCGAAACATGAACATCGGCGGGTTGCTGAACCACCCCAAGGCGATGATGAGCCTTGGTGGCAGTGGCGACGGAAAGGGCATGTCCTACGACGACGCGGTCACCAAGGGCGTACCAGCAGTGGCCGCCTCCGCCGGGAAAGCGACTGTGAATGCGACGGGTAAGCAGTACAGCGCGATGCCAGCGGGACTAGGCCGTTTCCTTCGGATCATCTGATCGTTGGTTAATGTGTATCGTTGACTGATGCCCAGTGGGCGCGGATCGAGCCGTTTCTGCCGGATCGGGCGCCGAGGCGGGGTGGGCGGTGGCGTGATCACCGTCAGGTTATCGATGCGATCGCGTTCAAGTACCGGACCGGGACGCCGTGGATGGACCTGCCCGAGTCCTTCGGATCGTGGAAGGGCGCCCACAACCGGCTGCGGAAGTGGGCCGCCGACGGGACCTGGGGGAAGGTCTTCACCGCCCTCCTCGCCCAGGCCGACGCCGAAGGCGACCTCGACTGGGTCGTCGCGGTCGACTCCACCATCATCCGTGCCCACCAGCACGCCGCCGGGGCCCGTCAAAGGGGGCGCCAGACGGCGAGCCGGCTGACCACGCCCTCGGACGGTCCCGCGGCGGGCTGACCACGAAGATCCACCTGGCCGCCGACAACCGCTGCCGACCCCTGGCCTTCGTCATCACACCTGGCCAAGCCGGTGACGCACCCGCGTTCCCCCAGGTCATGGGCCGGTTACGGGTTCCGAGGCCGGTCGGCAGACCGAGAGCGAGGCCGGACGTAGTCCTGGCCGACAAGGCGTACTCGTCCCGCGCGATCCGTTCCCACCTGCGCCGGCGCGGGATCCGGGCGGTGATCCCGCAGCCCGCCGACCAGGCGGCCAACCGCAAGCGCCTCGGTAGCCGTGGCGGCCGCCCGCCGGCCTTCGACCGCGAGGCCTACAAGCAACGGAACACCGTCGAGCGGTGCATCAACAAACTCAAGCAGTGGCGCGGCCTGGCCACTCGCTACGACAAGACGGCCACCATCTACCTCGCCGGACTCCACCTCGCCGCCGTCTTCATCTGGTCAGCGAGGTGATCCGAAAGGAACGGCCCAGCACCGCTTCAGGCGCACGGCAGGGTTCCGGCGACCATGAAGGTTCCGGGGTCCGCCATCGTCAGCCTGCGGCGCGATAGAACTTCGATCCCACCACACCGCCGTACCGATCGATCTCGTACGGCGCCGCGCCGGCAGACGTCTGTCGGTCCTGTCCCGTCGTGCCGTCCAGGACGATCGGCTCGTCGCCGACCTCCCCGTACACGGCACCGTGCCAGAATCCGCTGACCTTCGGCACCTTCCGTCCGGAGCCGCCGGGCAACGTCCATCGCTGTTGCACAGAAGAGGCGTCGAACACGGTGATCCCGCGGTCGGCCTCCCCGTACCCGTACTTGGAGCACAAGACCAGGGACTGTCCGTCGTGGCGGCACCGCCAGCCGCTGCCGTCGAGTGCCGCTCGCTGCTCACCGGTGACCGCATCCACGACGAGTGTCTTGTCCTTGAGGGTTGCGCTCAGCAGCCGCGGCGCGGCTGCGGCCGGCTCCCGCGCCTCTGCCAGGGTCCACCGCTGTTCGCCCGTGGCCGCGGCAAGTCCCAGCAGCCTGCCTTCGCCGAACCCCGTACTCTCGCCACCGGCAACGACACCGTCGGCCAGGGTCACCGCGCTGAACTTGGACTTCTTCCAGAGGACGGTGCCCGTGGAGGGGTCAACGGCATACGTGGTGCCTGCCCCGGTGACGAGCGCTGTGGTGGCATCGACTCCGATGATCCGCGGCGCGCTGACGGAGCTGGCATCGACAGCGACCTCAGCCGACCACGACGTCTTGCCGGTAGCCGTCTCGACGGCCAGCACCTCGATCACGACCCGGTCGGGCGTTGTGCCTTCGCCCTTCACATTCCTGCCCCAAGCCGCGTGCACGGTTTTGCCGTCAGCCGACACGAGGGGAGCGGTGCGGTTGCTTCCGAACCCGCCCTTTTCCGCGGGGTGTTTCGTCGTCGCCTCCCACCGCGGGTTACCGGTCTCGGTGTCGATCGCCTCCAGTCCTTCATCGGCGGTGACGTAGGCAACCCCGTCGGCAAGCGTGACCGCGGGCCGTGTGGCGTCCCCGCTCGCCGTACTTGGCTGCTCGGCATCAGGGAATTGGACCGCGGACCCTTCGAAGCGCACGGGCGGGTCGAACACCGGACGGCTCGGCTTCCCGGAAGCCGCCTGGGACTGTTCCGGGGACTTGCCAGGCGCCTTCGCATCCGATGAGCCGCCGCCTACGCAGGCGGCCAACGCCGTTGTCGCCAGCGTCAGTCCCACCGCAGTAGCGGCCCATCGTCTCGTTCTGCCTGTCCGGCCCATCGCTCCCCCTGCTCATGGTCTGCGTGATCATGACGACCATAGCGACTGGGTTCCCCGTAGACAGGACAAATTCTCCAAGCACCCGACAGCGGACCTGTACGAGATGAACCAGGCCGTCTCGAAGCCACCACACAGGCCTCATAGTCTGGTCAGTGGTGATCCGAAAGAAGCGCCCTAGCGGTGTTCGCCTCAGACGCCCCACTCAGCGCGCTCTGGGAAACTATCGCGGGGATGCGAAGCAACGGGTGTTCCATGGCGTGGACCGGGGGCAAGGTCGACCTGCCGAACGAGGAGATCGAGCGGAAGTCCGACCAGGAGCTTGCATCCGCGCCGCTGACCGGACCGCTCCTCGTGATTGTCGACCCCCACAATCCCTTCTTCGACCTGCCGGACATCGAGGGATCGGCGCTCCGCCCCGTTCCGGGGCGGGCCGGGCTGCAATACGCGTTCATCAGCCGCGACCCGTCAGAGAAGTATCCCTTCGCAGCCGCCTATCGGTACCCCGATGATGGAGTGGAGAGGGACCGGGTGGACGGCAAGGTGCTGTCCGACCCGGAGAGCGGAGTGCGCACCGAGAAGTCGGACACAGGTGTGCAGAAGATCAACGCCCACGGCACCGCCCGCATCAGCCCTGTGGGCACTGACGGCAAGGCCGGACTGGAACTGTCCATCTCCGCCGATCTGTTCTCCTGGCACGGAGTCAGCATCATTGGGGCCTGGGGCCGGGCCGATCAAGCACGGGTCATCGGGGTCGGCACTCTGCGCAAGCCGGACGGACGCGGCGAGTACCTCTCGGACGCCAACTGCCTGGAGCACCTGCGGGACGAGGCGACTGTGGGCGGATACTTCGGCACGACCCTGAAGTTCAAGGAACGCCTCACCCCCGGTCAGTCCTACGTACTGGACTGGACCTGCACACGGCCGTGGGACGACGGCACCAGGGACAGGCAGGACGGCGTCAGCGTGTCAGGGAGGCTGTCCTTCAGCGTCTGAGAGGCTGGCCGCGGTGTCGAACTGGGCCATCAGTCCCCTTCGTCATCGTTCTCGGCGGCGTCCGGGTCACGGAAGGGACGCCAGTCCTGGCCGGGGCCGCTGGCCTTGATGTTGAACAGGTAGCGGCCCAGGAAGTTGATGTGCCGGTCCGGTGCGGTGAGAGGTGGGCGACGTCCTCGTCCTTGATGTCGTGGGCTTCGGCCCGGAGCTGGGCTACGGCGGCGTCCAGGTAGCGGGTGTTCCAGAGCACCACGGCGTTGAGGACCAGGCCGAGGGCGGCGAGCTGGTCCTCCTGGCCCTCGCGATACGCCTGGCGGATCTGCCCGTGGCCGCCGTGGCAGATCGCGCGGGCCAGGCGGTGGCGGGACTCCTGCACCGGGAGCTGCCGGTTCATCAGCCGGCGGTAGGTGTCGTCGACCGGGTCGACCAGCGCGAGCAGGCTCACCAACCCCGCGTACACCACAGCGGCCCGCTCCATCCAGGCCGACTTCGCCGGCCACAACAGCCCCGCCGAAGCCGCCGACCACCTTCCAGCCCTGACCGGCGCCCCCGCCGTCTTCTGGCCGCCGCGGTAATCCTCAGCTCCTCAGGCGCCATCGCTGGATTCACCTTGGCGGCGCCTGCACGTCGGTCGTGTTTCGGGCGAACCCGCGGCAGAATCCGCTCCGGAGGGGCACAACCCCGGCCGGTTCCGTGCGAAAGTGCTGCGAGATTCCGCGAACCCGTCGCTTTCGCATGGTCGGAGGAACCATGGACCGCCGCGACTCCCTGATCGTCTCCGCCCTCGGCGCCGTCACCGCACAATGGGCCAGCGCGCCGCCCGCCACCGCCGCAGGAACAGGCCGCCGAGTGGGCACCCAGCTCGCCGAACTCCACGACAACCGGCTCGGCGCACTGCGTCGCCTGGACGACCAGGTCGGATCACCCGAGTGTGGGGGCGAGGGCGCCAGCTTGCGGTGAGCCTCCGGGTCTAGCTGGCCCCCATCGGGGTCCAGCTGACCGTTGCGTGGCTCTCCTCGTCGGCGGTATACGTCACCCTGACCTTGGAGCCGGCGGGGACAGGGATGGTCTCGTTGCTCTTTGAGGTGATGGTGCAGGTGTTCTCCTGGCCGCCGGCATCGGTGATGCTGACGGTCACCGTGGCGGCGTGCGCAGACTCAGGCCGGAGGCCGACAGTCAGCATGCCGCTCGACTTGACGGTCTCGTTGCGGGTTGTCGATTCCGATGAGTCGATCCAGATGCCCGGCTCGCCCAGGACGTCTGCTCGGCCGTTCGTTCGGAGACTGGACATGGGCTCTCCAAATAGGTTGCGTTCGGTGTGCTTAGGCGGCCTGTTCGTATTCGACGGTGGTGTTGGGGCATGCCTCGGCGAGCTGGGTCAGAGCTGCCAGTTCGTCGGCGTCGACGGTCAGACGCCAGCGCAACTTGTCGCCGGTCCACTCGGCCACGTAGCGGCACGTCACCTCGGCGTTCGGGAGCCACTCGGCAGGGTCCTTGTCGGCCTTGCTGCGGTTCGAGCCGGCCGTGACGGCGACGAGGGAGGTGTCGGCGTCGAGGTCGTTGGCGTAAGCCTCACGCCTCTCCGCGGTCCACTGCGATGCCCCTGAGTCCCACGCTTCGGCCAGGGGGACCATGTGTTATCCGTACCCGTTCCTTAGCGTCATCGACGTCGGCCACAGGTGCATCCAGGCCCGTGTCCTTCCTGTCAGCGTCGCGTTATCCGG
>NZ_JBEZMA010000030.1:0-88215 GCF_040652415.1 Streptomyces sp. NPDC048255
TCCCTCCGCAGCCCCGGCTCCGCCAGGCATGTTCAGCCCCGCCGGCGTTTGAGGCGCGGGTCCGGGCAGAGCCCGGTGCCCGGCGGAGCCGGGTTTCCTGGGGCGCCGCCCCAGACCCCGCGCCTCAAACGCCTGCGGGGCCGGAGGAGGCTGAGCCTCAAACGCCTACGGGGCTGGAGGGGGGCCGAAGCTGGATGGGGCTGAGCCTCGACGGGCACGCGCTCGCCGCCAGGCGACACGGCAGGCGAAATCCGGCCATCCCGGGCGGGCCCCCGGCCTCGCTCCTCACCCGCCGTATCAGTTCTCAAACGGGGCGTACGAGCCGCCGCACGGCCGCGTACTCTGTCCCCCATCCTTGTCGGACCCACGCGAAGAGAGCCCACGGCCATGCCTTCCATCCCGGCCAATTCCGACCTGCCCACGGCGGCCGGAGCACCCGCCGAAGCCGGTCTCCTCGACGCGCTCCAGCACCAGGTGGCGGTCTTCGCCCGCCGCGCCGAGCAGACCCGCCTCGGCGGTGTCGGCCAGGCCCGCAACTCGATGGACCGCGCCGCCTACCTCCTGCTGAACCGGCTCGACCTGGAAGGCCCGATGGGCGTCAAGGCGCTCGCCGGCGGCATGGGCATCGACTCCTCCACCGTCACCCGGCAGGTCGCGCCGCTCGTCGACAGCGGTCTGGTCAAGCGGACCTCGCACCCCGAGGACGGCCGGGCCGTGGTCCTCGCGCTGTCCCCGCGCGGTCTCGCGCGGCTGGAGGAGGTCCGTTCCTCGCGGCGCGAGCTGATGGCCCGGGTGACGGAGGGCTGGAGCCAGGAGGAGCGCGAGTCCTTCACCGGGCTGCTGACCCGCTTCAACCTGTCGCTGTCGGAGCTGATGGCGGCCGTGGCCGAGGCCGGCCCGGCGTCCTGAGCGCGTGGGACCTGCCGTGAGGCAGCTGCGTCCGACCTCTTGACCCGGGTGGACCCGCAGGCCGCACTATGTGGGCTGTGGAGCAACAGCCGGGTCCCTACGGGGAGTTCGAGGCCTTCGTCGCGGGTGCGGCGGGGCGGCTCCTGCGTGTCGCGGTCCTGCTGACCGCCGAGGCGGAGACCGAGGCCACCGCCGCGCGCCGGCTGCTGGGCGGCGCGCTGGCCCGTACGTACGCCAACTGGCGGCGCCTGCGCGGGGACGACCCGTACGACTACACGCGCCAGGAGTTGTGCACCGCCTTCGCCCGTACCGGCTGGCGCCACCACGGGGGCGTCGGCGTGCTGGCGCGGCTGAGCCCGGCGGAGCGGCTCGTGCTCGTCCTGCGGATCTACGAAGGGGTCGCGGAGGAGGTCACGGCGGCGCAGCTGGGGCTGCCGGCCGAGCGGGTCCGGGTGCTGTGCAACCGGGCCGTGCACGCGCTGCGGTCCGGCCCCGGCGGGGTGGCGCCTCCCGCCTCCGGCACGGGTGCGGCGGGCGCCGCATGAGCCCCTCGGACCGCAAGGAGGCGCAGGTCAGGCGGCTGATGGAAGGCCCGCAGCCGGTGGTGCCGGCCGATCTGGCGGCCGGGGCTGCCGCGCGGGGCGACCGGCTGCTGCGCCGCCGCCGGGCGCTGCGGCGGCTGGGGTGGGCGGTGCTCTTCGCGGCGGCGGTGGCCTTCGCGGTGTGGGCTTCGCTGACCCAGCCGTGGGTCACGCCGTCGAGCGGCATCTCCCCGCCCCTGGAGGGCTGGTGAGCGCCGGCCCTGACGACTGGTGAGCCCCGGCCGTGGCGAGCCGGTGAGCGCCGGTCACTGGAGGCCGGCGAGCGCCGGTCCCTTCCCGCCGGGTGTCCGGCGGGAAGGTTTCAGCGGGCCGGAAGGTGTCAGCCCAGGGCCTGGGTGAGGTCGGCGAGCAGGTCGTCCGCGTTCTCGATGCCCACCGAGAGGCGGACCAGGTCCGCCGGGACCTCCAGGGCCGAGCCGGCCACCGAGGCGTGGGTCATCCGGCCCGGGTGCTCGATGAGGGACTCGACGCCGCCCAGGGACTCGCCCAGGGTGAAGAGCTTGGCGCGGTTGCAGACCTCGACCGCCGCCTCCTCGCCGCCCGCGACCCGGAAGGAGATCATCCCGCCGAAGTTGCGCATCTGCTTCGCGGCGATCTCGTGGCCCGGGTGCTCGGGCAGGCCCGGGTAGAGGACGTGAGTGACCTTGGGGTGGCGGGTCAGCATCTCGGCGACCTTCGCCGCGTTCTCCGCGTGCCGGTCCATGCGCACGGCCAGGGTCTTGATGCCGCGCAGCACGATCCAGGAGTCGAAGGGCCCGGCCACGGCGCCCATCGCGTTCTGGTGGTAGGCCAGTTCCTCGCCCAGCGCCGCGTCGGCGGTGACCAGCGCGCCGCCGACCACGTCGGAGTGGCCGCCCATGTACTTGGTCAGCGAGTGCACGACCACGTCCGCGCCGAGCGCGAGCGGCTGCTGGAGGTAGGGGGAGGCGAAGGTGTTGTCCACGACCAGCTTGGCGCCGGCCGTCCGCGCGATGTCGGCGACGACGGCGATGTCGGTGATGCCGAGCAGCGGGTTGGAGGGGGTCTCGACCCAGATGACCTTGGTCTTGGGGGTGAGGGCGGCGCGTACGGACGCCGGGTCGGAGGTGTCGGCCACCGACCACTCGACGCCCCAGCGGGAGACGACCTTCGCGAAGAGGCGGAAGGTGCCGCCGTAGGCGTCGTTCGGGATGACCACGTGGTCGCCCGGGGAGAGCAGCGTACGCAGCAGGCAGTCCTCTGCGGCGAGCCCCGACGCGAAGGCGAGGCCGCGCCGGCCGCCCTCCAGCGCCGCGAGGTTCTCCTCCAGCGCGGTGCGGGTCGGGTTGCCGCTGCGGCTGTACTCGTAGCCGCCGCGCAGTCCTCCGACGCCGTCCTGCTTGTACGTGGAGACCTGGTAGATCGGCGGTACGACCGCGCCGGTCAGGGGGTCGGCCGTATTGCCCGCGTGGATCGCGCGGGTCTCGAAGCTCTGGTGCTCGTGGCTGTCGTCGCTCATGGGCAGATGCTATGCCCCGTCCGGAGCGCCTGCCCCACCTGGCGGCCACCCCCTGTTGGCCTCGGGTGCCCTGCGTCTGGTTCGCTTGGAGGCATGGAGATTCTGTTGTTCCTGTTCGCGATCGGCCTTCTCGTGGCGATCGCCGCTCCCTACGTACGGCGTAGCCGCGGCGGTATCCGTCAGGTCGCGCCCGGCAGCCCCGACGCCGCCGACCCCGAGAACTACGGATTCGTCCGGCAGGAGCAGCTCGACATCCGGGTGCCCGGGCCCGACGAGGACCTGATGGACGCCCTGGGCAACGTCCAGCGCAGCGGCACGTGGCAGGCGGCCTCGCAGCTGCTCGCCGGGACCCCGAAGGAGGGCGAGCAGCGCTGGCAGCGCGTGCAGGCCTTCGGCGGGGCGGCGGCGCTGGAGCTCGCGCAGCAGCCCGGTGCGGGCGCGCAGTGGCTCAAGGCGTGGCGGCTGGAGGCGGAGAAGGACGCGGGCGGCGCGCAGGTGCACGCCGAGCTGCTGGTGCAGCAGGCCTGGCGGCAGTCGGGCGGGGTGGGCTCCGCCGACCACCGGATCATCCTGGAGGAGGCGCGGGACGCGTGCCGCAAGGCCGCGCTGCTGGCGCCGGGCGACCCGGTCCCGCACATCGCGGAGCTGGCGATCGCGCGCGGCCTCGGATACTCGGAGGCGGAGTTCGACGCCCTGTGGGCGAAGGTGATCGACGTGGCGCCGGCGCACATGGGCGCGCACCTGGCCGCGCTGCACTACTGGGGCGAGAAGTGGCACGGCTCGCGGGAGAAGGCCGACGCCTTCTCGCACGCGGCCGCGGCCCGCGCCCCGCAGGGCTCGCTGCTGGCGGCGCTGCCGCTGTTCGCCGTGTACGAGAACACCCCGGACCTGGTGCTGAGCGGGAGCTTCTACCAGAGCGCGGTCGTGACGCGGGCGGTGGAGGGCGCGCTGTACGCGGTGCACACGGCACGGCAGGACGATCCGATGCTGGCTCACGTACGGCACATGCTGCTGATGTTCCTGGTCCACATGGAGCGCTGGGCGGAGGCCATGGAGCAGGTGCGGCACGTGGACGGCTGCGTCGGCGCGCTGCCGTGGTCGGCCTCGGGGGACCCGGCGGCGCAGTACGCGGTGTTCCGGGCGCTGGCGGTGGCGGGGTACGAGGCGAACGGCGGCTCCCCGGCGACGCTTCCGCACTGACGGCGTGCGGCTGCCGCCGGGGCGGGCCTCCGTACGGGTTCCGCCGCGCCGGGGCGGGCTCCGGGGCCGCCGCCCCCGGAGGGCAATGCCACCCGGGCCACCGGCCGACTGGCGCCGTACCGAGGCCCCCGTACGGCAACTCGCGCGCCGGGCTCGCCCCTCCAGAGCCGCCGCAGGCGAGCCGCCGGTCTGCTGGGCGGGGCCGCCCGCCGGCGGCCGCGCCCCACCAGCGGAAATCGTTGGCCAATAAAGTTGCTGTAAGTGACCTTCAGGCCGCATGATTCCGGCCGTGATCTCCCTGCGGAACCGGCGCCCCGGCATCCTCGCCAATCGGTGGGCGCGCACCCGGTTCGTACCCGCCGATTTCGGCCTCGTCCCCCGCGAACAGCTCGACCCGCGGCGCGGCGGCCCCGAGACCGGCCCCGGCCTGCGCGCCGAGCGCCGCCGCGTCGCCGACGCCGCGTACGAGGGCGACTGGCGCCCGGCCGCCGCCCACGTCCGGGCCGCGCCGCCGGCCGACTGGGACGACCGCTGGTCCCGGCTGGAACTGCTGCTCCGGCTCGCCGAGTCCGACGACCGCTGGCTCACCGACTGGCGCACGGCCGAGCCCTCCGACGCGGACGCCGCGACCGTGCACGCGCAGCAACTCCTCCGCCGCGCCTGGGCCGTACGCGGCTCGGCGTACGCCAGGGACGTGCCCGAAGGGGACATGCGGCAGTTCATGGCGACGCTGCCGGCCGTGATGGCCGCCGCACAGCGGGCCTCCGAGCTGGCCCCCGCCGACCCGGGCCCCTGGGTCGTCATGATCACGGCGGCACGGGCGATGAGCTACTCGCGCGGCCAGTTCGGCGACCTGTGGCGCAACCTGACCAAGCGGGCCCCGCACCACACCGCCGCCCACTGGCAGGCCCTCCAGTACTGGTGTGCCAAATGGGGCGGCTCCGACGAGGCGATGCTGGACTTCGCCCGGCGTGCCGCCCTGAGCGCCCCGGCCGGAAGCACCCTGCCCGGGATCTACCTGCACGCCCTCACCGAACTGCGTACGAAGCGGCCCGCCGCGGACCCGGCGCTGCTGACGGCCGTGGCCGAACGGCTGGACACCGTACGGGAGGACCACGAGGACCTGCCGCGGCTGCGCCACCTGCTCGCGGACCAACTGCTGCGCTCGGGGCTGCCCGGCGCCGCGCTGGAGCAGTTCCGCAGGATCGGCCCGTACTGCGGGGCCGCGCCGTGGAACGCCGACCCGGCGGGCCCGGTGGCGGCCTTCGACCTCGCCAGGGGCCTCGCCGCCCACGGCGCCCGCGGCTGAGGGCCGCGACCGCCCAACGGCGCGAGCACCTCCTTCACCTCCTTACTCCCTTTTCCGTCTCCGTCTTCGTCTTCGTCTTCGTCCCGTGGGGGGATCTGTCCATATGGGCGCTTCACTGCGCGCCTCGCGCGCCCTCGTCCTGCTCGCAGGCTTCTACCTGCTCGGCCTCGTCCTGCTGGCCGTCCTCGCCGGCGCCGACCTGGCCGCCGTCACCTGGCTGCACGGCCCGGCCGCCGTCAAGGTCCTCATCGTCTCCGCCGTCCTCGCGGTGCCGATCGTGCGCGGCATGTTCATGCTGCGCACCCCCAAGGGCGAACCGCCGGCCGGCGTCCCCGTCACCGAGGCGCAGGAGCCCGCCCTGTGGCAGGCCGTGCGCGAGGTCGCGGAGCAGGTCGGCACCCGCGCCCCCGACGAGATCGTGCTGATCGACGAGGTCAACGCGGCAGTCAGCGAGGACGCCGAGCTGCTGGGCCTGCGCTCCGGCACCCGGCACCTGTACATCGGCCTGCCGCTGATGACGGGCCTGGACGAGATGCAGCTGCGGGCAGTGCTCGCCCACGAGATGGGCCACTACGCCAACCTCGACACCCGTCTGACCCCGCTCATCGCCCGCGGCCGCGCCCAGCTGATCCGCACCATCGAGCACTTCAACGCCCGCGCCGAGAACAAGGTCGCCAAGGAGCGCGCGAAGCAGGAGAAGAAGGCCGAGAAGCGGATCGCCAAGGGCAAGAAGGCCAAGGAGGTCGACACCACGGGCGACGGCGCGATGTACCGCGCCATGGCCAAGCTCTACACGGCGTACGCCAAGTTCTACATGCGGGCCACCCTCTCCTCCGCCCGCCGCCAGGAGCTCGCCGCCGACCTCGCCTCGGTCCGCGTCGCCGGGCGCGACTCCGCCGCCTCCGCGCTGCGCGAGCTGGGCGCCCTGGGCTCGGCGCACGAGTTCTACATGGGCTCGTACGCCACCCTCGGCGTCGGCGCCGGCCTGCTGCCCCTGCCCGGCCAGGTCTTCGGCGGCCTGCGCAATCTGCTGGACGCCCGCTCGCAGGAGCTGGACGACCTGCGCGAGGAGCTGCCCACCGAGCCCGCCTCCCCCTACGACTCCCACCCCGCGCTCGCCGACCGCGTGGCCCGCATCGAGGCGCTGCCCGACGACGGCCGCACCGGCCAGGGCGCCCGCCCGGCCCTGGACCTGCTGTCGGACGCCGACGCGGCGCTGGTCGCGCTGGAGCAGGCCGTCCTCGCCCCGGAGGCCCTCGCGCTCGAGCGGGTCGGCTGGGACGAGCTCGTCCACGCGTCGATGACCCTGTACGTCGGCCAGGGCGCGCAGGACGTCCGCGAGGTCCTCACCGCCGAGGCGGCGGGCCCGGACCTGGGCACGCTGCTGGACGCCATCGACGCCGACCAGGCCGTGCGCTGGCGGATCACCGACCGGTTCCCGAAATCCGAGAAGGCGCAGGCGGCCACCGGCCGCACGGCCCGCGAGTTCGCCCGCCCCGTCCTGCGCGGCGCCCTGAACCAGCTGGTCACCGTCGAGCTGACCGCGCGCGGCGCGGCCCGCTGGCAGATGTCCTGGGCCGACTCGGCCACCCTCACCTACCCCGTCCCCGGCTTCGAGGACGAGCTCGGCCCGGCCCTGGACGCCGTGACCGCCGACCAGGTCGACACCGAACCCCTGAGAAAGCTGGTTCTTGCCCCGTGATCATCGCCCTCGCCGTATTCGGCGTCATCCTCCTCGCCGGAGCCTTCAAGATCCTGCGCGGCGTCTACTACATCCGCAAGGCCAAGGCCCTCGAAGCCGAGATCGGCGTCCTGAACGCCCGGACGCAGACCATCGAGACCGAGCAGGAGGACGCGGAGGAGGCCGAGCGGGCGGCCACGGCCGTCGCGCAGGGCTTCGTACCGGAGGCCGACCTCGACACCGACAACCCGGCGCCCGTGCCGCCGGAGCGGACCGCCGTGCTGGCGGCCGCCGCGTCGGGCGACTGGGAGGCGGCGGCCGCCTACGTCGAGGCGGCCGGGCAGGACTGGCAGGAGCGGATGGAGCGGGTGCGCCCGCTGGCCGAGGCGGCCGCCGAGGACGACGCGTGGCTGCTGGCCTGGCGCGCGGCGCGGCCCTCGGACCCCACGGCCGCGGTGGTCAACGCCGACACCTCGGTGCAGGTCGCCTGGAACGTACGCGGCTCCCTGCGCGCCGACCACACCACCCAGGAGCAGTTCCGGCTCTTCCACCAGTTGCTGGCCAAGGCGCAGGAGGACGCGCACGAGGCCCAGCGGCTGGCCGATCCCGTGGACCCGACCCCGTACATCGTGGAACAGCCCATCGCGTTCGGCCTGGGCTACTCGCACGAGCGCTACCAGCAGCTGTGGGAGCAGATCACCCGGCGCGACCCGAAGGTGCTGTGGGCGCACTACACCGCCCTGCAGTTCTGGTGCCGGAAGTGGCGCGGGTCGCACGAGCTGGCCCTCGCCTTCGCCCAGAAGTCGGCGGCCGCGGGCGAGCCCGGTGACCTGCTGTCGCTGCTGCCGCTGATCGCGCACTTCGAGAAGCAGACGGACGAGGACGACCTCTCGGTCGACACCTACTACAAGGAGCCGGAGATCCTCGCCGCCGTGGACGCGGCGCTCGCGGACCTGGCGGCGGCCGGCGCCGACCACCCGCAGGCGCCGCTGATGCGGCACATGCTGGCGTTCCTGCTGTTCTGGCAGGACCGGGACGCGGAGGCGGTCGAGCAGTTCCGCCACATCGACGGCCACATCGGCGCCATGCCGTGGTCGTACTCGGGGACGCCGAAGCGCCGCTACCTGTACGCGCGCAACTTCGCGGTTTCCCTGGTGGCGCGGGACGCGTGAGCGCCGACGTCGTGAGCGCGCGCCGCGCGCACGGCAGGTGACGTGACGGGGGCGGGAGGGCGGGCCGGGGAATCCCCGCCCGCCCGCTTCCGTTGACACTCCCACAAGGAGGGAATCCATGTTCTCGTACCGCCGCACGCCCGAGCTCCCCACCCGCGAGGAGGCCCTGAAGGGCCGCCCCGAGCCGCTGTTCCCCGTCCCCGACCGCCACACGGTCCTCGGCAACCCGCTGTCGGGCCCGTACCCCGCCGGCCTGGAGGTCGCCGACTTCGGGCTGGGCTGCTTCTGGGGCGCCGAGCGCAAGTTCTGGCAGACCCCGGGGGTGTGGACCACCCTGGCCGGCTACCAGGGCGGCTTCACGGAGAACCCGACCTACGAGGAAGTCTGCTCGGGCCTGACCGGCCACACCGAGGTCGTCCGCGTGGTCTTCGACCCCGAGACCGTCTCCTACGCGGCTCTGCTGAAGCTGTTCTGGGAGTCCCACGACCCCACGCAGGGCTTCCGCCAGGGCAACGACGTGGGCACCCAGTACCGCTCGGCGGTCTACACCCACTCCCCCGCCCACCAGGCGACGGCCGAGGCCTCCCGCACGGCCTACCAGCAGGTCCTGACGGCTTCGGGCTACGGCGAGATCACCACGGCCGTCCTGCCCGCGTCGGAGCGCCCCTTCTGGCCCGCGGAGGCCGCCCACCAGCAGTACCTCGACAAGAACCCGTCGGGCTACTGCGGCATCGGCGGCACGGGCGTCTCCTGCCCGATCGGCGTGGCAGCGGCGGAGTAGCCACCTGGCTCATCCTTTCGAGTGGGGCCCCGGACGTTCCGCTGGGTACGCTGACGCCGGGGCCCAGAATCTCGCCCATGGGAGCAACCGTGTCGACCTCCACCGCCGGGCAGGCGCTCATCCCGCAGCCGCCCGCCACCGTGACCGCGCTGCGGCAGGCCGTCGCGCAGATCGCCCCGGCCGCGCTGCCCTCGTTCACCCGCGAACTGGACGAGGCCGCCGACCAGTCCCGGCAGGGCTCCGACCTGGCACCCCTGCAACGGTTCATCACGCAGTGGGCTGCCTACGTGCACATCCAGCGCCAGCCGCATCTCGCCGCGGAGCTGCGCCGCTGGGAGGACACGGCGGCCACCGGTGACGTGGCACAGGTCCGACGGGCGGCCGCCGAGATCGGCAGAATCCTCGACGCGGCCCACACCGCCCTCACCGCGCCCCGGCCGTGAGCGGCATCTGGCTCCGGCGGTCCTAGATCTTGCACTGGAACACGGCCGTGCCGCGTTCGCGCCGGTAGCCCAGGGCCTCGTTCACCGTCCGCATCGGGGTGTTCTCGTCCGCCACCGTCGTGGCGATCGTGCGCAGTGCGGGGAACCGCCCGGCCGCATCGCGCAGCATGTGCTGCTTCACCGCGCGGCCGAGGCCGTGGCCGCGGTGGCCGGGGACGACGACCGTGTCGTACTGGACGGCCCGCGGGCCGGACGGGTCGGGCAGGACGAGGACCGTGTACGCGGCCACCTCGCCCGCGTCGGTCACCGCCGCGACGGTGGTGAGCTCACCGCCCCGGTCGAGGGCCAGCCGCTGCACGGCGCGCAGCCGTTCCGCGCCCCCGTCGTGGATGTGCTGGTCCATGTCCCCGGTGGGCGCGTCCTCCATCGCCGCGTGGGCCACGGCCTGGGCCCGCACCCAGTCGTCCGGGGTCAGGCCGGGCCAGGCCAGCAGGGTGTAGCCCGGCGTGGCCGGGACCTCCACCGCCCGCGGCTCCGGCACGTCCTGTACGTACGAGGCCATCGGCAGGACGTTCTCGAAGCCGAGGGACTCCGCGAAGGCCTGCCCGGGTCCCCCGAGGTCGAGCATGGTGGCGACCGAGGTCCGGCCGTCCGCGAGCAGCTCCTCGCGGACCCGCTCCCACAGGGCCGTGCCCACGCCCCGCCGCCGCGCGTCCGGGCGTACGGCCAGCACGTCCAGGAACGCGGTGTGGCGGTTGGCCTCCTCCGAGAACAGCAGCAGGCCCGCCACGCCCGCCCCTTCGTCCGCCGCCAGCAGCACGGGGCGGCCGCGGACCGGCGCCACGCCCAGCCGCCCGGCGGTCTCCACCCGTGCGGGCGGCGGCGGGCCGGGCAGGTCGGCGGCCGCGGCGGCGGCCAGCACCGCCTGCCAGCCGTCCACCTCCGCGTCGGAAGGGGGCAGGGTCAGGGAACGGATCGTCATGTCCCCGACCCTAAAGCGGGCCTGGTCGCAGTGCCCCGGGATTTCCTCCGTCACGGCCCCGCCCGGGCACGGTCACCCGGGATCTCTGGGATACCTGGGATACCTGGGATACCTGGGATACCGCAACGGCGGACGGCCGGGACCCCTTGGGGTTCCCGGCCGTCCGCCGTCGGATGTGCCGTGCCGTCAGGAGGCCGCGCCGGCCTTCCACTCCGCCCAGCTCATGTTCCAGCCGTTGAGGCCGTTGTCCGGCTTGATGGTCTTGTCCGGGGAGTTGACCACGGTGACCACGTCGCCGATGAGCGAGTTGTCGAAGAACCACGCGCCGGGCTGGTCGGGGTCGTTGGCGCCCTTGGCGTCGTTCAGACCGACACAGCCGTGGCTGGTGTTCACCTTGCCGAAGATCGAGTCGGATCCCCAGTAGTTGCCGTGGATGAAGGTGCCGGAGGTGGACAGCCGCATCGCGTGCGGGACGTCCTTGATGTCGTACTCGCCCTTGCCCTCTTCGTTCTTGAAGCCGACGGTGGCGCCGTCCATCCGGGTCTCCTTGAACTTCTCGGAGATCACCATCTGGCCGTTGTACGTGGGGTTCGCCGGGGCACCGGCCGAGATCGGGATGGTCTTGAGGACCGCGCCGTCCCGGGTGACCGTCATCGTCTTCGCCTTCACGTCGACGGTGGAGACCTGGCTCCGGCCGACCTTGAAGGTGACGGTCTTGTTCTGGGCGCCCGTGATACCGGGTGCACCCTGCACGCCCTGGAGCTCCAGCTTCAGGGTGATGGTGGAGTTCGCCTGCCAGTACTGCTCGGGGCGGAAGTCGAGGCGCTGGTTGCCGAACCAGTGACCGACGACCTCCTGGCCGCTGCTGGAGGAGACGGAGATGGCCGCCTGGACGGCCTTCTGGTCCTTGATCGGCTTGTTGAAGGTGAGGGAGACCGGCATGCCCACGCCGACGGTCTGGCCCTCCTCCGGGACGAACGAGCCGATGAAGCTGTTCTCCGGGGAGAGGGTGGTGAAGGAGGAGTTCTCGTGCGCCTCGCGCCCGGCCTCGTCCTTCGCGGTCGCCGCGAGGGCGTACTTCGTGGAGCGCTTCAGCGCGGCGTCGGGCTTCCAGCTCTTGCCGTCGGCGGCTATCTTGCCGGCCACGGCCGCGCCCTCGCTGGTCTTCAGCTCGACCTTGGTGAGCGTGCCGTCGCTGACGGTGACCCCGGCCCCGTCGTTCAGGGGGACGTTGGTGGAGCCGTCCTTGGGCGCGATGGCTATTCGGGCCTTGGAGGCATCCTTCGCCGCCGCCGCGTCCACCTCCGCCTGGGACTTGCTGGCCTCGCCGTTCCCCTTCGGCTCACCGCCCCCGTCGTTGCACGCCGAAAGCATCAGTACGCCGCCGAGCACGGCGGATACGGCCACCAGGGACCTTCTCCGTCGCTTGCTGTCCGTCCTCACACGCCACTCCATCGTTGCCGGAAACCCCGAGGCTGCCGTCCCGGGGCTGGCCGGGCAGGGGGACGCACCCCCTGCCTCGCCCTGACAACGCGTTAACGTCGCGGATCGGTTCCACATTCCGTTCGAATGTGGGCAACCCCACGGTCAGGCGTTGTCGTTCTCTTCGTCGAACTCCCCATCTTCCCCGTCGAGGTCCCACTCCATGGACTCGGGGTCGTATTCGACGGGCTCGCTGCTCCAGGAGGCCTGGGCCAGCTCCACCCCGGGGATGTCGGCGACCAGGTCGGTGGGGTCCACCAGGTAGGCCAGGGCCTCCGACTCGTCCTCCCGGACGGCGGATTCGGCGTGGCCGCGCTCGTCGTCCGGCATGAACTCGTCGGCCTTGATGTGGTCGAGTGCGGCTCCGGTGAGTGCCTGCGGATCAGGCACCTCCAGCACCAAATCCACCCGAAGCCGTACGAATCGTGATGTCTCAGAAGGGTTCATACGACGGAGCGTAAGCCCGCGGAACCCCCGGCTTTCCCACGACCCGCCCCTTTCCGTAGCATCACCGCACACGGCCAATTCGCTGCTGCCACAAGGGGGATCGCACCGTGTCCGCACGTCGTCCGCTGCTCACCGCTCTCGGAGCGACCACCCTCCTCGCCGCCCTCTGGTTCGTGCCCTCCGCGGGCGCGGCCGCACCCGGGCACACGGCGGGCTCTTCCGGCGCGCCCGGGGCGGCCGACAGCGCCGCCGCCGACCCGGCCGCTTCCGGTTCGGCTTCCGGTTCCGACTCCGGCGCCGGCTCGGGTTCCGGCCAGGGCCCCGGCGCCGGCACGGCGCCGCGTACGGCCGCGCAGGCCCCGCTCTCCCTCGCCGACACCGGCTCCCTCGACACCACTCCCTACCTGCTCGGCGGCACGCTCTGCCTGGGCCTGGGCGCGGGCTCCGTGGTCTTCTCGGTACGCCGCTCCCGCGCCCTGTAGACCCCCTCGTCCCGTACGCCCCGCCAGGCCCGGGTACGGGAAAGGGCCGCCCCGGAGGACGGCCCTGGTGACTCTGCGTACGGCGCCGGTCAGGCGAGCGGACCCGTCACCGTCTCCACGGCGGCGACGAGCGCGCCGCTGCGTACGAACGCGTCGGCCGCGGCCAGGTCGGGGGCGAGGAAACGATCCGGCCCGGGACCCTCGACACCCGCCGCACGGGCGGCCCCGATCGCGGCCAGGCTGGCCGGGGCCGCGGTGAGCCCGTGGCGCAGCTCGATGGCGCGGGTGGCCGCGTACAGCTCGATCGCGACGATCCGGGTCAGGTTGTCGATCGCCGTACGGAGCTTGCGCGCGGCCGACCACCCCATGGAGACGTGGTCCTCCTGCATGGCGGAGGAGGGGATGGAGTCGGCGGACGCGGGCACCGCGAGCCGCTTCATCTCGCTGACCAGTGCGGCCTGCGTGTACTGGGCGATCATCAGGCCCGAGTCCACGCCCGCGTCGTCCGCGAGGAAGGGCGGCAGTCCGTGCGAGCGGTTCTTGTCGAGCAGCCGGTCGGTGCGCCGCTCGGCGATGGAGCCGAGGTCGGCGGCCGCGATGGCGAGGAAGTCCAGGACGTAGGCGACCGGGGCGCCGTGGAAGTTGCCGTTGGACTCGACGCGGCCGTCGGGCAGGACCACCGGGTTGTCCACGGCGGCGGCCAGCTCGCGGGAGGCCACCAGGGCGGCGTGCGCCATGGTGTCGCGACCCGCGCCGGCGACCTGCGGGGCGCAGCGCACGGAGTACGCGTCCTGCACGCGCGGGGCGGACTCCTCCTGGAAGTGCCCGGTGAGCCCGGAGCCCTTCAGCACGGCGGCCATGTTGGCGGCGGAGGCGCCCTGGCCCGGGTGCGGGCGGATGGCGTGCAGCTCGGGGGCGAGCACCTTCTCGGTGCCGAGCAGCGCCTCCAGCGTCAGCGCGGCGGTGATGTCGGCGGAGGTGTAGAGCTTGCCGAGGTCGGCGAGGGCCATGACCAGCATGCCGAGCATGCCGTCGGTGCCGTTGAGGAGGGCGAGGCCCTCCTTCTCGCGGAGCTCCACGGGCTCGATGCCGGCTTCGGCGAGCAGTTCGCCGGCGGGGCGGACGGTCCCGTCCGGGCCCTCGGCGTCGCCCTCGCCCATGAGCGCGAGCGCGCAGTGGGACAGCGGCGCGAGGTCGCCGGAGCAGCCGAGGGAGCCGTACTCGTGGACGACCGGGGTGATCCCGGCGTTCAGGACGTCGGCCATGGTCTGGGCCACGGAGGGCCGGACGCCGGTGTGGCCGGAGGCGACGGTCTTGAGCCGGAGGAACATCAGGGCGCGTACGACCTCCCGCTCGACGCGCGGGCCCATGCCGGCGGCGTGCGAGCGGACGATGTTGCGCTGGAGCTGGGCGCGCAGCTCGGGGCTGATGTGCCGGGAGGCGAGCGCACCGAACCCGGTGGACACCCCGTAGACGGGCTCGGGCTTGGCCGCGAGGGCGTCGACGATCTCGCGGGCGCGGGCGAGGGCGTCGAGCGCCTCGCCGGACAGCTCGACCCGTGCGTTGCCGCGGGCGACGGCGATGACGTCCTCGGCAGTGGTCCCGGACGTCCCCACCACGACAGTGTGCATATCCATATTCAGCACCCTACGGATTGAATCGCTACATGTCACTAGCCTGTTCCGTCACGAGTCAGCCGCGGCAGGACCCCTTACCCGGACCGCCGGCTCGCCGACCCCGTGACTAACCCCGCCCGCGGAAGCGGCGGCGGTCGGCCGTGCCCTCCTGCGCGGCGTCGGCGAGCCGCACCACGGCGGTGTCCCGCCCCGCCACGACGGGCTTCGGCGAGCGCGCGGCCTTGGCCTTGTACTGGGCCGCGTCGGCCAGCCGGAACAGCCGCCGGGAGGACTTCACCAGCCCGATCGGGTCCCCGGTCGACGCCACCCCGCAGGCCACGCCCTCGCCCAGCTCCAGCTCAGCAGCCCGGGTGCACAGCTCCTCGGTGACCCGTACCACCTCGTCGGCGCTCGGTCCGACCCCCACCAGGCAGAACTCGTCGCCGCCGAGCCGGGCCACCAGCGCGCCGGGCAGTATGGCCCCGCACAGGCTGAGCACCGAGCCGAAGCGTTCCAGCAGGCGGTCGCCCATGGCGTGGCCGAGGGTGTCGTTGACCTTCTTGAGCCCGTTCAGGTCGCAGACCACCAGGCTGACCACGACCCCGGTCCGCCGGTGCTCCTCCAGTGCCTCGTCGAGCCGCATGTCGACCGCCCGCCGGTTGGCGAGGCCGGTCAGCGGGTCGGTGAAGGCGAGCCGCCGGGCCTCCTCCAGCCGCTCGTTCTGCGCGAGCCCGGCGGCGACCACGGCGGCCAGTACGGTCGCGAACTCGGCGTCGTCCTCGTCGAAGTCGGGCAGCCCCTCGTCCCGGGCGACGTACAGCTCCCCCCAGGCGCGCCCGCTGAGCACGACGGGCGCCACCACGCAGGTCCCGCGCCCGCGGCGGCGCAGGGCCTCGCCACGGCGTCCGGGCCGGTCGCCGCCGGCGTTCTCGACCCAGGCGTGGGGGCCGCCGCCGCCGGCCCACCGTTCGTGCAGGAACTCGGTGATCTCGGGGAAGTCGTGCACGGGATAGGACTCGTCCTCGGGGAACTCCTCCTCCCCGGGCCTCCGCTCGCCCTCGTTCACCAGCACCCGCAGGCGCCCCCGCTCCCGCTCCCAGGCGGAGATCGCGGCGAACGAGCCGTCCAGCGCCGTCCGTGCCCCCCGCGCGGCCGCTCGCACACTGTCCCGCGGCGCGCAGGCCGCGGCCATCGCCTGCGCGAGGCCCACGACGGCTCGTAGCCGCCCGTCAACTCCCATCACCCCAGGTTAGGGAGTTTTGTCCGATTTGGTGACAACGGGCGCGGCATTCGGTACGCCAAGATCACCGACGGTGACCGGCGGCCGGGTGCGGACCGGCGCCGCGGTGCGGGCTCATGCCGGGACCACCGACCGGACCGGCGCCGCGGTACGGGCTGCTGCCCGGACCACCGCCCGGACTACTGCCCGGGCCAGTTCGGCTTGCGCTTCTCGTTGAACGCCGCCACGCCCTCCGCCCGGTCGCCCGAGAAGGCCACCGTCCGCCAGGCCGCGTCCTCGATCTCCAGCCCGGCCGCCAGGTCCATCCCGTGCCCGAGCCGCAGCGCGCGCTTCGCCGCCCGCAGGCCCACCGGGGAGTTCGCCGCCATCCGGGACGCCAGGGCCATCGCCTCGGCCGTGTCCTGCCCGGCCGCGACCACCGAGTCCACCAGGCCCAGGGCCAGCGCCTCGGCCGCCTCCACCCGGCGCGCCGTGAAGATCAGCTCGGCGGCCCGCGCGGCCCCCACCCGGCGCGGCAGCAGCTGCGTGCCCCCGCCGCCCGGGATCACCCCCACCGACACCTCCGGCAGGCCGACCACCGCCGTCTCGTCCGCCACGATCACGTCGCAGGCCAGCGCCAGCTCGAAGCCGCCGCCGAGGGCGAAGCCGTGCACCGCCGCGACGGTGGGCACCGGCAGCTCCAGCACGCCCCCGTACGCCCCGCGCGTGGTCGGCCGCTGCCGCACCAGCTCGGCGTCCGACAGCGAGTTGCGCTCCTTCAGGTCGGCGCCGACGCAGAACGCCCGCTCGGCGCTGGAGGAGAGCACCACCACCCGTACGGAAGGATCGGCGGCCAGCGCCGCGCAGGCCGCCCCGATCGAGCGGGCCATCTCCGTCGACACGGCGTTCATCGCCTTGGGCCGGTCCATGACCAGCTCGGCGACGTGCCCGTCACCTTCCCGACGTACCGCGACGAACTCTCCGAAGCGCTGCTCAGACATCCTGCGACCCTCCCGGTTAACGAGCGTTACCCGGGCAGCTTAGGGGGTCCCGGGCAGGCCGCGCCGGGCTCACGGCCTACGGCACCCGCCTCGCCGCGTTCTCGTCGGTCGCCGATGCTCCGCATCGGCTCCCTCCTCGGCTCGCGATGCACGGCGCCGTACGCCGCTCCCTGATCCGGCCCGGCCTACCCGGGCCCCCCTCGCTTCCGCCGCGTGAGCGACCAGGGCTCCACGACCCCGAGCCCGCGGACCGGCCGCTGCCACATGGGCTGGAGCGCGAAGCGGTAGGCCGTGCCCTCCTCGGGCGCCGCCTCGGCCTCCTTCTCCGACACCGGCGCGGCCCCGGTCCGGGCCAGCTCCTCGGCCATCGCCCCGTCCACCAGCACCGCGTCCTTCGGCGCTATCGACGTCAGACGGCTCGCCAGGTTCACCGTGGTCCCGAAGACGTCGCCCATCCGCGTCGTCACCGTGCCGAAGGCGATCCCGACCCGCAGCTCCGGCATCTGCGGGTCCGCCTCCATGGTCTCGATGAGCCGCAGCGCGATCTCCGCCGCCGTCGCGGCGTCGTCGGCGCAGTACAGCACCTCGTCGCCGAGCGTCTTGATCAGCCGGCCGCCGTGCGCGGCCACCAGGTCCGCCGACGTCGTCTCGAAGGACTCGACCAGTTCGCCGAGCTCCTCCTCCTCCAGCCGCCGCGTCAGGCGCGTGAAGCCCACCAGGTCCGCGAAGCCCACCGCGAGCCGCCGGTCGACCATCTCGTCGTCGTCCGCCACCTGCACCACGCGCCCGGTGGCCGCCGCAAGCTGGCGCCGCCACACGTAGACGAGGAACTCCTCCAGCTCCGGCAGCAGCAGCTCGACCAGCGGGTACGTGACCTCCGTACGGGTCATCCCCGGCTCCGGCGGCTCCGTCAGCCCCTCCAGGAAGGAGTCGATCTGCCACTCCGCCAGCCGCGCCGTGGTCTGCCCGGTGGACCGCGCCACCTGCACCGCCATCGGCTCGGACAGCAGCCCGGCCTCCACCAGACCGGCCAGCCGGCGCAGCGCCAGCACGTCGGCCTCCGTCAGCGCCTTGGCCTGGCCGATGTCGGCGAAGCCCATGGCCCGCCAGAAGCGCGAGGCCAGCTCCATGGAGACACCGGCGCTGCGGGCGGCCTGGAAGGGCGTGTAGCGGCGCTCGGCGCCCAGGATCAGCTGTTCCAGACGGATGGCGAGGGGGTCGGCCGTCGGCTGGGCCGTGTGGTCGACCTCGTGGTGGGGCGTGTGCTGGTCACGCCCGATGGGGGTGACCGGGCCGGATCCGGACGCACCGGATCCGGACGTACCGGCTCCGGCGGACGCGCTGGACGAAGGGTCGTCGACGGTCAAGGGCCGCCTCCTGTCCATTCCGTGCGCACTGCCCTGCCGAACCGGTTGATCACCGAGAGGACCGGGATCGCCTAAACCATACGGCAGGTGTGCCGTACCTCACTCCCTCTCCCGGGGGGCCGCTCCGCCTCCGGGCGGCTTTCGCCGGCTCGTGAGGGCGTACGCGCTCGTCACGCCGGTTCGTGCGCTCCTGCGCGCGGGCGCCCTCACTCCCTGTCGCATCCCTTCGGCCCGCCCGGCCCTGTGCGGCCCGTGCGGGCCCCGGCCGGACGGGGGCGGTCAGTGCACGGAACGGAGGTGGATCACGTCGCCCGCGCCGACCGCCTCGTGCTGTCCCTCCGCCGTACGGATCACCAGGCGGCCCTCGGTGTCGACCGCTTCGGCCGTTCCGGTGAGCGTGCGGCCGCCCGGCAGCTCCGCGCGGACGTGCCGGCCCAGGGTGGCGCAGCCCGCCGCGTAGGTCTCCTGGAGGCCGCTGGCCGCCGGGTCGCCGCCGGAGGCGCGCCAGTTCCCGTACCACTGCTCCAGGGAGCGCAGTACGGCCCTCAGGAGCGGGTCCCGGTCGGTCACGGAGGCCTTGGCCAGCGCGAGCGAGCCCGCGGCCGGCACCGGCAGCTCGTCCTCGGTCAGGGTGACGTTGAGCCCGATCCCGATGACCACGCCGTCGGCGACCCGCTCGGCGAGGATCCCGCCGGTCTTGCGCTCCTCGCCGTCCACGCTGACCAGCAGGTCGTTGGGCCATTTGAGGGCCGTGTCCACGCCTGCCGCGCGGGACAGCCCGGTCGCGGTGGCCACCCCGGCCAGCAGGGTCAGCCAGCCCCACCGCTCCTGCGGGACCGCGTCGCCCGGCTTGAGCAGGACGGAGAAGAACAGCCCCGACCGGGGCGGCGCGACCCAGCTCCGGTCGAGCCGCCCGCGCCCGGCGGTCTGCTCCTCGGCGACGAGTACGGCCCCCTCGGGCAGCCCCGCGGCCCGGGCGGCGAGGTCGCTGTTGGTGGACCCGGTGGCCTCGACCACGTCGAGGGAGGTCCACAGCCCGCCCTCGGTGACGACGGCCCGCTGAAGAGCGGCGGCATTCAGGGGCGGCCGCTCCAGGCTCGACCAACGACCGGCGGAAGCACCTGCTGAGGCATCTGATGGCATGATCGGATTCCTTATGTCGCCGTGTGTCATCCTCTGACCCGGGATTGCGTTCGGATCTTGACTGACCCTAGCTTCCGGCCTGTAGGGAATTCTGCGGTAAAGAGGGCATTCAGGTTCCGTTTCTACCCCGACGACGCGCAGACAACGGAGCTGTCCCGGACATTCGGGTGTGTGCGGAAGGTCTACAACCTGGCACTCTCCGCCCGCGCCGAGGCCTGGTCCCGTCGGGAACGGGTGAACTACGCGCAGACCTCGGCAATGCTCACCGCGTGGAAGCAGACTGAGGGACTGGCCTATCTGGGCGAGGTCTCCTGCGTGCCCCTCCAGCAGGCGCTGCGGCACCTGCAGAGCGCTTTCGTCGCTTTCTGGGGGAAACGGTCGCGCTACCCGCGCTTCAAGTCGAAGCGGAAGTCCCGGGCAAGCGCCGAGTACACCCGCTCCGCCTTCCGCTTCCGGAACGGTGAGCTCACGCTCGCCAAGATGGCGGATCCACTGCGCGTCATCTGGTCGCGCCCACTCCCGGACAGCGCCGAGCCGCGGCGATCGACCTTCTGACCGCCGGGCTGGCGGTGTCCGCCTGTGGAGCGGGCGTAAGTCCTCGGAGGGAGTCCTCCCGGACGAGGCGGCGCGCGACGAAGCAGGAAGCCCCACCCGCGAGGGTGGGATCCCCTCCCTTTAGGGAAGGTGGCGAGGCCAAGCAACCCACAGTAGGTGTGTCAAACGCCGCACTGCCGAGCGCCATGCCCGCCGTTACGCTACGCACCAGTAGCCAGCAGTAGTCAATCAATTGACCAGGCCGTTGACACCACGCAGGGAGCCGCGACCCCGATGTCACAACCCTCAGAGCCGATCGACATGCACACCACCGCGGGGAAGATCGCGGACCTGCAGCGCCGCATCGACGAAGCCACCCACGCCGGGTCGGCGCGGGCCGTGGAGAAGCAGCACGCCAAGGGCAAGCTGACGGCGCGTGAGCGGGTGGCGCTCCTCCTCGACGAGGGTTCCTTCGTGGAGCTGGACGAGTTCGCCCGGCACCGCTCCACCAACTTCGGGCTGGAGAAGACCCGCCCGTACGGCGACGGCGTCGTCACCGGGTACGGCACGGTGGACGGCCGCCCGGTCGCCGTGTTCTCCCAGGACTTCACCGTCTTCGGCGGCGCCCTCGGCGAGGTCTACGGCCAGAAGATCATGAAGGTCATGGACTTCGCCCTGAAGACCGGATGCCCGCTCGTCGGCATCAACGACTCCGGCGGCGCCCGCATCCAGGAGGGCGTCAGCGCGCTCGGCATGTACGGGGAGATCTTCCGCCGCAACGTGCACGCGTCCGGCGTGATCCCGCAGATCAGCCTCGTCGTGGGGCCCTGCGCGGGCGGCGCCGTCTACTCCCCCGCCATCACCGACTTCACGGTCATGGTCGACCAGACCTCGCACATGTTCATCACCGGCCCGGACGTCATCAAGACGGTCACCGGCGAGGACGTCGGCTTCGAGGAGCTGGGCGGGGCGCGGACGCACAACAGCACGTCCGGAGTCGCCCACCACATGGCCGGGGACGAGAAGGACGCCATCGAGTACGTCAAGTCCCTGCTGGCGTACCTGCCGTCGAACAACCTCTCCGAGCCGCCGGCGTTCCCGGAGGAGGCGGACACCGAGGTCACCGACGCCGACCGCGAGCTGGACGTGCTGATCCCGGACAGCGCCAACCAGCCGTACGACATGCACACCGTGATCGAGCACGTGCTCGACGACGCGGAGTTCCTGGAGACCCAGTCCCTGTTCGCGCCGAACATCCTCACCGGGTTCGGCCGGGTCGAGGGCCACCCGGTGGGCATCGTCGCCAACCAGCCGATGCAGTTCGCCGGCTGCCTGGACATCAACGCCTCCGAGAAGGCGGCCCGGTTCGTGCGGACCTGCGACGCCTTCAACATCCCGGTGCTGACCTTCGTGGACGTTCCCGGCTTCCTGCCGGGCACGGACCAGGAGTACAACGGAATCATCCGGCGCGGCGCGAAGCTGATCTACGCCTACGCCGAGGCCACCGTCCCCCTGATCACCGTCATCACCCGCAAGGCCTTCGGCGGCGCGTACGACGTCATGGGCTCCAAGCACCTCGGCGCGGACCTCAACCTGGCCTGGCCGACCGCCCAGATCGCCGTCATGGGCGCGCAGGGCGCGGTGAACATCCTGCACCGCAGGACCATCGCCGAGGCCGCTCCCGAGGAGGTGGAGGAGACCCGGGCGCGTCTGATCGCCGAGTACGAGGACGCGCTGCTGAACCCGTACACGGCCGCCGAGCGCGGTTACATCGACGCGGTGGCCATGCCGTCCGAGACCCGGGCGCACGTGGTGAAGGGGCTGCGGCAGCTGCGCACCAAGCGGGAGTCCCTGCCGCCGAAGAAGCACGGCAACATCCCCCTCTAGCCCTCCAGGAGGTCTCTGTGGTGATCAAGGTCGTCAAGGGCAACCCGACGCCGGAGGAGCTGGCCGCCGCACTGGCGGTGGTCCAAGCGCGCGCCGCGGCGCTGGCCTCCCAGCCGTCGGGCGCGCATCCGGTGGCGGACGAGTGGTCGGCTCCGTCCCGGGTGGCACGCCACCGGCTGCCGCAGCCGGGGCCGCGCGCGTGGGGCCGTACGTACTGGCCCGGTTAGACACGGGCAGCGGCGGTGGCCGCGGGCGACTGCCCGCGGCCACGGCCTGCCCCGGGGGGTGACCCGGATGCGTTCGCTACGATCTTGATCTTGCGCAGGATCGAGGGGGCGGATGTCATGAACGGGACGAACAACGCGTCGGACCACGGGGCCGGGCACACTGCGCTGCGCCCGCTGGCGGCGGGTGATCCGCGCGAGATCTCCGGATACGGGCTGCTCGCGCGCATCGGCGAGGGGGGCATGGGCTCCGTCTACCTCTCCCGTACGCGCGGCAGCCGGCCCGTGGCACTGAAGATGATCCGCCGCGAGTACGCCGGTGACCCGGAGTTCCGGCTCCGTTTCGAGCAGGAGGTGAAGGCGGCGCAGCAGGTGCGCGGCTACCACCTCGTACCCGTGCTGGACTACGACACGCAGGCCGAGCAGCCGTGGCTCGCCACCGCGTACGTACCGGGCCTCCCGCTTGACCAGGCTCTGGACGCCTTCGGACCGCTGCCGCTGCCCGCGGCCCTGCAACTGGTGGCGTGCGTGGCGCGGGCGCTGGAGTCCGTGCACGCGGTGGGGATCGTCCACCGGGACCTCAAGCCGGGGAACATCATGCTGGCCGCGGACGGCCCCTGGGTGATCGACTTCGGGATCGCGCGCGCCGCCGAGAACACGCGCCTGACGCGCAGCGGGAGCTTCATCGGCACCCCCCAGTTCATGTCGCCCGAGCAGGGCGTGGGAGGGGACCTCACCGCGGCGAGCGACGTGTTCTCGCTCGGGCTGATCGCCGCCGTCGCCGCGACCGGCCGCCACCCGTACGGCGAGGGCAGCGCGCTGACCGTGGCGACGCAGATCGCCAACACCGCCCAGCGGCCGCCGGACCTGTCCGGCTACCCCGACTGGCTGCGGCCGCTGCTGGAGGGCGCGCTCGCCGCGGACCCGGCCGCGCGGCCGGAGCCGGGCGAACTGGCGCGCCTGTGCGAGCGGTCCGCCGGCCGCGGAGCGGCCGATCTCGCCGGCTGGCTGCCGGAGCCCTGGGCCTCCGCCGTGGCGGCGCGGGAGGCGGAGCTGGAACGGCTTCCGGCGGCGGGGGCGGCGGGCAGCGCGGCGGCGGGTCCCCCACCCGCCCATGCCCCCGCGTACGCCGCCACGTACGTCCCCACGCAGGCACCGGGGGCCATACCCGGGTCCGGGGTGCCCCCGGTGCACAGCGCGCCGACGCAGGCGCCCGCGCAGCCTCCGCTGTTCCCGCCCGCACCGCCCGCCCCGGCGTCCGGCACCTCCGGTGCCCGCGGGAACCGGGGGCGGGTGCTCGTCGCGGCGGCCGTGGCCCTGGTCGCCGCGATCGGGGGCGCCGCGTGGGCGGTCTCGGGCGGCCTGGGATCCGGTGACGACGGCAAGGGCAGGACCCGGGCCGAGCAGCCGCAGGAGCAGCCGAAGCAGGACCAGTCGAAGCCGGAATCGCCTCAGCAGCCCGCGCAGCCCTCCGGGCAGCCGTCCGCACAACCCTCCGCGTCCAAGCCCGCGCAGGGCGGCTCGTACGAGGTGCTCTTCCAGGACAAGCCCCTGCTCATCGAGCCGCCGGCCGGTTCGATCATCACCGTCGACCTGGACGCGCCCAGGGTCCTGCCCAGCGGTGACAACAGCGACAAGGACGTGGAGTTCTACTACATCCTGCAGAACATGAGCTTCCGCAAGGCCATGGCCAAGTCCCCGGGCACCACGCCGGAGGTCTGCCGCCAGGCGGTGGACACCGGGCCGCTGCCCGCGGAGCTCTCCAATACGGCGCTCATCGAGGACGACGCCATCGCCGCGGGCGACGTCCTGTGCTCGGTGACCTCGAAGGGCAACCTCGCGATGCTCCAGATCACCGAGGTCAAGCCGACGGGCCGGCCGTACGACCCGCCCGGCTACGCCGGCAAGCTCACCCTCTGGAAGCAGCCGCCCGGCGCCAAGCCGTAGGTCCCGTCCGCCGAAGATGGCGGAACGGACGGTGGTGCCCTGAGTACCCGTACTCAGGCGCCACACCAGCCTCGGAGGCCAGGATCGGGGCATGCTCTGGTCCGACCCTAAGAACGAGCCGCCCAAGGACATGCGCGACGCGCAGGCGATGATCCGGCGGCTGACGGTGGTGCTCGCCGTCGCCATGCTCGTGGTGGTGTACGTCCTGGGCGTGGGCATGGGCTTCTAGTGCTGTGACCGGAAAGGTTCACCGGGTCGCGCCGCCCGGCACGGCACTTCGCCGCGCTGTCGGACTGCGCCGGTACGCCCACCGGCCACAGCACTAGGCGGTGTCCTGCCCTGCCCGGGCGACAGGACCCGGACCGCCGGGACCGCCCCCGTCAGGGGCCCGCCGCGCCCCTACGATGGCCCCATGACTGCTGACAACCCGCTGCCCGCGAACGGGCGCAAGCTCGTCCTCGCCTCCGCGTCCCCCGCCCGGCTGAACCTGCTGCGCCAGGCCGGGCTCGCCCCGCACGTCATCGTCAGCGGCTTCGACGAGGACGCGCTGGACCACGACGAGCCGGCCGAGCTGGCGCTCGCGCTGGCCGAGGCGAAGGCGGCCGTCGTGGCGGCCCTGGACGAGGCCGCGGGCGCCCTGGTGATCGGCTGCGACTCGGTGCTGGAGCTGGACGGCGAGGCGCTGGGCAAGCCGGCGGACGCCGAGGAGGCCACCGCCCGCTGGAAGTCGATGCGCGGCCGGGCGGGCGTCCTGCGCACCGGGCACTGCGTGATCGACACGGCGAGCGGGCGTCAGGTCTCCGCGACGGCGTCCACGACGGTCCGGTTCGGGGAGCCGACGGACGCCGAGGTGGCGGCGTACGTGGCGAGCGGCGAGCCGCTGCACGTGGCGGGGGCGTTCACCCTGGACGGGCTGTCGGCCCCGTTCATCGAGGGCATCGACGGGGACCACGGGAACGTGATCGGGCTGTCGCTGCCGCTGCTGCGCTCCCTGCTGGGCGAACTGGGTGTATCCATCACGGATTTGTGGGCCTGAGCTCCCCGAGCGCGGGCGGCGGCGCGTCCTGGATCCCGGTCGGGGCGGGCTTGGCCGCGTAGAGCATCAGGGCCAGGACCAGGAGGCAGAGGATCACCATCACCGCCGCGAAGGCGGGCCACCCCACGACGGCGACGGCGACCGCGCCGAGCAGGCCGTGGGTGACGGCGGCGGTGACGAGCACGATCCGGGCGAACCGGCCGGGGGCCCGGTCCCGCAGGGCGGCGACGGCGAGGAGCGCGGCGCACAGCAGGAGGAAGGCCCCCATGCCCGCCCCGAGCGCATAAGTCGCCTTGGACATGACATCCGGATCGCTGCCCGCGATGGACATCGACTGGCTTGCCGTGGTCCTGCCGAGCACGACATGGACGAGCACGAGCACCGCCGCTTCCGCGACGAGCACGATCGCGGCCAGCGCGGCCACGAGTCTTCGCAGCACGACGACCCCACCCCCCTCACGTCACAAGCCTGTTCGACGCCCTGGAGGCTACTAACGGGTAAACGTACGGACAAGGGGTGCGGACGGCTTCGTTGCGCCAGGGGTCCCCGACAGCGATCAAGCAAAGAAATCATGGGCCGTTCGTAGGGACTCGACAAAGAATCGCCCGGGCCCGCTGACCTGGAGCACAGAGACCCCGACGATGCGACGGGGCTACTGTGCAGTCGGGGATCCCCCTTACGAGGGGCGCCACAAGGGCTTTCCAGCCTAGAGACGGACTCGAATCACACTCCGTGTGGGCAAGCTCACCACTGGATAAGGGTCGTAAGGCCGTGTGGGCTGTCCCTAAACTCAGCTTGTTTCAAGGAGGGAGCCATCGTGCGCAAGGTGCTCATCGCCAACCGTGGCGAAATCGCTGTCCGCGTTGCTCGGGCCTGCCGGGATGCCGGAATCGCGAGCGTAGCCGTCTACGCCGATCCGGACCGGGACGCTCTGCACGTCCGCGCGGCCGACGAAGCTTTCGCGTTGGGCGGTGACACCCCGGCCGCCAGCTACCTGGACATCTCCAAGGTCCTGCAAGCCGCAGCCGATTCCGGTGCGGACGCCATCCACCCCGGATACGGGTTCCTGTCCGAGAACGCGGAGTTCGCTCAGGCCGTCATCGACGCGGGCCTGACCTGGATCGGCCCGCCGCCGCAGGCCATCCGCGATCTCGGTGACAAGGTCGCCGCCCGGCACATCGCCCAGCGGGCCGGGGCGCCGCTCGTCGCCGGTACGCCGGACCCGGTCTCCGGGGCCGACGAGGTCGTCGCGTTCGCCAAGGAACACGGCCTGCCGATCGCGATCAAGGCCGCCTTCGGCGGTGGCGGTCGCGGCCTGAAGGTCGCCCGCACCCTCGAAGAGGTGCCGGAGCTGTACGACTCCGCCGTCCGCGAGGCCGTGGCCGCCTTCGGCCGCGGCGAGTGCTTCGTCGAGCGCTACCTCGACAAGCCGCGGCACGTCGAGACCCAGTGCCTGGCCGACAGCCACGGCAACGTGGTCGTCGTCTCCACCCGTGACTGCTCGCTCCAGCGCCGTCACCAGAAGCTCGTGGAGGAGGCCCCGGCGCCGTACCTCTCCGAGGCCCAGAACGCCGAGCTGTACGCCGCCTCGAAGGCGATCCTGAAGGAGGCCGGCTACGTCGGCGCCGGCACGGTCGAGTTCCTGGTCGGCACCGACGGCACGATCTCCTTCCTGGAGGTCAACACCCGTCTGCAGGTCGAGCACCCGGTCACCGAAGAGGTCACCGGCATCGACCTGGTCCGCGAGATGTTCCGCATCGCCGACGGCGAGGAACTCGGTTACGGGGACCCGCAGCTGCGCGGCCACTCCTTCGAGTTCCGCATCAACGGCGAGGACCCGGGCCGCGGCTTCCTGCCCGCCCCCGGCACGGTCACCAAGTTCGCCGCCCCGTCCGGCCCGGGCGTCCGCCTCGACGCGGGCGTGGAGTCCGGCTCGGTCATCGGCCCGGCCTGGGACTCCCTGCTGGCCAAGCTGATCGTCACCGGCGCCACCCGCGAGCAGGCCCTCCAGCGGGCCGCCCGCGCGCTCGCCGAGTTCGAGATCGAGGGCATGGCCACGGCCATCCCCTTCCACCGCGCCGTCGTCGCCGACCCGGCCTTCGCCCCGGCGGAGGGACCCTTCACGGTCCACACCCGCTGGATCGAGACCGAGTTCGTCAACGAGATCCCGGCCTTCACGGCTCCGGCCGCGGAGGACACCGAGGACGAGCCGGGCCGCGAGACGGTGGTCGTCGAGGTCGGCGGCAAGCGCCTGGAGGTCTCGCTGCCGTCCTCGCTGGGCATGACGCTCGCCCGCACGGCTGCGGCCGGTGGCGCGAAGCCGAAGCGCCGCGCGGCCAAGAAGTCCGGTCCGGCCGCCTCCGGCGACACCCTCGCGTCCCCGATGCAGGGCACGATCGTCAAGGTCGCGGTCGAGGAGGGCCAGCAGGTCACCGAGGGCGAGCTGGTCGTCGTACTCGAGGCGATGAAGATGGAGCAGCCGCTCAACGCGCACCGCTCCGGCACCATCGTGGGCCTGACGGCCGAGGTCGGCGCCTCGCTCACCTCCGGCGCCACCATCTGCGAGATCAAGGACTGACGTCCTGCACCACCTCAAAACGCCGGCGGGGCTGGAGATCCAGCCCCGCCGGCGTTTCGATGTACAGCACCCAGCCCCGCGGTCGCTGAAGCGCCCCACCCGGCCCCGCCGGCGCTTGAGGCGCACCCATCCAGCCCCGCCGGCGCTTGAGGCGCGGGGTCCGGGGCGGAGCCCCAGGACACGGCGCCGCACGGCCTAACGACGCCGCATGTCCGCCACCCGCGCCCGCTCCGCCTGCTGCTCCAGCAGCCCCGCAGGCGCACTGCGCAGCTGGGCCGTGGGCCCGCCACGCCGCTGCACCGGCAGCGGCGAATCCCGGCGCGGGCGCCGCCCCTGCATCCCGTCCACGCCGCCGGAGGCCCCGGCACCAGAACCGGCCGCCCCACCGGCCACGGTGATCTGCACGCCCTGGTCCGCCAGCGCCTGCAGCTCGGTGGCCGCGCGGTCGTCGTGCGGTGGCGGTTCGTCCGTCACCAGCCGGGTCATCACATCCGTCGGCACGGTCTGGAACATGGTGTCGGTGCCGAGCTTCGTGTGATCGGCCAGCACCACCACCTCGGCGGCCGCCTGCACCAGCGCCCGGTCCACGCTCGCGGAGAGCATGTTGGACGTGGACAGCCCGCGCTCGGCGGTCAGACCGCTGCCCGACAGGAAGGCCCGGGAGACCCGCAGGCCCTGGAGGGACTGCTCGGCCCCGCTGCCCACGAGGGCGTAGTTGGAGCCGCGCAGGGTCCCGCCGGTCATCACCACCTCCACCCGGTTGGCGTGCGCCAGGGCCTGGGCGACGAGCAGCGAGTTGGTGACGACGGTCAGTCCGGGCACCCGGGCGAGCCGGCGGGCCAGCTCCTGGGTCGTGGTGCCCGCGCCGACGACGACGGCTTCGCCCTCTTCGACGAGGCCGGCCGCGACATCGGCAATGGCGGTCTTCTCCGCCGTCGCGAGATGGGACTTTTGCGGAAAGCCGGACTCCCGCGTGAAACCGCCCGGCAAGACCGCACCGCCGTGCCGGCGGTCGAGGAGTCCTTCTGCCTCCAGTGCCCGCACGTCCCGCCGTACGGTCACTTCGGAGGTCTGGACGACGCGGGCGAGCTCCCGGAGCGACACCGCTCCGTTGGCCCGCACCATTTCGAGGATCAATTGGCGACGTTCTGCAGCGAACACGAAACTGACAGTAACCCCAACGACCGTCTTCTTTCAGCTCTTTGCGCCGGAATACCGAAGTTGTCCATAAGACGGGGCGACTAGTGGTATACGCGGTCGGTCCACTGTGTGAACGTCTCGCGATACCACGGCGCCCCGCCCCAAAGCCCTTACGGTGTGCGGGGGTTCGTGGCGGTTACGCCTCCCCGTCGGCCTTCCGCGCGTGCAGCTGCCGTGCCACCTCGGCGATCGATCCCGACAGCGAGGGGTACACGGTGAACGCGTTTGCGATCTGCTCGACCGTCAGATTGTTGTCGACCGCGATCGAGATGGGGTGAATGAGCTCGCTCGCGCGGGGCGACACGACCACGCCGCCGACGACGATGCCGGTGCCGGGGCGGCAGAACAGCTTCACGAAGCCGTCCCGGATGCCCTGCATCTTGGCGCGCGCGTTGCGCAGCAGCGGGAGCTTCACCACGCGGGCGTCGATCCGGCCGGCGTCCACATCGGCCTGGGTGTAGCCGACGGTGGCGATCTCGGGGTCGGTGAAGACGTTCGAGGACACCGTCTTGAGGTTCAGCGGGGCCACCGCGTCGCCGAGGAAGTGGTACATCGCGATGCGGCCCTGCATCGCCGCGACCGACGCGAGGGCGAAGACGCCCGTGACGTCACCGGCCGCGTACACACCGGGCGAGGAGGTGCGGGAGACCTTGTCGGTCCAGATGTGGCCGGAGTCCTTGAGGCGGACCCCGGACTCCTCCAGGTTCATGTTCGCCGTGTTCGGGATGGCACCGACCGCCATCAGGCAGTGCGTGCCGGAGATGACCCGGCCGTCGGCGAGGGTGACCTCCACCCGGTCGCCGACCCGCTTCGCGGACTCGGCGCGGGCCCGCGAGATCACGTTCATGCCGCGGCGGCGGAAGACGTCCTCCAGGACGGCGGCCGCGTCGGGGTCCTCGCCCGGCAGCACCCGGTCGCGGGAGGACACCAGGGTCACCCGGGAGCCGAGGGCCTGGTAGGCGCCGGCGAACTCGGCGCCGGTCACACCGGAGCCGACCACGATGAGCTCCTCCGGGAGCTCGTCCAGGTCGTAGACCTGGGTCCAGTTCAGGATGCGCTCGCCGTCGGGCATCGCGTCGGGGATCTCGCGGGGGTGCCCGCCGGTGGCGATCAGCACCGCGTCGGCGGTGAGGATCTGCTCGGAGCCGTCGGCCGCCGTGACGATCACGTCGCGGGTGCCGTCGATGCCCTGCGGTCCGCCGAGCTTGCCGCGGCCGCGCACCACGCGGGCGCCTGCCCGGGTGACGGAGGCGGTGATGTCGTGCGACTGGGCGAGCGCGAGGCGCTTGACGCGCCGGTTCACCTTGCCGAGGTCCACGCCGACGACGCGCGCGGCCTGCTCGATGTGCGGGGTGTCGTCCGCGACGACGATGCCGAGCTCTTCGTAGGACGAGTCGAAGGTGGTCATCACCTCGGCGGTCGCGATAAGAGTCTTGGAGGGTACGCAGTCGGTCAGGACCGAGGCCCCGCCCAGACCGTCGCAGTCCACGACGGTCACCTCCGCGCCGAGCTGGGCCCCTACCAGGGCCGCCTCGTACCCGCCGGGTCCGCCGCCGATGATCACGATCCGGGTCACGAAAAGTCCGCCTCACGTCTACCCGGCCGGCTGCCGCCCCGGCCGGGGGTCCGGGGGGTCTCCCCGGGGGATGCATTCCGTGCCCCATTGTCCCGCACGCTTCAAGGTGCTTCGCGCCGAGGGGATCTCCGGGGGATCACGGCCGGGCCCGGGGCGGCCCCGATCCCCCGGACACCCCCTGGTCCCTCCATCCGGGCACGCCGCCACGGCCACCCCTCCCGTACCCTCGACCTCATGTCGCTCTACGCCGCGTACGCCGGCAACCTCGACCCGCGGCTGATGACGCGCCGCGCTCCGCATTCGCCGCTGCGCGGCACGGGCTGGATCAACGACTGGCGGCTGACCTTCGGCGGCGAGCAGATGGGCTGGGAGGGCGCACTCGCCACGATCGTCGAAGCCCCGCGCCACCAGGTCTTCGTGGCCCTCTACGACATCGCGCCGCTGGACGAGGACTCGATGGACCGCTGGGAGGGCGTCGGGCTCGACATCTACCGCCGGATGCGGGTGCGCGTGCACACGCTGGACGGCGAGGAGGCGGCCTGGGTGTACGTCCTGAACGGCTACGAGGGCGGGCTGCCCTCGGCGCGCTACCTGGGCGAGATCGCCGATGCCGCGGAATCCGCCGGGGCTCCGCACGACTATGTGATGGAACTCCGCAAGCGACCCTGCTGACCCGGCCGGCCCTGCTGACCCGGCGCTGCGCAGGCCCCGTAAGGCACGTCGGGGACGATTCGGCGGAAACGACAAGGCAACGATCCGAACACCGTGAGCTGTGCCATCTACGCGCGTAGGGATCCAGCGGTTACGCTCGTCCGCGTGAACGCATCTGTTACCGATCCCCACGCTGCCGCAGACGCCGCCGCCGCGCGTCTGCGTGAGCTCACCGGCGCCGAGACCCACGACGTCGCCCTTGTCATGGGCTCCGGCTGGGCCCCCGCCGCCGAGGCGCTCGGCACCCCCGACGCCGAATTCCTGATCACCGAGCTGCCCGGCTTCCCCGCGGCCGCTGTCGCCGGACACGGCGGCAAGGTCCGCTCGTACAAGATCGGCGACAAGCGCGCCCTGGTCTTCCTCGGCCGGACCCACTACTACGAGGGCCGCGGCGTCGCCGCCGTCGCCCACGGTGTGCGCACCGCCGTCGCCGCCGGCTGCAAGACCGTCGTGCTGACCAACGGCTGCGGCGGTCTGCGCGAGGGCATGCAGCCCGGCCAGCCGGTCCTGATCAGCGACCACATCAACATGACGGCCACCTCGCCGATCATCGGCGCGAACTTCGTCGACCTCACCAACCTGTACTCGCCGCGCCTGCGCGCGATGTGCCAGGAGATCGACGAGACCCTCGAAGAGGGCGTCTACGTCCAGTTCCCCGGCCCGCACTACGAGACCCCGGCCGAGATCAACATGATCCGCGTCATGGGCGCCGACCTGGTCGGCATGTCCACCGTGCTGGAGGCCATCGCCGCCCGTGAGGCCGGCGCCGAGGTGCTCGGCATCTCCCTGGTCACCAACCTGGCGGCGGGCATCTCCGGCGAGCCGCTGAACCACGAAGAGGTGCTCCAGGCCGGCCGTGACTCGGCCGCGCGCATGGGCAAGCTGCTGACCCAGGTCCTCGCCCGCATCTGAGGCACCGGGCCCGTACGAGAGGTAAGGCGGAAGTAGTGCAGGAACAGGACGACCTGATCACCCGGGCGCAGGCCTGGCTGGCCGAGGACCCGGACCCGGAGACCGCGGCGGAGCTCGCCGGGATCATCGAAGCGTCGGCAGACGCCGAGGTCGCAGCCGAGCTGGCGGACCGCTTCTCGGGCACGCTCCAGTTCGGCACCGCCGGGCTGCGCGGCGAGATCGGCGCGGGTCCGATGCGGATGAACCGCTCCGTGGTCATCCGGGCGGCGGCGGGCCTCGCGGCCTACCTGAAGGCCCAGGGCCACGCCGGCGGCCTGGTCGTCGTCGGCTACGACGCGCGCTACAAGTCGGCCGACTTCGCCCGCGACACCGCGGCCGTGATGACCGGCGCCGGGCTGCGTGCGGCCGTCCTGCCCCGTCCGCTGCCGACGCCCGTCCTCGCGTACGCCATAAGGCACCTGGGCGCCGTCGCCGGCGTCGAGGTGACCGCGAGCCACAACCCTCCCCGGGACAACGGCTACAAGGTCTACCTCGGCGACGGCTCGCAGATCGTCTCCCCGGCGGACGCCGAGATCGCGGCGGAGATCGCCCGTGTGGCGTCCCTCGCCTCGGTCCCGCGCCCGGAGTCCGGCTGGGAGGACCTCGGTGACGAGGTCCTGGAGGCCTACCTGGCCCGTACGGACGCCGTCCTGACCCCCGGGTCCCCCCGGGGCGTGCGGACCGTCTACACGGCCATGCACGGCGTCGGCAAGGAGGTCGTCATGGCGGCCTTCGCCCGGCACGGCTTCCCGGAGCCGGTCCTGGTCGCCGAGCAGGCCGAGCCGGACCCGGCCTTCCCGACCGTGGCCTTCCCCAACCCGGAGGAGCCGGGCGCGATGGACCTGTCCTTCGCGAAGGCCGCCGAGGTCGGCCCGGACATCGTGATCGCCAACGACCCGGACGCGGACCGCTGCGCGGTGGCCGTGCCCACCCTGGACGGCTGGCGGATGCTGCGCGGTGACGAGGTGGGCGCGCTGCTGGCGGCGCACCTGGTCCACAAGGGCGCCCAGGGCGTCTTCGCGGAGTCCATCGTCTCCTCCAGCCTCCTGGGCCGGATCGCGGAGGCGGCGGGCGTGGGCTACGAGGAGACCCTGACGGGCTTCAAGTGGATCGCCCGCGTGGAGGGCCTGCGCTACGGCTACGAGGAGGCGCTCGGCTACTGCGTGGACCCCGAGGGCGTCCGCGACAAGGACGGCGTCACCGCCGCCCTGCTGGTGGCGGAGCTGGCCTCGGAGCTCAAGGAGCAGGGCCGCACCCTGACCGACCTGCTGGACGACCTGGCGATGGCCCACGGCCTGCACGCCACGGACCAGCTGTCGGTCCGCGTCTCGGACCTGTCGGTCATCGCCTCGGCGATGGCGGCGCTGCGCGCGGAGCCGCCGGTCTCGCTGGCGGGCCTGCGCGTGACCTCGGCGGAGGACCTGTCGGTCGGCACGGAGTCCCTCCCGCCGACGGACGGCCTGCGCTACTACCTGGACGGCGACTACAAGGCCCGGGTGATCGTCCGCCCGTCCGGCACGGAGCCGAAGCTGAAGTGCTACCTGGAGGTCGTGGTCCCGGTGGCCGAGGCCTGCGACCTCGCCCCGGCCCGCACCCGCGGCCAGGAAGTCCTGGACGCGATCAAGAAGGACCTGGCGGCCGCGGCGGGCATCTGATCTTCCGACGCGCCCCTCGCACGGGTCGGCCCTGGCGGGCCGCCCCGGCATCGGACCGCTGCGCCGGACTCCGTCCGGCGATCCTCCGGCACCCCTCCGGCCCCCTGAGCCCCGTCCGGCTCAGGGGGCCGTTGGCGTCCCGCAGTACCCGGACACCGAGCCCAGCGGGGCCGATGGTCAGGAGTTGATGAGCCGGCTGTCGAATCCGGAGCGCAGAAGACGCTCGTAGGCGTCATGGACATCCCCCGGTACGTCTTGCTCGATGGCGAAGCCGAGCTTCGGGTACTCGATGACCCGTTGCAGATCGCCGACCAGCATGTCCACGACGAGCTTCTCGTCGCCAATGGACTTGGTGTAATCGTCGAACTCCAGAGGCTCGGAGGCACAAACGACCTCCACCTCGGGCCACAGGTGACGGCACGTGGCATAGGAACGGCGCTCCATGTACGGCTTGGAGATCAGGAGCAGCGACTCGACCTCCACGCCGGCCGCGCGCAGCACGTCGCGGGAGAGGGTGACGTTCTGGCCGGTGTTCCCGGCCCGGGTCTCCAGAAGGATCGCCTCGTCCGGCACACCGAGGTCGCGTGCGTGCTCGCGGTAGTGGACTGCTTCGCCGCGCGGGAAGCGGGCTGCGGTGGTCGGGCTGTTGCCGCCGCTGAACACGATCACGGGGAAGAGGCCGGCGCGGTAGAGGTCCGCCGAGGCGGTGGCGACTCCCAGGTCGTGGCTGCCGAGGCCGATGGCCGCAGAGCAGGGGCGTACCTCGTGGCCCATCTGGTGGTAGCGCCAGATCAGGACGGCGTCGTTCCACTGCTCATCGGTGATCGTGCGCTCTGCGCGGTCCGGCACGTGGGCTCCCTGGTTCATCGTTCTGGCCACTTACCTCGACACGGGGGCCGGCGGTCGTCGTACGACCGCCGGATTCCCTCGATGCTGCGCAGTTGGTGACTCAGACCGTGCTGCGAGGCCATGCGCGCCGCGTCGTCGAGGACGGTCAGCCCATCATCGCGGGTGGCCGGATCGGCAGAAGGATGTGCGAGTACGCGGTGTCCAGTCGGACGTGCTGCATGGGGGAGTCGACCGACCCGGTCGAGCGGGCGATGCCGATGAAGTGGAGCGCCTGGGTCAGCTCGCCGGCCCCTCGATGCGCGAGAGCCAGCTTCTGATGGGCGACGGACCAGTCCTCGGGCTCGCCGAGATCCTCGAAGTCCCGGATGGCCGTCTGCATGACCAGCGTGGCGTACTCGTTGTCGCCCTTCTTGCTGAGCGCGGTACCCACCCATAACCGGGCCCTGGCCCGGTCGCGACGGCTCAGGCGTTCGTCGTCGGCGAGCTGTTCGTACTGCCGTGCAGATGCTTCGAGTTGTCCGGCCATCTCGGTCACCACGGTGAGGGACAGCTCGACCTGCGCGGCTCGGCGGGGGATGGCCAGCTCGGTGAAGAGGCCATGCGCCATGGTGTAGGAGTGGCTGGCTGAGAGCGGGCCGAGGAGAGCGCCTTGGTCGCGTTGAAGGTCGCCGAGCAGGGTGAGGGACCGGCCGTAGAGGTAGGCACCCCTCTCGTCGAGGCTCCGGGGTTCGTGGCGGCTGAGCCAGCGGTTCAGCAGGTCCGAGGCGAACGTGAATCTCTGGTGGCTGAGGCAGACGATGGCGCGGTCGATGTCCTCGGTCCACGCCTCATGGTCCGGGGCGCCCGGCTTCACCCGCGCGCCGTGCAAGACCTGTTCGAAACGGCTGTGGGCAGCGGCGTCCGCGCGCACGAGGGCGGTGTCGAGGATGGCCTGCGTGTCCGGGCGTGGCTCTGTGGCCTCGCCGTACTTCTCCCACTTGGCCACCGTCCGCAGCGCGACGCCCAGGTGCTCCGCGAACGCGCGGGAACTCATCCGAAGCGCCGAGCGCAGCGCCTTCGCTTCTCGGCCGGTCCACTGCTGCACGCTGACCACGGGCTACCTCCCTCTTCCACGTATCGAAGCACGCCGAACGCAGGCCTTGGGCGGGAGGTGCAACGCAAGTGCAACAGCCGGTCATTTCGAGGCCGTTCGGCGACGGGGACGCTCGTTCCCATGGAACACATCACGGAACACCGCGGGGTCAGCGGCCCCATGGACACGTTTCCGGAGCAGCATCAGGACCACCGGCTCCGATTCCCGCGCGCCATCGCGCTGCCCCGCCGCCTCTGGCCGGCGCCCGGCACCACCGTCCGTGCGATGGAAGCCCCCGAACACCTGGCCGTGGGCGTCCTCTCCCGCTACGGCACTCCGACCGACGCGTTCCCCGGCTACGGATACGTACGTCCGCTCGAAGGCGGCCGCGAGTGGGTCGCCGCCCCCGAATACCTGAGACCGGCACACCCCATGGAAATCTCCGCCGCGCTCATCCAGGGGTGGTCCCGGTGACCGGCCGCGTCTCGGGCCAGGTCTCCGGCGGCGAGTGGCACACCATCGACCATCCGCTGACCGGTGAGACCGTCCATGACATCGCGAACGGCCTCACCGGCACCCTGACCTGCGTCACCGAGGAACGCCACGGCGCCCGTCTGCTGGAGATCGCCCACATCCGCCCCTCTGGCGGAGGAATCGAGTGGACGACCGCGGCCTCCAACATCTCTCGCGCCGGCGACGCCCGGTGAGCGCCGCCCAGATCGGGGACCTGGTCGAGGACGGCCCCGGCGGCGGCCGGTGGATCTACACCGACCGGCGCGGCGGAACACCGATCCTGCGCCCCCTGTACGGGGGCACCGCAAATACCCGGGAAGCCAGCCACCCCGAGGGGCTTCGGGTCATCAAGACAAGGCAAGAACTCCGCGCCGAGTCCCCGTACTTCCTCTAACGGAGACAGGGACCCATGAGCGCCACACCGTACGCGTTTGCGCAGCCCCAGACGGCCGTCGGACGCTGAAATACGAGGAGCGCGTAGCGATCTGACGCGCTCCCTGCTCCTGGCCTCCATCCCGCCGCGGCCCAGTGCGGGTAAGCCCTTCCCCGCCCCCCCAGCACCCCAACAGAGGGTGCCTGCCCGGGCCGGATCCGCCCCCTGGGCACCGGGCCGCCCATCGCTGATGTGCCCGCTCATGGGCTTGTCCCCAGGTGACCGTTCTTTTGGGGGCTTCCCGACAGTCCTGTCTTTCCGTGTCGGGACGGCCGGTCAAGGGTGGCCGGAAGGCCATCGCGAAGCGACGCGACCGCAGGGAGCGCCCTTGAGGGGCCGGCCCGACACGGACAGACCATGGGACTGACGGGAAGCCCCCAAACCATCCCTGATCAGGCCCCGCTGGTACATGCCCCCCAGCCCCCGGACCCGCAAATGGGGCGGGTGGGCAGCCGCCGACCGGCCCCCGACCCCTCGAGGGGGAGATCGCGGGCCCGGGCGCACCCACCCGCGAGACAGCGCCCGCGCGATACAGCGCCCCGGCGGCGAGCCGTCAGCGCGGCGGCGGGACCCCCGGGGAAGCCGTCGGCCTGACGATCTCGCCCAGTGTCGGCACCGACTCCGGCCGGGAGCGGACCGCGTCGGTGCACTCCCACGCCCGCGGCGGATCCACGTCCGGCCCGCCCAGGACCACCGGTCCCGGGCCCGCCGACACCGCTTCGCTGCCCGCCAGGGTGCACACGATCTGCGAGAGCGCGACCGGCGGCAGGTCCTCCGGCTTGCGGCTCAGCCGCACCGTGCCCGCCGGGTCGCCCGGCCTCGGCTCGCCCGCCGTCAGCCCCGACGGCACCCCGGTGGTGAACCCCGCGTCCCGCTCCTCCGCCGACGGCGTCCGCTCCAGCGCCTCCAGCAGCGCCTGCGCGACGAGCGCGACGGGGTCCCGTGCGACCCTCTTCTCGGGCACCGGAACCACCCGTTCCACGCCGACCAGCTGCGATCCGCAGACCAGCTCCAGCGTGGCCCGGAAGCCCTGCACCGTGTTCTGGCCGCCCGGCTGCGCCGGGGTGTCGCAGGACACCCGGGAGGGCGCCGCGCCCACGTCCACGGGGACCGTCGTCGCCCTGATCCCGCAGCCCGGCAGGCAGCCCACGGCGACCAGCGCGAACAGGGCCGGCACCACCGCCCGGACCTTACGCGTCCTCGTCACCCGCGATCACCTTCCCCACGTCCACCGGCAGCCGCAGCGTGAACAGCGCCCCGCCCCCCGCCCCGTTGGCGGCGGTGATGTCGCCGCCGTGGATGTGCGCGTTCTCGACGGCGATCGACAGCCCCAGCCCGCTCCCGTCCGACTTCGGCCGCGACGCGCTCGCCTTGTAGAACCGGTCGAAGACGTGCGGCAGGACGTCCTCCGGGATGCCCGGACCGTTGTCCTGGACCGCGATCACCAGCCACTCGCCCTCCACGACCACCGAGACCCGCACCGGCGAACCGCCGTGCTTGAGCGCGTTGCCGATCAGGTTGGCCAGGATGACGTCGAGGCGGCGCGGGTCGAGGCGCGCCACGATGCCCCGCTCGGCGTCGAGTTCGACCGCGTCCAGCCAGGCCCGTGCGTCGATGCAGGCCGTGACCTGGTCGGCGACGTCCACGTCGTCGAGGACCAGCCGGGCGGTGCCCGCGTCGAAGCGGGTGACCTCCATCAGGTTCTCCACGAGGTCGTTGAGCCGGCGCGTCTCGCTCACGACGAGCGCGACCGCCGGTGCGATCATCGGATCGAGGTCGTCGACCTCCTCCTCCAGCACCTCGGCGACCGCCGTCAACGCCGTCAGCGGTGTGCGCAGTTCGTGCGACATGTCCGCGACGAAGCGCCGGCTGGACTCCTCCCGCGCGCTCATGTCGGCGACCTTCTTCTCCAGCGCCTCGGCCGTCTTGTTGAAGGTGTGCGACAGGTCGGCGAGTTCGTCGGTCCCCGACACGTCGAGCCGGTGGTCCAGCTCGCCCTCGCCGAGCCGCCGCGCCGCGTCCCCGAGCCGCTGCACGGGCTTGAGTACGGTCCTGGCCGCGGCCTGCGCCAGCAGCGCGGACCCGAGCAGCGCCAGACCCGTCGCGATGGTCAGCGACCAGCCGAGCGCGTTCAGGTCGTCCCGCTCCTGCGCGAGGGACTTGTACATGTAGCCGGTCGGCCCGCCGCCCACGATCCGCGTCCCGCCGACCAGGTACGGGTTGCCCCGCGGCTTCGTCCGCTGCCAGTACATGTGGTACTCGGAGTCGTTCGCCGCGGTCATCTTCTGCCGGTCGTTCACGGCGTGCTGGAGGGACTCGGGTACGTCGTCCAGCCCGAAGGAGTCGGGGCCCGCCGCGCCGAACACCTGACGGTCGTCCTTGTCCTCGTGCACCAGCAGCACGCTGTAGCCGGGGCTGCTGCCCGCCATCAGCTCGGCGGTGCGCTGCATCTCCTCCGGCGTCGGATCGGCGGGCAGCGCTGCGGCCCGGTTCTGCATCTCCTGCCGGAAGTCGCCGAGGGCGGCCTCCTGGACCCGGGTGAGGACCGCCTCCCGGTTGAGCCAGTACGCGATCCCGGAAGCCGAGACCGCGGCCGTCAGCGCGACCAGCGCGAACACCACGAGGAGCCGCAGCCGCAGGCTGGTCCAGCGCCGGCCCGCGAGCAGCGCCGGGATCACTGCGGTGAGTCCAGGCGGTAGCCGACGCCGCGGACGGTACGGATCAGGGTGGGCGAGGACGGCACGTCCTCGACCTTGGCGCGCAGCCGCTGCACGCAGGCGTCGACGAGCCGGGAGTCGCCCAGGTAGTCGTGCTCCCAGACCAGGCGGAGCAGCTGCTGGCGGGAGAGGGCCTGGCCGGGGCGCCGGCTCAGTTCCAGCAGGAGCCGCAGCTCGGTCGGGGTGAGCTGGAGGTCCTCGCCGTTCTTCGTCACCGTCATCGCGGCGCGGTCGATGACCAGGGACCCGAAGCTCGCGGAGTCGCTGGACTCGCGCTCGCCGCGGCGCAGCACGGCCCGGATCCGGGCGTCGAGGACCCGCCCCTGGACGGGCTTGACCACGTAGTCGTCGGCACCGGACTCCAGGCCGACGACCACGTCGATGTCGTCGCTGCGCGCGGTGAGCAGGATGATCGGCAGCTGGTCGGTGCGGCGGATCCGCCGGCACACCTCGAAGCCGTCGATCCCGGGCAGCATGACGTCCAGCACGATCAGGTCCGGCCGCTGCTCGCGCAGCAGTTTCAGGCCGTCCTCGCCCGTCGCCGCAGTGGCCACACGGTGGCCCTGGCGAGACAGGGAGAGTTCGAGGGCCGTGCGGATGGCGTCGTCGTCCTCGATCAGCAACAGGAAAGGCACGGGCTCATTCTGTCCCATCCCCCGTTGGGACTTCGACCTTCGTGCGGCGGAGATCAGGTCACGGGTGGCTGTGACAGGCCTGTGACAGTCGGCGGACACCCCGGTTATGTCAGGGGGGCAGGCTTCTACCAACGCACAACGGACCGAAGCAGACTCCACGACGGGGGGCGCGAGATGAACACGCTGCACAGCACCACGACCAGCGCGGTTGTCACGCGGCTGCACGATGTGAACCGCCGGGCGGGTGTCCGTACGGTGACGGTCGCCCGTCCGCGGCCGGCACACGTCACAGCCATTGACGCGAACCAGTACCAGGCGGTTCCCGCACAGCGCACCCCGTCCTCCACGTCGGAGGCGGAGTTCACGGCGTACGTGCAGGAGCGGCGGGCCGCGCTCTACGCGACGGCCTTCCACCTCACCGGCGACCGGCACGAGGCCGAGGACCTGCTGCAGAGCGCACTGTTCTCCACGTACCGGGCGTGGGACCGCATCACCGACAAGGCGGCCGTGGGCGGCTACCTGCGGCGCACGATGACGAACCTGCACATCAGCGCGTGGCGCCGGCGGAAGCTGAACGAGTACCCGACGGAGGAGCTGCCGGAGCAGGCCTCCGACACGGACGCGATGCGCGGTACGGAGCTGCGTGCGGTGCTGTGGCAGGCGCTCGCCCGCATCCCGGAGCCGCAGCGCACGATGCTGGTGCTGCGGTACTACGAGGGCCGCACGGACCCGGAGATCGCCGAGATCCTCGGGATCAGCGTCGGCACGGTGAAGTCGAGCATCTGGCGTTCGCTGCGCCGCCTGCGTGACGACGAGGCGCTGAGCTTCGGCCACGACGAGGCGGAGTCCTTCGAGGAGCTCGTCGCGTAACGCGACACACCGAGACCATCGGGCCGGGGGGCCCGTCCTACGGGGGTGGGACGGGGGCCTGCGGGGGGTGAAGAGGCGGGATCAAGCGGTCGGGGGTCCGCGTGATCCCGCCTTTTCTCCTTTTTGACGCGCCGCTCGCACGGCTCGGCGCCAGGGCGCCTCCCCGGCTTCGCGCCGCTGCGCCAGCCTCCGACCGGCGTCCCGCTGGGCGGCGCCCCAGCCACATCCAGCCCAGCCAAAGCCGGCCCCGCCGGAGCCAAACCCAGCCCCGCCGGCGATTGAGGCGCGGGGTCCGGGGCAGAGCCCCGGCAGCGGCGCGGCAGCCGGACCGACCCGGCTAGGCCCGAGCGCGAGCGGAACCGGCCCGGCGCCGGCCCGCCGCGGCGGCGGCCAGGCGGCCGAGCGCCTCGTCACGGGCGCAGGCGTGCGCGCCCAGCCCGACGTGCCGGGCCACGATGCCCCGCTCGGCCCGCATCAGCCGCCAGCCCCTGCGCAGCAGGAACGGAACGGACTTGCGCCCTTCGCGCAGGTCGCGGGCCAGCCGCCGGCGGAAGGTGGTCGAGGGCCTCCCCCGCAGGCAGATCGCGTCGGCCAGCAGACCCAGCTCCTGGCAGCGCGCCGCGATGTCGGCGGCGAAGATGCCCTCCGCGATGAACAGCGGGGTGCGCGGCGACCGTGCGATGTCCAGGGTCTCGGTGCCGGTCCGCGAGGACGTCGCGATGTCGTACACCGGCACCTCCGTCCGCCCCGTCGCGCACAGCCGCGCGATCGCGGCGACCGCCGTGTCCGCGTCCCAGGACAGCGGGGAGTCCCAGTCGATGTCGGAACTGCCCTCGACCAGCGGGAGGGTGGGGTCGTCGCCCTCCTTGTAGAAGTCGTCGAGGCGCAGCACGGGCAGCCCTGAGCGGGCGGCCAGGGAGGACTTGCCGGAGCCCGACGGACCGGTCAGCAGCACGACGCGGGTCGGTGAAGGAGAGGAGGAGCTCACGGGACACCAGTCTGAACCATTCCCCCGGGTAGGGGATCCTCCAGGTGGCCGGTTGGTATCCAGGATCACACGTCAACTACGCTGCGTGCGCACGCGACTACGACCACAGGCGAGGATCCCCATGGCACGTCACGCAGCTCCTTCCGGACCGAACCGGCTCCGCGCCGCGGGCCTGAGCGTCTCGATGGCCGGCGCGGCCCTGGCGATGGCCGCCGGCGGCGCGCAGGCCGGTGAACTCGACGTCCCCGCCGCACTGGCCGGTGTGGCGGACCCGATCGCGAACCTGAAGGTGAACCCGCTCGCGAACACCGGGGTGGACCCGCTGAACAACGGGTTGGCCACCCAGGTCGCCGACTTCCCCTCCGTCGGGACGGGCATGCTCACCGGCAGCCTGACCCGGGGCTCCTCGGTGGGCGAGCTGCCCACCGCGGCCGTGTCCTCGCTGCTCGGCCCGGTGCTCCCGAAGCAGTAGGCACGGGAAGGCCCCGGCAGCACGGGGGTCGCTGCCGGGGCCGGTTCACGGGGGTCTTCCCGTACGAGGACTAGTACGAGGACCCGCCCGAGCCCAGCGAACCCGTCGGGTGCCAGACCGTCTTGGTCTCCAGGAACGCGGTCATGCGGTGCGTGCCCGGGTCGGCGCTCCAGTCGTCCACAGGCTGTGGACGCAGGACGCGCTTGAGGTTGTCGGCCGCCGCGATCTCCAGCTCCTTGGCCAGCGCCGTGCCGGCGCCCGCCAGGTCGATCGCGTTGACGTCCTGGTGGGACGCCAGGTGCGGGCCCATCTCGGCGGCCTTGCCGGACAGGATGTTGACCACGCCACCGGGCAGGTCGGAGGTGGCGAGCACCTCGCCCAGGGACAGGGCCGGCAGCGGGGACTTCTCCGAGGCGATCACGACGACGGTGTTGCCGGTCGCGATCACCGGGGCGACCACGGAGATCAGGCCGAGGAAGGACGAGTCCTGCGGGGCCACGACCGTGACCACACCGGTCGGCTCGGGGGTGGAGAGGTTGAAGAACGGGCCCGCGACCGGGTTGGCCCCGCCCACGATCTGGCCGATCTTGTCGGTCCAGCCCGCGTACCAGACCCAGCGGTCGATCGCCGCGTCGACGACGGCGCCGGCCTTGGACTTCGACAGCCCCTCGGCCTCGCCGACCTCGCGGACGAACTGGTCCCGGCGGCCCTCCAGCATCTCGGCGATGCGGTAGAGGATCTGGCCGCGGTTGTACGCGGTCGCGCCCGACCAGCCGCCGAAGGCCTTGCGGGCGGCGACGACCGCGTCACGGGCGTCCTTGCGGGAGGACAGCGGGGCGTTGGCCAGCCACTTGCCCTTGGAGTCGCTCACCTCGTACACCCGGCCGCTCTCGGAGCGGGGGAACTTGCCCCCGACGTACAGCTTGTAGGTCTTGAAGACGCTCAGACGCGTCGCAGAAGACTCAGACATCGAGGTAGCCCTCCAGGCCGTGACGGCCGCCTTCGCGCCCGAAGCCCGACTCCTTGTAGCCGCCGAAGGGCGAGGTCGGGTCGAACTTGTTGAACGTGTTGGCCCAGACGACACCCGCACGGAGCTTGTTCGCGACCGCGAGGATGCGCGATCCCTTCTCCGTCCAGATACCGGCGGACAGGCCGTACTGGCTGTTGTTGGCCTTGGCGACGGCTTCGTCGGGCGTACGGAAGGTCAGCACGGACAGCACCGGGCCGAAGATCTCGTCGCGGGCGACGGTGTGCGCCTGGGTGACGTTCGTGAAGAGCGTCGGGGCGAACCAGTAGCCGGCGGACGGCAGCTCGCACGCCGGGGACCAGCGCTCGGCGCCCTCGGCCTCGCCGGTCTCCGCGAGCGCGGTGATCCGGGCGAGCTGCTCGGCGGAATTGATCGCGCCGATGTCGGTGTTCTTGTCGAGCGGGTCGCCCAGGCGCAGCGTCGACAGGCGGCGCTTGAGGCTGTCCAGCAGCTCGTCGTGGATCGACTCCTGGACCAGCAGGCGCGAGCCCGCGCAGCAGACCTGGCCCTGGTTGAAGAAGATGCCGTTGACGATGCCCTCGACGGCCTGGTCGATCGGGGCGTCGTCGAAGACGATGTTGGCGCCCTTGCCGCCCAGCTCCAGGGTGACCTTCTTGTCGGTGCCGGCGACGTGGCGGGCGATCTTCTTGCCCACGGCCGTCGAGCCGGTGAAGGCGACCTTGTTCACGTCCGGGTGCTCGACGAGGGCCGCGCCCGCGTCCCCGTACCCGGTGAGGATGTTGACGACGCCCTTGGGCAGCCCGGCCTGGCGGCAGATGTCCGCGAAGAACAGCGCCGACAGGGGCGTGGTCTCGGCGGGCTTCAGGACGACGGTGTTGCCGGTGGCGAGCGCGGGGGCGATCTTCCACGCCAGCATCAGGAGGGGGAAGTTCCAGGGGATGACCTGGCCCGCCACACCCAGCGGGCGGGGGTTGGCGCCGTAGCCCGCGTGGTCGAGCTTGTCGGCCCAGCCCGCGTAGTAGAAGAAGTGCGCGGCGACCAGCGGGAGGTCCGCGTCGCGGGTCTCCTTGATCGGCTTGCCGTTGTCGAGGGTCTCCAGGACGGCGAGCTCGCGGCTGCGCTCCTGGATGATCCGGGCGATGCGGAAGAGGTACTTGGCGCGCTCGGAGCCGGGCAGCGCGGACCACTTCTCGAAGGCCTTGCGGGCGGCCTTCACGGCACGGTCCACGTCGGCGGCGCCCGCCTGGGCGACCTCGGCCAGGACCTCTTCGCTGCTCGGCGAGACGGTCTTGAAGACCCTGCCGTCGGCGGCGTCGGTGAACTCGCCGTCGATGAAGAGCCCGTAGGAGGGGGCGATGTCGACGACCGAGCGGGACTCGGGAGCCGGTGCGTACTCGAATACAGATGCCATGGTGATCAGTCCACCGTCACGTAGTCGGGACCGGAGTAACGGCCGGTGCTCAGCTTCTGGCGCTGCATCAGCAGGTCGTTGAGCAGGCTGGAGGCGCCGAAGCGGAACCAGTGGTTGCTCAGCCAGTCCTCGCCCACGGTCTCGTTGACCAGGACCAGGAACTTGATCGCGTCCTTGGTGGTCCGGATGCCGCCGGCCGGCTTCACGCCGATCTGGATTCCAGTCTGCTCCTTGAAGTCGCGGACGGCTTCGAGCATGAGCAGGGTGTTGGCGGGGGTGGCGTTGACGCCCACCTTGCCGGTGGAGGTCTTGATGAAGTCGGCGCCCGCGAGCATGCCGATCCAGGAGGCGCGGCGGATGTTGTCGTAGGTCGACAGCTCGCCGGTCTCGAAGATGACCTTGAGGCGGGCCGCGGAGCCGTCGGGGCGGACGCAGGCCTCCTTGATGGCCTTGATCAGCTCGTACGTCTCCAGGTAGCGGCCGGCGAGGAATGCGCCACGGTCGATGACCATGTCGATCTCGTCGGCGCCGGCGGCGACGGCGTCGGCCGTGTCCGCGAGCTTGACGGGCAGCGCCGCGCGGCCGGCGGGGAACGCCGTGGCGACGGAGGCCACCTTGACGTCGGCGCCGTTCAGCGCCGCCTTGGCGGTGGCCACCATGTCGGGGTACACGCAGACGGCGGCCGTCATCGGCGTGGTCCGGTCGGTCGGATCGGGGTTGACGGCCTTGGCGGAGAGCGCCCGGACCTTGCCCGGGGTGTCCGCGCCTTCCAGCGTCGTCAGGTCGATCATGGAGATGGCCAGATCGATGGCGTACGCCTTGGCCGTCGTCTTGATCGAACGGGTGCCGAGGGCGGCCGCGCGGGCCTCCAGGCCGACGGCGTCTACGCCGGGCAGCCCGTGCAGGAAGCGGCGCAGCGCGCTGTCGGACGTCGTCACGTCAGCGAATGCGGTGAGGGTGGTGGGCATGGTCACCAGATGAGCATATCTACGCGCGTAGCGACCTGTCACCCCCTCCCCCGGATCCGCTATGGAATCGACACTTCCACTCCCTGTTACCCGGCTGCGGCTCCGCCACCACCCCGGCGGCGCCGGACGCGACCGCGGACGCCGGGAAGATCGGCTGGTACACCAAGGGCGTCACCCCCGGCGAGACCGGCCCCGCCGTGCTGATCGGCCACTTCGACACCGCGCGGGGCCCGGCCGTCCTCAAAGACGTCTCGAAGGTCCGCCCCGGCGACGAGATCACCGTCTCCCGGGCCGACGGCGGCGCGGCCGTCTTCCGGGTCCGGGAGCTGGAGCAGGTCGACAAGAAGGCGTTCCCCACCGACAAGGTGTACGGGGACACCGCGCGCCCCGAGCTGCGCGTCATCACCTGCGGGGACCGCATCACGGACGGCCACCGGCCCGACAACGTCACCCTGTACGCCGATCTCGTCGGCTGATACGCCCAGGCGGCGCAGTGGGGCAGAATCGACCACATGAGCAGCCAGCAGCAGCAGCCGACCGGTGAACCGGTCTACGACGACCGCGTCTACCGCTCCTCCATGGGCGTGGTCTCAGGGGTGCTGATGCTCGCGCTGCTCGCCTGGCTGTGCGGGGACGGCGTGCTGCGCGGCTCGGGCGACACGCCCTGGATCTCGCTGGCGGCGGCCCTGTTCCTGGTACCGCTGGTCGTGGCGTTCACGATCCGCCCGGCCGTCTTCGCCAATGACGACCGGATGCGCGTACGGAACCCCTTCCGGATCATCGAGCTGCCCTGGGCGGCCGTGGACGCCGTGCGCTCCGGGTACTCCGTGGAGGCGCTGGCCGAGGGGTCGAAGTACCAGCTCTGGGCGGTGCCCGTGTCCCTTCGGGAGCGCAAGAAGGTGAACAAGCAGCAGCTCAGGGGCGGTGGGCGCACGGGCGGCCGGGACCAGGCCGCCCCGGAGGCGAAGTCCCCCGTACCGGCGGAGCCGCAGCGGGCATCCGCGGACCGGATCGCGGACGAGCTCCAGGGACTGGCCGAGCGCGGCGCCTCGCGGCCCGGCGCCCAGGGCAGCGTGAGCGTGCGCTGGTCCTACGAGGTGATCGTGCCCGCCGTGGCCGGAGTCCTGCTGCTGACCGTGCTCCTCGCGACGGGCTGACCTGCCCCGCTCCCCCACGTGCTCCCCGCCACACACCCGTCCGGGCGGAACCAGGGCTACCGCCAGGCGCGTCCTCGCAGGTGTGCAGCGTCTTGAGGCCGGCGGCAGCGCCGCCAACGCCATCCCCCTGCGGCTCCGGCTCCTGGCCGGGGCCCTGCTGGCCGCCCATCTCCTCGTCGTGGGGTGGCTGACCCTGCGGCCCCTGGACGTGCCCTGGGCGGCGGCGGCCAATCTGACCCCGCTGGAGGGCATCAGGGCGGACCTCGCCTACGGTCCGCTGGGGGCCGCCCGGCGGATCGGGGAGGGGCTGGCGCTGCTCGCCCCGCTGGGGGTGCTGCTGCCGCTGGTCGGTGGCCGGCTGGCGCCGTCCCCGCTGACCGCCTGGTCCTCGCTCGTGCGGACCGCCGCCGCGGTCGTGCTGATCTCGCTGAGCATCGAGATGCTCCAGAGCGCGGTCCCGGGCCGGGTCGTCGATGTGGACTCGGTCCTGCTGAACACGGTGGGGGTGGTGCTCGCGCACGTGGCCGTCGTACCGGTCCTGCGGGCCCGGCTACGGCGTTCACACCCGGTTTATCAGGGGCACACCCCGAGAATTTCCAGGGTCGGGCTCGGCCCCTGGACCGAGGTCCTGTCGGCGGTTCAGCGGGAGTATTGAGGCATCGCAAGCAGTACTGGTCCTCAAAACAGCGATCCCGACGAAGGAGAAGCCATGAGCGCCCTTGCCCGCCCCCGTGACGGACGATGGATCGGCGGAGTCTGCGCCGGCCTGGCGCGCCGTTTCGGAATGTCCGCGAACACGATGCGCGTCATCTTCGTGGTGTCGTGCCTGCTGCCCGGCCCGCAGTTCCTGATCTACCTGGCACTGTGGCTGCTCCTGCCGAACGAGAAGTCCGCCTCCACCGCCTGGTAGGACCGGGCTGCCCGGACCGGTCCGGGCCGCCCGCTCAGCCGGCCCGCCGGACCTTTTCCAGCTGCTTGTCGGCCACTTCCTGCGGCACCTGCGCCTTCTGCTGGGCCGCAGCCACATTGACGGCCATCAGCCGTACGACGGTGTCGCCCTCGCGTACGACGACCAGGTGCACCGGGGCGGAGACGCCCGTCGCGGTCGCGGTCGTGGTCCAGCTGACGCTCTCGTCGCCGTCCGTCGTGTACTCGGCGGAGCGTACGTCGCGGTAGCCGGCGGTCTGCTTCTCGACGGTGGCGGAGAACCCCGTGGCGCAGGCCGCGACGGCCGCCTTGAGCCGGGCGATCAGCGCCTTGGCGTCGCTCTCGGCGTAGGAGCTGACGGAGGCGGAGATGGCGAGCCCGACCTGCTTCCGGGAGCCGATGCCCCGGTCGACGGTCTCGCGCGCGGCCGGGTCGGGCTTGTCGCCCATGATGTCGGCCAGGGGCTGGCAGGCCTTGCGGTCCGCCTGCGGCTGGCCGCTGGGGGCGTTCGGGTTCTTGCCCTGGGCGGAGACCTGGTAGTCGGCCAGGTCGCCCTGTTCCAGTGCGGACCGCTCCAGCCTGGTGCCGCCGGACTTCGGCGTGGCCGCTCCGGCCGAACCGGCGGAGGGCGCCGGGGCACCGGGCGCGCCCGGGGAAGCCGCCAGGGAGCCCTTGGGGTCGGGGGACCTGCCCGGCGGGGCACTGTCGGCGCTGTCCGTGCCACCGCACCCCACGGCCGTGAACAGCAGGGCGGGGAGCATCGCGACCCAGGTCGCTCGTGCCTTCATGCGCATGACCGAAACCTCATACCCAGTGCGTCGGCGGGCAGTTGGTGGTGATCGTGACACACGGTGCGGCGGGACACACACCTCGTCGAAGAGACGTGCGCCCGCCGCTCGCGCGTTCGTGTCGCGGCAGCGTCAGCCGCCGAGACCGTTCAGACCACCGGTGATCGGGTTCAGCAGGCCGGTGACCTGAGAGGTGGGGTCGCTCGACTGCTGGCCCTCCTCGGCGCCCGTCTGCTGCTGGCTGGTGAGGCCCTGGACCGCGCCGGTGGCGGTGCCCAGCGCGTCGGTCAGTCCGACGGCGGGGACGGCGGCCGAGGCGGTACCGGCGGCGGCGACGGCAAAGGCGGCACCGAGAACGGCGGCACCGAGGGTCTTGGCAGCTGACTGCTTCATGAAAACGTGTCCTTGCGACGGGGAATTGGGCGGCTCCGCAAACTAGTCACTTCAAACCCCGGCCCGCAAACATCCTTAAATACGAGAAAGCGCCCGGGAATTGCTCCTCCCGGGCGCTCTCCGTATGTCATGCCTTGGCCTACACCGAGACAGAACCGCTGGTGGAAGCCGTCTGCTGGAAAAGCCACTCCGACTTCAGCTCCGCGTAACCCGGCTTGATCACCTCGTTGATCATGGCCAGTCGTTCATCGAAAGGAATGAACGCGGACTTCATCGCATTGACGGTGAACCACTGCATGTCGTCGAGCGAGTAGCCGAAGGTGTCGACCAGGTGCTCGAACTCGCGGCTCATGCTGGTGCCGCTCATCAGCCGGTTGTCGGTGTTGACGGTGAGCCTGAAGTGCAGCTTCCGCAGCAGACCGATCGGGTGCTCGGCGTACGAGGCGGCAGCGGCCGTCTGCAGGTTCGAGGTCGGGCACATCTCCAGGGGGATGCGCTTGTCGCGGACGTACGAGGCCAGGCGGCCCAGCTTCACGGAACCGTCGGCGGCGACCTCGATGTCGTCGATGATCTTCACGCCGTGACCGAGGCGGTCGGCGCCGCACCACTGAAGGGCCTGCCAGATCGACGGCAGGCCGAAGGCCTCGCCCGCGTGGATCGTGAAGTGGTTGTTCTCGCGCTTGAGGTACTCGAAGGCGTCGAGGTGGCGGGTGGGAGGGAACCCGGCCTCGGCGCCGGCGATGTCGAAGCCGACGACGCCGTTGTCGCGGTAGCGGTTGGCCAGCTCCGCGATCTCCAGGGCGCGCGCGGCGTGGCGCATCGCGGTGAGCAGGGCGCCGACGCGGATGCGGTGGCCGTTGGCCTTCGCGCGACGCTCGCCCTCGCGGAAGCCGTCGTTCACGGCCTCGACGACCTCTTCGAGGGTCAGGCCCGCTTCGAGGTGCTGCTCGGGGGCGTAGCGGATCTCGGCGTACACGACGCCGTCCTCGGCCAGGTCCTCGGCGCACTCGGCGGCGACCCGGGTCAGGGCCGCCTTCGTCTGCATGACCGCGCAGGTGTGCGCGAAGGTCTCCAGGTAGCGCGGGAGGGAGCCGGAGTCGGCGGCTTCCCGGAACCAGATGCCGAGCTTGTCGGCGTCGGTCTCGGGGAGGTTCTCGTAGCCGGCCTCGCGGGCCAGTTCGATGATGGTCCCGGGGCGCAGGCCGCCGTCGAGGTGATCGTGCAGCAGCACCTTCGGGGAGCGGCGGATCTGATCCGGGGTCGGCAGGTTAGGGGTCTCGCTCGTCATCTGCGCACTCTAACTCCTACGCGCGTAGAGCTGGGTGCCTGCGGTGACCCCGGTTATGTAACAGTGACCGCGCGGACGGATGGCGTACACCTCGGCGTCTGAGACTGTTCCGCCATGGCACAGCATGCGCCGCCGGCGCGCGGGGCCCGCCTGGGGCGGGCGGCCGGCGCGATCGGCTCGGGCTCGACAGTCAGTGGTGTGGTCCTCCTGCTCCCCGGGGCGTCCAGATTCCCGCCCGGTCCGGTGCGCCCGCTGGGGCGGGCACTGGCCCGGGCCGGCGGGGCACAAGGGCTGGTCACGCACGCCGTCGTGCACGGCGGGGACGCCCCCCGGGAGGAACAGGCGGCCTGGGCGGTGGCCGAGGCGGTCCGGCGGTACGGCGACGTTCCGGTGTGCCTGGCCGGGTACGGCGCGGGGGGCCTGGCCGCGCTGCGGGCCGCCGGCCACGAAGCCGTCAACTCGGTCGTGGCCATGGCCCCTTGCTTAGCCGAGGAGACCGGCGACCCGTCGCCTGAACCGGTGAAACAGCTGTCGGGGCGGCAGGTCCTCATCGTGCACGGCACGAACGACGCCAGGAGTGACCCTGAGGAATCCTTCCGGCTGGCGGCGCGGGCGAAGAAGGCGAACCGCTCGACGTGCCGCTTCGAGGTGCATTCGGACGGGCACGGGCTGCGCGAGCACCAGCCGGAAGTGGTGGCCCTGGCGGTGGACTTCGTCCTCGGGGCGGTGTTCTCGGGGCACTACTCGCGGCCGGTGACCGACGCGCTCGCGGCGCCGCCGCCGCTGGGTCTGCGGATGCCGCTGGCCTCCGGCTTCGGGCAGTCGCTGCGGCGGTGACGGGCGGCGTCCGGCCGCCCGCGCGTATGGTGAAAGAGCGAGGACTCGGGGCTTATCCCACGGAGGCGATGAGCATGGCTGGCCTGGTGTCGAAGAACTTCGACAAGCCGGACGAGACCCGTCCGTTCGAGGGCGGCAAGGGCAGGCTGGACCTGGTGGAGACGGACGGCGGATCCGTCGGCCGGGCCGTCTTCGAGCCGGGATGGAAGTGGTCGGAGCACATCAAGCCGCTGGCCGGTACGGACAGCTGCGAGTCCGCCCACACGGGATACGTCGTGAGCGGCCGCCTGAAGGTCGTCATGAACGACGGGGACAGCCTGGAGATCGGCCCCGGCGACTTCATCCAGATCGAGCCCGGGCACGACGCCTGGGTGCTGGGCGACGAACAGTGCGTCGTACTGGACTGGACCGGTTACGGCAACTACGCGAAGCCGGTCTCCGGCTGACGGCTCCGCCGCCCCGCCGGGTCCTGCCCGAGCAGGCCGGCGGCCCGGTCCAGGGTGCGGGCCAGGGAGCCCGCCGTCGGGCCCGTCGCCAGGACGTACGCGTGATGCAGCCCGCCCGTCGGGGCGCGGCGGACCGTGGCGTGCGCCGGCACCTCCAGCTGGACCCGGACCACGCCCGGCACGGCGCGGGCCGCGGCGAGCCCCGGCCGGACCCCGTCGAGGCGCCGGCCGGGCGGGAAGTCCACGTACCGCAGCCCGGCGTGCACGGCGCGCGGGATGCGCGCCGGAGCGGGCAGGCCGAGCCCGGCGGCCAGGGCGAGGGCGAGCACGTCGGTGCCGTGGGCGAGCCGGAGCAGCCGCACGACCTCCTCGCCGCCGGGACGGGCGCGGGCCTCCACGAGGCGGGGGCCGCGCGCCGTGAGGACGACCTCGGTGTGGGAGGGGCCGTCGCGGTGTCCGGCGAGGTCGAGGACACCGCGTACGAGGGCCCGTACGGCCTCGGCGGTTCCCGTCTCCAGCGCCACGGGCAGGTCGTGGCCGGTCGTGGTGAGGCCGGGGCCGGTCCGCCGGCGGGCCCAGCCGAGGATGCGGTGGCGGCCGGCCTCGGAGAGGGCCTCCACGGTGAGTTCGGGCCCTTCGAGCAGTTCCTCGACGAGGAGGTCGGTGACCTCGGGGTAGCAGCGGGCCGCACGCCGGGCCTCGGCGGCGTCGCGCACCAGGCACACCCCCTCGCCGTCGGCGCCCGCGCGGGGTTTGACGACGCAGGGGTAGCCGATGAGGGCGGCGAGGAAGGGGATCAGTGCGGCGCGTCCGCAGCGGGCGAAGGAGACGGGCCGGCCGGGGTGCAGGGCGTTGGAGCGGGCGCGCATGGCCGCCTTGTCCATGAGGGCGGTGACGGCGGCGGTGGGCGTGCCGGGCAGGCCGAGTTCCTCGTTGGCGCGGGCGGCGGAGAGGGCCGCGGCGGCGGTGAAGCCGAAGACGGCGGCGCGGCCGGCCCGGACCTCCTCCAGCGGGCCGAGGGCCTCGACCAGGCGGCGGTGGTCGCGCCAGTCCGTCCGTACCCGCCGCTCCGCCCCCTCACGGTCGGACGGCACGGGTGGACCCGGCGCGACCACCACGGTGCGCGCGCCCGCACGGCGGGCGGCCGCCAGCACGGCGGGTCGCGGGCTCAGCAGGACGGCCACGGGCCCCCGCCCCGGTCCGGCTGTCCGCTGCCCCATACCGCGCTCCCCCTCCACGCCGTGCTGCCACTGTGCCTCTTCGGCATATGCGGATACCGTCCGGGCAGGCATCGTCTTGCCGCCTTGCGGGAACACGAGGGGTTTATAAACAGACACAGGCCGGGACGAATACGCATATGCCAGCCGATGAAGCCGGGGAACTGAGTCCGGCGGCCCGACGCCTCTACGCGTACGCCGTCGAGCGGCACGCCTTCGACACCGCGGAGGCCACGGAGGCCCTGGGCGTGCGCGCGGCAGCCGCGGTCACCGAGCTGGCCGCCGCCCACCTGCTCCAGCGGGCCCCGGGCGGCGGGCCGGAGCAGTGGAGTGCCGTGGCCCCCCGGGCGGCTGCCGCCCGGGCGCTGGCCCCGCTGGCCGTGCTCGTACGGGAGACCCACGAGGAGATGGACCGGCTGCGGGGGCGGCTGGAGGCGCTGGTGCCCGCGTACGAGGCGGGGACCGCGCACCGGGACCTGAGCGGGTCAGGGCGCCTGGAGCTGGTCACCGACCTGGGGGCGGTACGGGCGCTGATCGCGGAGCTGGTCGCGTCGTGCGGGGAGGAGCTGCTGACCTCGCAGCCCGGCGGGGGCCGGCCGCTGGAGACGCTGGAGGAGTCGATCGGGCGCGACGAGACGCTGCTGGCGCGCGGGGTCCGGATGCGGACGATCTACCAGCACACGGCGCGGTACTCGCGGCCCACGGCGGCGTACGTGGAGCGGGTGACGGCGCTGGGCGCGCGGGTGCGGACGCTGGGCGACGGGCTGATGCGGATGCTGATCTTCGACCGGCACACCGGGCTGATGGGGGTGCCGGACCGCAGCGGGGCGGCGCTGGTGGTGCGGGAGCCGAACATCGTGCACTTCATGACGGAGGCCTTCGAGCGGTCGTGGCTGGGGGCGGAGCCCTTTCCGACGACGGTGAGCCCGGAGGCGGCCCGGTCGATCTCCGACGAGCTGCGGCAGACGATCGTCCGGCTGCTGTCGGAGGGTCTGGAGGACAAGGTGATCGCTCGGCGGCTGGGCATGTCGGAGCGGACCTGCCAGCGGCACATCGCCGAGATCATGCGGGCCGTGGGGGCGAAGTCCCGTTTTCAGGCAGGGTACTTGCTGGCCCCGTCCCCCGGCTCGGCCCCGTCCCCCGGCCCGGCGCCGCCGGAGGCGTGAGCCGGGCTGCGCCCGGACCTGGGGCTCCGCCCCGGACCCCGCGCCTCAAACGCCGGCGAGGGTGGAATCGATCAGGCGGCCTCGCCTGGAGAGCAGGAAACGCTTGAACTCCGCCACCGGAGGGGTGTCGGGGTGGCCGTCGAGCCAGGCCACGCCGATCTCGCGGACCGCACGCGGGGCGGTGACCGTCAGCTCGACCACGCCCGGGCGGGCCACGGCCGGGGGCGGGAGCAGGGCCACGCCGAGTCCGGCGGCGACCAGGCCGCGCAGGGTCTCGGCCTCCTCGCCCTCGAAGGCGACGCGGGGCGTGAAACCGGCCTCCGCGCACAGGTCGTCGGTGATGCGGCGCAGCCCGTAGCCCGGCTCCAGGGTCACGAAGGTCTCCTCGGCGGCCTCGGCGAGGCGGATGCGCTTGCGGCCGGCGAGGCGGTGGTCGTCGGGGACGACCAGCCGCAGCCGCTGTTCGTCGAGGCGGCGGGCCACCAGGTCGGGGGCGACCGGGAGCGGCGAGGTGAGGCAGAGGTCGAGCTCCCCGGCGCGCAGCCGCTCCAGCATGGCTTCGCCGTAGTTCTGGACGAGGGAGAAGCGCACGCGCGGGTGGTCGGCGCGGAAGGCGCGGATCAGGCCGGGTACGGTCTCGGAGCCCAGGGTGTGGAGGAAGCCGAAGGCCACCTTGCCGGAGGCGGGGTCGGCGTCCTGCTGGACGGACTCGGCGGCGCGGGCGATCCCGTCCAGGGCCAGTTCGGCCGAGGCGAGGAAGGTGCGGCCCGCGGTGGTGAGGGCGACGGTGCGGCCCTTGCGGGCGAACAGCGTGACGCCGAGGTCGTGTTCGAGGCGGACCATGGCCCGGGAGAGCGTGGACTGCGGAACGCCCAATTCCTGCGCGGCGCGAGTGACGTGCTCGTGCCGGGCGACCGCGGCGAAGTACGCGAGTCGCGGGGCCAGCAGAGATGTCACGGCCATGTCTTCTTCGTAACGGTTCATTGACACACGCCGCCCTGAGCTGTGGTGATGCACGAGTGGATCGATTATCGCAATTCCATGCATTGGACGCATCAAAAAGCCGGGCCTACCGTCGACGTATGCCTCCCGCTCATACCGGGGCACCCGTCATCCCGGGTGCCTCCACCCCGTCGTTCCCGACCGCGCCCGCCCAGGGCCCGTCACCCCAGGGCCCGTCGGCCCCCGCGGACCCCGCGCCCGAGGGCCGGGAGCCCGGCCGCCCCGGCTACCGCCGGATGAGCCTCGCGCTCTTCGCCGCCGGACTCGCGACCTTCGCCCTCCTCTACTCCACCCAGGCGCTGCTGCCCGCGATCTCCGACGGCTTCGGGGTGACGGCGGGTCAGGCCAGCTGGACGGTGTCCGCGGCCACCGGCGCCCTCGCCCTGTTCGTCCTGCCGCTCAGCGCACTGTCCGAACGCTTCGGCCGGACCCGGATGATGACCTGGTCGATGGTCGTGGCCGTCGGCGTCGGCCTGCTGGTGCCGTTCGCGCCGAACCTGGAGTGGCTGGTCGCGCTGCGCGCCCTCCAGGGCGCGGCGATCGCCGGGATCCCGGCCTCCGCGATGGCCTACCTGGCGGAGGAGGTCAAGCCGAAGGCACTGGTCGGCGCGATCGGCCTGTTCGTCGCGGGAAACTCCATCGGCGGCATGAGCGGCCGCCTCGTCACCGGCTGGGCGGCACAGCTGGGCGGCTGGCGGATGGGCCTGCTGTCCGTCGGGCTGCTGGCGCTGGCCTGCGCGGTGGCCTTCCTGGTGCTGCTACCCCGGGCGCGGTTCTTCCGCCCCGCCTCGCTGAGCCCGCGGTCGGTGGGCCGTACCGTCGCCGGGCACCTGCGCGATCCGCTGCTGCTGCGCCTGTACGGGATCGGCGCGCTGTTCATGACCGTCTTCGGCGCCGTGTACACCGTCATCGGCTACCGGCTGGTGGACGAGCCCTTCTCCCTCGGGCAGGGCGTGATCGGGTCGATCTTCCTGATCTACCTGGTCGGTACGGTCTCCTCGGCCGCCGCCGGCCGGCTGGTGGCCCGCGCCGGGCGGCGCGGCGCGCTGTACCTGGCGGTGACCACCACCGCGCTCGGGCTGCTGCTGTCGCTGTCCGACTCGCTGGCCGCGATCGTCCTCGGCCTGGTCCTGATCACGGCGGGCTTCTTCGCGGGCCACGCCGTGGCCTCCGCCGCGGTGAGCCGCACGGCGAAGACGGGCCGGGCGCAGGCCTCCGCGCTCTACCAGTCGGCGTACTACCTCGGCTCCAGCGCGGGCGGCACCCTGGGCGCGCTCGCGTACCACTCGGCCGGGTGGGCGGCCACGGTGGGCATCGCCCTGCTCGCCGTGCTCGGCGTCGTGTCGATCACGCTGTACGGGTCCCGCGCGGCCCGCGCGCAGCGGAGCCCGATGGCACGTGCCGTCGCCGCACGCTGACGAAAACTACGCCTGCCGCGCAGGTAATCCCCGCTCGGTTTGCGGGCATTGAACCCCCGAGGACGCAGACGCGTACTCAGACGCCAACGCGGACGCACAGGCGAGCAGGGGGAGGACCGAATGGATGCGACAGGCATACGCGCCGGGCGGCGGGCGGCGGTGGTGTTCGGCGGGGCGGTGGCGCTCGCCCTGCCGCTGGTGGTGGCCGGGGGCGGCACGGCGCAGGCCGCGTCCTGCAACCTCAGCACCGGCCCGTACCAGCGGCAGGTGGAGCAGTTCCTGGGACGGCCGGCGGACGGGAAGCAGTCGGCGGCCGACTGCACCGCCATCCGGTCCTTCCAGGCGAGCCACGGGATCACCCCGACCCTGGGCTACGCCGGCCCGCTGACCTGGCAGACCATGAGCACGATGCTCGCCCAGCGGGCGGCCGGCACCACCCCCAACCGGGACGGCGCGTGCCCCACGAACCGGGGGCGGATCGCCTGTGTCGACCTGACGCGGCAGCTGACCTGGATCCAGGACGGGGCGGCCCTCAAGTACGGCCCGGTCCCGGTGCGCACCGGCAAGGACGGCACCGAGACCCGGACCGGCCTGAAGAAGATCTACTACCGCAGCATCAACCACTGGTCGACGATCTACGACGTGGCGATGCCGTACTCCCAGTTCTTCGACGGCGGCATCGCCTTCCACTCCACCACCAAGAGCATGTGGAACCCGCCCGGTTCCGGCGGTTGCGTGAACATGCGCCCGGCCGACGCCAAGGCCTACTGGAACCTGCTCGGCAACGGCGAGGACGTCTACGTCTACGGCCGCAAGCCGGGCACGTAATCCTTTCCGGCTGCCGTTGTCGTACCCCTCCGGTAGTTTCCGGGGTATCGGACCTATCTGGGGGAACGGCAGCCATGAGTGTGTCGCGAAGTCATTCACTGGACCTGGATGCGGCGATGGACCGCTACCGCGTCGAGCTCACCGGCTACTGCTACCGGATGCTCGGCTCCTCCTTCGACGCCGAGGACGCGGTGCAGGACACCTACATCCGGGCCTGGCGCGCCCATGAGAAGTTCGAGGGCCGATCCTCGCTGCGCTCGTGGCTGTACCGGATCGCCACCAACGTCTGCCTGGACCTGCTGAGCGCCGGGAACAAGCGGGCCCGGCCGATGGACCTGAGCGCCGCGCAGCACCAGGCCTCCGCGGTGCTGAGCGAGCGGCCCGAGGTGACCTGGCTGGAGCCGGTGCCGGACGGCCGGGTGCTCCCGCAGACCGCCGACCCGGCGGAGATGGCCCTCGCGAAGGAATCCGTACGGCTGGCGTTCGTGGCGGCCCTCCAGCACCTTCCGGCGAAGCAGCGGGCCGTGCTCATCCTGCGCGAGGTGCTGGCCTGGAAGGCCGACGAGGTCGCGCAGCTCCTGGAGACCACGGTGGCCTCGGTGAACAGCGCGCTCCAGCGGGCGCGGGCCACCCTGGCCGGGCAGTCCCTGCGCGAGAGCGATCCGGCGGACCCGCTGGACGCGGAGCAGGCCAAGCTGCTGGAGCAGTACCTCGCGGCCTTCGAGGCGTACGACATCTCCCGGCTGACCACGCTGCTGCACGAGGACGCGGTGCTGTCGATGCCGCCGTTCGACCTGTGGCTCCAGGGCCATGCGGACATCGCGGCCTGGCACCTGAACCAGGGCATCGGCTGCAAGGGCTCCCGCCTGGTCCCGACGACGGCGAACGGCCTGCCGGCCTTCGGCCAGTACCGGCCGGCGCAGTCGGGGAAGGGCCACACGCCGTGGGCCCTCCAGGTCCTGGAGATCTCAGAGGGCAAGATCGTCGGGCTCAATGCCTTCCTGGACACGGACCGGTGGTTCCCGCTCTTCGGCCTCCCCGAGCAGCTCGACGAGACCTACGAGGTCCAGCAGGGCGCGTAAGGGCGGGGACGCCCCGGTGACGGTGAGCCCGCCCCGCCCGCGGGCGGTCAGCCGCAGCCGCGCGAGGAGTTCCACAACGGCCAGGTCCGGCGCGGTGACCGGCCCGGCGTCGCACACCACCGCCGCGGCCCCGTCCGCGTAGAGCCGGGCCAGCCGATCACACAGCCGCGCGACGTCCTGGACGGTCGGGGCGGGGCCGGGCAGCACGAGTCGTTGGATCTCCACGAGGGGATGACTCCCCCACCGCCCGGAACTCATCGGCGCCGGGAAGTCACCTCAGGGGGTGGGGAAGATGGACGTGTCGATCTCGACGTCGAAGGGCGCGGGCAGGCGGAGGGGCTCACCGAATTTTCCTGCCTGCAAAACGCGGTAGAGCCCGCCCTTCGGCTCGCCGTACAGGGTGACGGTGGGACCACCGGTGGCGTACGCGTCGATCAGCAGGTAGAGCGGGACAGCGGCCTGGGCATATCCGGCGAGTTTGGCGACACGGTCATTGGAGGCGTTCGACTTCGACGTGACCTCGACCGCCAGTTCCGCAACGGTGGCCGGGACGAACTTCCCTCCCTCAAGGACCACTTCGTCGGGTACGACCACCAGATCCGGGATGTACAGCCCTTCACGGGACGGGATCGCTACATAAAGGGTCTGATACACCTCCCAGCCGTCGGGGAGCGCCGACATCACGGCACGTTGCACCTTGACCGCGATGTAGTTGTGGTGGTTGACGGGCGGTGGTGCCACGGTGACGATCCCCTCGATGATCTCCACCTTGCAGCCCTCCGGCGCGTCCGTCTCCTCCCAGAGACGGACGAGGCCCTCCCAGCTGTCGCCGCTGACCGGCTCGTGCTGGACGGTGAGTGCGCTCATGGTGTGCTCCTCATGCTGTTGGCACCGATCCCAGCATGCAGAACGGGACCGGTGGGCGTCCACCGATCCCGTTCAGCCAAACGAGTGGGTGCAGGTCAGGCGATGCGGTCCAGGACGATCGGCGTGGCGGAGAACGCCGTGCCGGCCGGGGCGACGTCGTACGAGCCCTCCAGCGAGGCGAGGGCGTAGTCGAACTTCTCCGGGGTGTCGGTGTGCAGGGTCATCAGCGGCTGGCCCGCGGTCACCGTGTCGCCCGGCTTCGCGTGCAGCTCGATGCCCGCGCCCGCCTGGACCGGGTCCTCCTTGCGGGCGCGGCCCGCGCCCAGGCGCCAGGCGCCGACGCCGACCGCGTACGCGTCGAGGCGGGTCAGGACGCCCGAGGCGGAGGCCGTCACCACGTGCTGCTCGCGCGCGACCGGGAGCGCCGCGTCCGGGTCGCCGCCCTGGGCCGCGATCATCCGGCGCCACACGTCCATGGCCGAACCGTCGGCCAGGGCCTTCGCCGGGTCCGCGTCCTTGATGCCCGCCGCGTCCAGCATCTCCCGGGCCAGGGCCAGGGTCAGTTCGACGACGTCCGAGGGGCCGCCGCCGGCCAGGACCTCGACGGACTCGCGGATCTCCAGCGCGTTGCCCGCGGTGAGGCCGAGCGGGGTGGACATGTCGGTGAGCAGCGCGACGGTCTTGACGCCCGAGTCGGTGCCGAGGCCCACCATGGTCCGCGCCAGCTCGCGCGCGTCCTCGATGTTCTTCATGAAGGCGCCGGTGCCGACCTTGACGTCCAGCACCAGGGAGCCCGTACCCTCGGCGATCTTCTTCGACATGATCGAGGAGGCGATCAGCGGGATGGCCTCGACCGTGCCCGTCACGTCGCGCAGGGCGTACAGCTTCTTGTCGGCCGGGGCCAGGCCGTCGCCCGCGGCGCAGATGACCGCGCCCGTGGTGTCCAGGACGTGCAGCATCTCCTCGTTGGAGAGCAGGGCGCGCCAGCCGGGGATGGACTCCAGCTTGTCGAGGGTGCCGCCGGTGTGGCCCAGGCCGCGGCCCGACAGCTGCGGCACGGCCGCGCCGCACGCGGCGACCAGCGGGGCCAGCGGGAGGGTGATCTTGTCGCCGACGCCGCCGGTGGAGTGCTTGTCGGCGGTCGGGCGGGAGAGCGAGTCGAAGTTCATGCGCTCGCCGGACGCGATCATCGCGGCGGTCCAGCGGGCGATCTCGGCCCGGTTCATCCCGTTCAGCAGGATGGCCATCGCCAGCGCCGACATCTGCTCGTCGGCGACGACACCGCGCGTGTACGCGTCGATGACCCAGTCGATCTGCTCGGGGCTCAGCTCGCCGCGGTCCCGCTTGGTCCGGATGACGGAGATGACGTCCATGAGGTGCTTCCTTCTACGCGCATAGAGAGAGGGATTGTGGAGAAGACGACGGCCCTCCGCCCGGCAGGGGGCGAAGGGCCGTCGGCACGGCTATCTCAGGTGGTCGGGCCCGAAGGCCTGCGGCAGCATGGCCGCCAGCGGAAGGATCCCGTCCGGGGTCTCCACCAGCAGTTCCGGACCGCCGAATTCGTACAGCAGCTGGCGGCAGCGCCCGCAGGGGACGAGGATCTCGCCCTTGCCGTCCACGCACGTGAAGTGCGTGAGCCGGCCGCCGCCCGTGGCCTGGAGCGAGGAGACCAGTCCGCACTCCGCGCAAAGGCCCAGCCCGTAGCTCGCGTTCTCGACGTTGCAGCCGGTCACGACGCGCCCGTCGTCCACCAGGGCGGCGACTCCGACCGGGAAGCCCGAGTAGGGCGCGTAGGCGTGGGACATGGCGTCCCGGGCCGCCGTACGCAGGGCTTCCCAGTCCACGGCCGGAACCGGTACCGGGCTCGTCACTTGCCCTGGCCCTTGCGGTACGGCATGCCGTCCGCCTTGGGCATCCGCAGGCGCTGCGCCGACAGGGCGAGCACGAGCAGGGTGGTGACGTACGGGGCCGCGTCCACGAACTGGCTCGGCACCGAGTCGGTGAGCACGTACCAGACGAACAGCAGGGCGGCGCAGACCGCCGAGATGCCGGCCTGGAGGTACTTCTTCTTGTACAGCTGCCAGGCGCAGACGAGCACCAGCAGGATCGCGATCAGCAGCAGCATCGCGTGGACGTTGGTGGCGCCACCGCGCAGCTTGAGGCTGTCGATGAAGCCGAACAGGCCCGCGCCGAGCGCCATGCCGCCCGGCATCCAGTTGCCGAAGATCATCGCGGCGAGGCCGATGTAGCCGCGGCCGCCGGTCTGGCCCTCCTGGTAGATCGGGCTGGCGACCTCGGACAGGTACACGCCGCCGAGGCCCGCCAGGGCGCCCGAGACGACCACGGCGATGTACTTGTACTTGTAGACGTTGACGCCCAGGGACTCGGCGGCGATGGGGTTCTCACCGCAGGAGCGCAGCCGCAGACCGAAGGTGGTGCGCCACAGCACCCACCAGGTGCCCGGGATCAGCAGCAGGGCGACGACGGTCAGCAGCGACAGCTCGGTGACCAGGCCGCCGATGACGCCGGCCAGGTCCGAGACGAAGAACCAGTGCTTGCCCTGGAGGTCGGACATCCAGTCGGACAGCCCTGGCACGGTGATCTTGTAGATCGGCTCGACCTGCGGCGACTGCTTGGAGGAGCCGCCCGGCGCCTCGGCGAAGGTGAAGTTCGACAGGTACTGGGTGAAGCCCAGCGCCAGGATGTTGATGGCCACACCGGAGACGATGTGGTTCACGTTGAAGGTCACGGTGATGATCGCGTGCAGCAGGCCGCCGACGGCGCCGCCCGCGATGCCGACGAGCACGCCGGTCCACGGACCCCACTGGTAGCCGGCCCAGGCACCGAACCAGGTGCCGAGGATCATCATGCCTTCGAGGCCGATGTTGACGACGCCCGCACGCTCGGCCCACAGACCGCCGAGGCCGGCGAGGCCGATCGGCACGGCGAGCGAGAGGGCGCCGGAGACCTGGCCGACCGAGGTCAGGTCGTCGGCGCCGCTGATCAGGCGGACCAGCGAGACCAGCGCGAGACCGCCCGCGATGATCAGCATGATCCAGGGCAGGGTGAGCTTCTTGCGGCCGCCGGACTTCTTCGGGGCGGCGGCCGTCGCGGAGACAGTGCTGGTGCTCACGCCGCGACCTCCTTGTCGGTCTTGATGGCGTGCCCGGCGGCGAGCTCCTCGCCGACCTTCTGCTGCTGGCGCCGGATGCCGTAACGGCGGACGAGTTCGTACGAGACGACGACCGCGATCACGATCAGGCCCTTCATGATCGTGCCGATCTCCTTCGCGAACCCGGCCTGGTCGAGCGAGGCCGAGGCCTTGTCGATGAAGGCCATCAGGAGCGCGGCGAAGAGGATGCCGACCGGGCTGTTGCGGCCGAGGAGCGCGATGGTGATGCCGGTGAAGCCGACACCGACCGGGAAGGCCAGGTTGTAGGTGTGCGTCTCGCCCAGCAGCTGCGGCATGCCGGCGAGACCGGCGACCGCGCCGGAGATGAGCATCGCGGTGATGATCATCTTCTTGGAGTCGACGCCCGAGGCCTGGGCGGCGGACTCACTGGCGCCGGTGGCGCGCAGGTCGAAGCCGAACCGGGTGCGGTTGAGCGTGAACCAGTAGACGATGCCGAGGGCGAAGGCCACGAAGGTGAAGCCGTAGATCTCCAGCCCGTCGCCGATGGACACGGACGGGAACCAGCCCGACTCGGCGATGTCGCCGGTCGTCAGGTCGTTGGAGCCCTCCAGCTGGACGCCGAGGTTCTTCGTCAGGATCAGCCAGGCGATCAGGCTGGTCGCGATGGCGTTCAGCATGATCGTGGAGACGACCTCGCTCACCCCGCGCTTGGCCTTGAGGACACCGGCGATGCCGGACCAGAAGGCACCGACGAGCATCGCCACGAGGATGATCAGCAGCAGGTGCAGCGGGCCCGGCAGGGTCACGGCCGCACCCACCACGGCGGAGAGCATCGCCGCGAGGCGGTACTGGCCGTCGACGCCGATGTTGAAGAGGTTCATCCGGAAGCCGATGGCCACGGCCAGGGCTGCCAGGTAGTACGTGCCGGCCTGGTTCACGATGAGGACCTGGACGTCCTCGTAGCCGGCGTTCTCCACCATCAGGCGCAGCGGCTCGATCGGGTCGATGCCCGTCGCGGCCAGTACGACCACGGTCAGCAGGAAGGCGCTGACCAGCGCGAGCACGGGCCCGGCCAGGCCGAGGAGCAGCCGGTCCTTGTCGATTTTCTTCATCGGGCCTCGTCCTCCGTGGAGCCGGTACCCGCGTCGGTACCGTCGGCGGAGTGGTTGTCGGTTGCTTCCAGGTGCCCGGAGGCGGCGCCCGTCATGGCGGTGCCGAGCTCCTCGGGGGTGACGGTCGCGGGGTCGGCGTCCGCGACCAGGCGGCCGCGGTAGATGACGCGCAGGGTGTCGGACAGGCCGATGAGCTCGTCCAGGTCGGCGGAGATCAGGAGCACGGCCAGGCCCTCGCGGCGGGCCTCGCGGATCGCGTCCCAGATCTGAGCCTGCGCGCCGACGTCCACGCCACGGGTGGGGTGGGCGGCGATCAGGAACTTCGGGTTGTGGCTCATCTCGCGGCCGACGATCAGCTTCTGCTGGTTGCCGCCGGAGAGCGAGGCCGCGGTGACCTCGATGCCGGGCGTGCGGACGTCGTACTCGCGCACGATCCGCTCGGTGTCCTTGCGGGCGGCCTTCGGGTCGAGGATGCCGCGCTTGGAGTTGGGGGACTCGGTGACGTGGCCGAGGATGCGGTTCTCCCACAGCGGGGACTCCAGCAGCAGGCCGTGGCGGTGACGGTCCTCGGGGATGTACCCGATGCCGCCCTCGCGGCGCTTGCGCACCGGGGCCTTGGTGATGTCCAGGCCGTCCAGCGTGATCACGCCCGCGTCGGCGGAGCTCATGCCCATGAGGGCTTCGATCAGCTCGGTCTGGCCGTTGCCCTCGACGCCGGCGATGCCGAGGATCTCGCCCTTGTGGATGGTGAAGGTGATGCCGTCCAGCAGGAGGCGGCCGATCTCGGCCTTCTCGTGGATGGCGGAGTCCTCCGGGGCCGCGGGCGCCAGGGTCTCCGGCTCGGCGGTGACGGCTCCGTCCGCGACGACGGTCAGACCCTCCACCTTCAGCATCGGCACGTCGGTCACGGTCGACTCGCGGGTCTCCGGCGAGGGCAGCTCCGCGCCGACCATCAGCTCCGCGAGCTGCTTGGTGGTGGCGGTCTTCGGGTCGGCGGTGCCGACCGTGGTGCCGCGCCGGATGACGGTGATGTCGTCGGCGACCTTCAGCACCTCGCCCAGCTTGTGCGAGATGAAGATGACGGTCAGGCCCTCGGCCTTGAGCTCGCGCAGGTTGTCGAAGAGCGCGTCCACCTCCTGCGGCACGAGCACGGCGGTCGGCTCGTCGAGGATGAGGATCTTCGCACCGCGGTACAGGACCTTGAGGATCTCCACGCGCTGGCGGTCGGCGACACCGAGGTCCTCGACGAGGGCGTCGGGGCGCACCCCGAGGCCGTAGGCGTCGGAGATCTCCTTGATCTTCCTACGGGCCTTGGCACCGATGCCGTAGAGCTTCTCGCCGCCGAGAACCACGTTCTCCAGGACGGTGAGGTTGTCGGCCAGCATGAAGTGCTGGTGCACCATGCCGATGCCGCGGGCGATGGCGTCGCCGGGGCTGGTGAAGGAGACCTGCTCCCCGTCGATGGCGATGGTGCCCTCGTCCGGCTTCTGCATGCCGTAGAGGATCTTCATCAGGGTCGACTTGCCGGCGCCGTTCTCGCCGATCAGAGCATGGACCGTGCCCTTGCGGACGGTGATCGCGATGTCTTTGTTGGCGACGACGCCGGGGAAGCGCTTGGTGATGCCGTTCAGTTCTACGGCGGGGGGCGGGCTGGACGCGTTGATGACGCACTCTCCTTGGCGCGGAAGGAGTTGGAGGCAGGGCAGGGACAGGGCGGGAATCGGCCGGGCGGGTGGGCGGGAGGAGGACGGTATCGCGTCCACCCTGCCTCTACGCGCGTAGCACTGTCGAAAGTGAAAACTTGCGGCCAACTGGCCACAAGCAAGCACCATAGGACATGGCTCGGGGCCCGGGAGCGGCAGAGACCGCTTCCCGGACCCCGGAGACCACGACTACATCAGACGGGCCTTACGGCGCGGTCTTGACGGTGATCTTCTTGGCGATGATGTCGGCCTTGGCCTTCTCCACCGCGGCGATGACGTCGGTCATCTCCTTGTACTTCGGGTTGGAGTCGGCCAGGCCGACGCCGTCCTTGTCCAGGCCGTAGCGGATCTCGCCGGTGGTCGGCTTGCCGTCCTTGACCGACTTGATCAGGTCGTAGACGGAGTCCGAGACGTCCTTGGTGACCGAGGTCAGGATGGCGTCCTTGTACTTCGTCAGACCGGCCTGGTTGTACTGGTCGGAGTCGACACCGATGGCCCACTTGCCCTTGGCGGAGGCGGCCTCGATGGCGCCCGAGCCGGCCAGGCCGGCGGCCGCGTAGACCACGTCGGCGCCGGCGTCGAGCTGACCCTGCGCGGCGGCCTTGCCGAGGTCGGGCTTGGCGAAGCCGTCGAAGTTCGGGGGCTGCGTCAGGTACTGGGAGAGCACCTTGGCGTTCGGGTTGGTGTCCTTGACGCCCTGCGCGAAGCCCGCCTCGAACTTCTTGATCAGCGGAACCTCGACACCGCCGATGAAGCCGACCGTGCCGGTCTTGGACACCTTGGCGGCGGCGACGCCGGCCAGGTAGGAACCCTGCTCCTCGTTGAACACGAGGTTGGCGATGTTGGGGCCGGTCACCGAGGTGTCGTCGATGATGCCGAACGTGGTGTCCGGGAACTTCGGCGCGACCTTCTTGATGGCCGGGGCGTAGGCGAAGCCGACGCCGATGACCGGGTTGTTGCCCTTGCGGGCCAGCTCGGTGAGGCGCTGGACCTTGTCGGCCTCGCCCTCGCCGTCGGTGGGCTCCGCCTCGGCGCCCTTGACCTTCAGCTCGGTCTCGGCCTTCTGCAGGCCGGCGTAGGCGGCGTCGTTGAACGACTGGTCGCCGCGGCCGCCGACGTCGTACGCGATGGCGGCGGTGGGCTCCGTGGACGATGCGGTGTCCGACGACTTCTTACCGCCACAGGCGGTGGCCGAGAGGGCCAGCGCCGCGGACGCGATGCCCACGGTGGCGATCCTGGTGATCCGGCGCAAGGGGAGGCTCCTTCAAAACCTGACCGAAGCGCCACGACCGGCGCTGGTTTCGCGGCGATCGTAACGCGCGTAGATGTCAGTTAAAGGCCCGTTCATGAGTCGTTATCGGATCGTCGTGAACCGGACAGTGACCGATTCGTAACTCTCCAGGTGTCCAGCCCTTGTGTACCAAGGGCCGGACACCTCCGGCACGGAAAAGCCGATTGCTGTACTGGAGCTTTACCCGACGGGCCTGGCGCGACGGCCGTCCAGCAGTACGGCGGCCGTGAAGAACTCCACGCCGACGGCGATCGCGTCCTCGTCGACGTCGAAGTCGCCCCGGTGCAGGTCGCGCTTGGCCGTGTCACCGGGGGTACGCACCCCAAGGCGGGCCATCGCGCCCGGGACATGCTCCAGGTACCAGGAGAAGTCCTCCCCGCCCAGGCTCTGCTCGGTGTCCTCGACCGATTCGGCTCCGCACCGGGCGGCCATCGCCTCGCGGAGCAGTTCGGTGACCACCGGGTCGTTGACCACGGGCGGCACCCCGCGCACGTGGTTGATCTCGAACTTGGCCCCGTGCATCGTCGACACCTCGTCGATGGCCGCGTGGATCATGTCCGGGGCCTCGTGCCAGGCGTTCAGGTCCAGGCACCGGATGGTGCCCGACAGCTCGGCGTGCATCGGGATCACGTTGCAGGCGTGCCCGGCCTCGATCCGGCCCCAGGTGACCGACATACCCGAGCGGGCGTCCATCCGGCGGGCCAGCACGGCCGGTACGTCCAGGGCCACGCGGGCGGCGGCCGTCACCAGGTCGGTGGTCAGGTGCGGCCGGGCCGTGTGCCCGCCGGGGCCCGACAGGCTGACCTCCAGGCGGTCGCAGGCCGAGGTGATGGGGCCGGCCCGCAGCCCGATCCGGCCGGCGTCGACCCGGGGGTCGCAGTGGAGGGCGATGATCTTGCCCACGCCGTCCAGCACCCCCGACTCGATGGCCTCGGTGGCTCCGCCCGGGAGCACCTCCTCGGCGGGCTGGAACAGCAGCCTCACCGGCCGGGGCAGCAGGCCCTGCCGGTCGAGCTCGGCCAGCACCAGGCCGGCCCCGAGGACGGTCGCGGTGTGCACGTCGTGGCCGCAGGCGTGCGCGCGGTCCGGGACGGTCGAGCGGTACGCGACGTGCGTCTTGGCGTCCGGGATGGGCAGGGCGTCGATGTCCGCGCGCAGGGCCAGCATCGGCCGTACCCCGTCCCACGCCCCCACGTCACAGATCAGGCCGGTGCCGGACTTCAGCACCCGTGGGCGCAGGCCGGCTTTCTCCAGCCGGGCCTTGATCGCCGCCGTGGTGCGGAACTCCTGGTGTCCGAGCTCGGGATGCATGTGCAAGTCCCGGCGGAAGGCGATCAGTTCGGCACGCAGGTGGTCCGGAAGCTTGCCGGGCAGCTCGGGCCGGTCGGGCTTACCGGGCAGGGCGGTCTGGGACTCGCGGGACATCAACTGGTTCACCCGTTGAAGGGTAGGCGCACGCACCGGCCAACTGGCTGGAGATCACGAAAAGTTCATGCCGTTAGGGGAAGAAAACCCGGCCTCCGGACGCATGACCGGGCGGGCACGCGGGTAAACTCGCACGCTCATCCGGCCGCCGGAGCCGCCTGGGCCGGGAGTCTGCGCACATCACGGGCGGTGTCGGTGACACCGGCGAGGAAGCTGCGGGCCCGCGGCGACGCGGAGCCGGTGAGCCAGTCCGGGTCGATATCGCATACGGCGACCGTCACACCTGTACCGGTCAGTGCGTACGGCAGCGTGTGGACGACGGTGGACGGAAAGCTGACGATCGTACGACCGACGGGGCCGCGCCGGGCGATCAGCTCCAGCGGCAGGTCCGGACGGACGATCTCCAGCCCGGTCGCCTCGCTCAGGGCGCGCAGCTTCTCCGGGGACTCCCGGCGGTGCGCGAAGTAGCGCGTCGCGCCGTGCTCCCGGGTCAGCGCGCGGACCGCGGCCAGGTAGCGCGCCGGGTCCACCACGCCGGTCTCCACCAGCGAGGTGCCGACCAGGTCGGTGCCCTTGGTCAGCCGCGGCGGGCCGAAGCGGGCACGGGTCCAGGCGAACTCGTTGACCCGCAGCGTCATCGCGCCGTGGACGGTGACGGGCATCGAGGTGAACACCTCGACCCGCCGCCCGCCGCCCCCGGCGGCGGTGAAGCGCCGGCGGGCGGTCGCCGACACCGGGGCGTAGGCCAGCTCGCGCACCCGGGCGGCCGCCCCTCCGCCGCCGACCCGGTGCCAGCGCACGAGGCGCTCCCCGCGGGCCGTCTGGGCGACGAACTCCATGGTGGCGGTGCCGTCGTCGACCACGACGAGCTCCTCGGCCCGTACGAGGGTCAGCAGCAGCTGGACGTAGCGGGAGAAGGGGTCGCCGATGACGACCCGGCGCGCCGCGCGTACGTCACGGGCCAGCGCGGCGAGCGCCTTGAGCGGCGCGAGCCGGCCACCGCGGGCCTCCTGCCAGCGCACCTCGTGACCCTCGTCGCGGGCCAGTCCCGCCATCCGGCGCAGCTGCCCCCGGGACATCGGGTCGGTCGGGGGCAGGACCACGATCCGCAGGCGGGCCGGGCCGCCGGCCGCTGTTCCCGGGCCCGCCGCCGCACCCGGGGAGCCCGCCGCGCCCCGGCCCGCCGCCCCGCCCGCCTGCCCGGCGCGCTGTTCGCGCTGGCGCGGGACGCCGTCGAGGAGCGGGCCCGGATCCGACGGGTCGGCCGGGTCCGCCGGGTGCAGATGAGCCCACTCCAGCACGTTCAGGAGTTGGACCGGGCTCTCGACGAACGCCAGGGTGTGGGCTGAAGGGGTCACCGGGAACTCCTCGTCTGGGGGCGGGACTCGTACGCGCCGGACCTAAGGGGCAAGAGACCCCCTCGGGGTCAGACGGCCACCGGCTCGCCCTGGAAGCGGCGCAGCTTCTTCATGGGGCCGAGCTCGGAGTCGTACACGCGCTTGACGCCGTCGCCCAGGGCGGTCTCGATGGTGCGGATGTCGCGGACCAGGCGGGCCAGGCCGCCCGGCTCGACGGAGGCCGCCTGGTCGGAGCCCCACATCGCGCGGTCGAGGGTGATGTGGCGCTCGACGAAGGTGGCGCCGAGGGCGACGGCGGCGAGGGTGGTCTGCAGGCCCGTCTCGTGGCCGGAGTAGCCGATCGGGACGTTGGGGTACTCCTCCTGGAGGGTGTTGATCACCCGCAGGTTGAGCTCCTCCGCCTTGGCCGGGTACGTGGAGGTGGCGTGGCAGAGCAGGATGTTCTCGCTGCCGAGCACCTCCACCGCGTGCCGGATCTGGCGCGGGGTGGACATGCCGGTGGAGAGGACGACGGTGCGGCCGGTGGAGCGCAGGGCGCGCAGCAGCTCGTCGTCGGTGAGGGAGGCGGAGGCCACCTTGTGCGCGGGGACGTCGAACTTCTCCAGGAAGGCGACGGCCTCGGTGTCCCACGGGGAGGCGAACCAGTCGATCCCGCGCTTGGCGCAGTGCTCGTCGATGGCGCGGTACTCGTCCTCGCCGAACTCGACCTTGTGGCGGTAGTCGATGTAGGTCATCCGGCCCCAGGGGGTGTCGCGCTCGATGTCCCACTGGTCGCGCGGGGTGCAGATCTCCGGGGTGCGCTTCTGGAACTTCACCGCGTCGCAGCCCGCTTCGGCGGCGGCGTCGATGAGGGCGAAGGCGTTGCCGAGGTCGCCGTTGTGGTTGATGCCGATCTCGCCGACGACGTAGACGGGCCGGCCGGGGCCGGCGGTGCGCGGTCCGAAGGTCCGCAGGCGGGCGTGGGCGGGGGCGGTGGCGGTCATGGCAGGTGACGTCCTTCGGTGCGGGATGTGCGGGGGGTGTGGGGTCTGCGAGGTGTGTGGGGTGAGCGGGGTGAGCGGGGCGTGCGGATCGGGGTGTGCGTCCTCGAACAGCGGGGCGAGGAGGCGGGCTCGGGCCAGGTCGTGCGGGTCGTCGATCTCCAGGACCCGCGCGGGGTCGGTGGTGACGGGGAGGGTGCGGCCGAAGAAGCGGTGGCGTGCGGTACGGAACCCGGCGGCGTCCATGGCGTAGGCGGCGCCGGTCTCCAGCAGGTCCTGCGGCCGGTCCTGCCGGCGGGGCCGGTACGCGCTCTCGTGGTTGACCCCGGTCCCGGCCCCGGCGGCGTCCTGCCGCCAGAGGAAGCCGTGGAAGGGGGCGACGGTGAGGGCCGCGTCTGCCGCCCCGGACGCCACGGCGGCGGCGACGGACTCGACGTCGGAGGCGGCGAGGAAGGGGCTGGTGCACTGGACCAGGAGGACCACGTCCACGGTGAGCGAGTGCAGTTCCTCGAAGGCGGCCAGCGCGTGCAGCACGGCGGCTTCGCTGCTCGCGGTGTCACCGGAGATCGCGGTGGGCCGGGCGATCACGTCGGCTCCGGCGGTGCGGGCCGCGGCGGCGATGGCCTCGGAGTCCGTGGAGACCACGACGTCCGTGACGGTCGGCGCGGCCAGGCAGGCGCGGACGGCGCGGGCGACCAGCGGGGTGCCGGCGACCTCGGCGAGGTTCTTGCCGGGGACCCCCTTGGAGCCGCCCCGCGCGGGGACCACGGCCAGCACCCGGGGGCCGCGGCCGGAAGCGGTGTGCGGTCCGGCGTCTGCCGAGGCCGCGGCCGCCGGGGGCAGGGTCTGTGCGGCGGCGCCCGCCACCCGGGGGCTCACAGCTCCCCCAGCCGGCGGATCACCGGCGCCACGCGCTGGACGCCGTGCCGGTAGGCCCCGCGGGCCGCCTCGCGCAGGTGGGCGCGGAGCCGGCGGCGCAGCCGGGACTGCCCCTCCGGTTCGCGGGCCGCGCCGGGCAGCGGGGTGCCGTCGGGGGCCAGGTGGTGGCGGGCGAGGATCCCGGGCAGGTAGCCGGGGGCGGTGGTGGGCGTGTAGTACGGCGCGGGCGACGGCAGCCGCCGGGCGCCGACCAGCGCGGCGACCCGCGCCCGGGCGGCGGCGTAGGCGTCGTGGGCCTCGGGGGCGTCATGGGCCTCGTACGGAGCGCCTGCGTCGGGCCCCACGGCCGGCGCGGCGCGGCCCGGGGCGGTGCGGCCCGGGGCGGTGGGCCCCGGCGCGGCCCGGCCCGGCAGGACGCCCTGGGCCGCCAGCCAGTGCGGGTCGCCCTGGGGCAGCAGTCCGGAGTCGAGCTGGTCCCAGGAGGCGAGGCAGCCGGAGCCGAGGAAGTGGTGGTTGCCGAGGGCCTCGCGGATGCCGAGGTCGGTGAGGACGGCCGTCGGGATGCCCCGGTGCAGGGATTCCAGGGCGGCGGTGGAGGAGACGGTGACCAGCAGGTCGGTACCGTCCAGCACCTCGCCCATGTTCCCGTAGACCAGGCGGCAGTTGGGCGGCAGCCCGCCCGGGAGCTTCGCCGCGAGCCGCTGGTAGGGCTGCTCCTCCAGGTGCGTGGTGTGCTCCCCGGGTCTGCTGCGCAGCTTGATCAGCACCTCCCGCTCCGGGTGCAGCCGGGCGTGTCCGGCCGCGCGCTCCAGCAGGTACGTACGGTCCGCGCGGCTTTCGGGCACGGAGGGCTGCACGGCGAAGACCACGGTGTGGGCGCGGCTCCCGACCGGCTCGTACGGCGCCCCGCCGAGGAAGGGCAGCGCGGTCTCGGTGACGGCGCTCGCGTCGGCGCCCACTCCCTCGTACACGGCGCGGAAGCGCTCCGCGTCGTGGCGGGAGTTGGCGAGGACGAGGTCCGCGCCGTGGCGCAGCAGCAGTCCGTCGGCGAGCTTCTCGTACACGACGCCCACGTAGCCGGTGACGAGTACGGGGCGCTCGGCCGGGGCGGGCCACAGGGCGCGGGCCCCGTGCAGGACGGCCTGGACGGCTCCCCCGACGAGGGCGAGGACGATCACGTCGTAGCGCTCGCGCTCGATCTCGGCGAGGAACTGCGCGCAGGTCACCTCGGCCAGCCGGTCGGCGCGGACCCCCACTTCGCCGAGCTGGCGGGCGGTGGGAGTGGCGCGGCCGCGCAGCAGGAATCCGGTGAGCTGGTGGTCGGGCACGAGACGGCCTGCGGTGAGTGCACCCCATTTCCATCGCGTATCGGAATCGGCGAGTACGGCTACGCGCTTGCGTTCTGGCACGCGGCAGAAACTATTGGGCAATTTCGGTGATCGGCCCAACGAGCGCACAACAGCGGGTTAACAACGCGTCGACGAAATGCGAAAGCGTACGGGTTAACGCGCCCGCCCCGCGCCGTTCACATGGAATCCGCATCCGGGTCATGATGAATGCCGGACGACGTCATAACGTCTCGCGGGTGCCCAAGCTCTCTGTTGTCGTGCCGTTCTACAACGTGCAGACATACGCACCGGATGCCCTGAAAAGTCTCGAACTCAACGCCCGGGACGATTTCGAGTTCCTGCTCGTCGACGACTGCTCGACGGACGGGACGCCGCAGCTGCTCGAGCGCGCGGCGCGCGAGCTGCCGGGGGCGGTGCACCTCAGACACGACCGGAACGGCGGCCTGGCCACCGCACGGAACACCGGACTGGACGCGGCCCGCGGCGAGTACCTCGCCTTCCTGGACGGGGACGACTGGCTGGCCCCGGGGCACCTGGCCCGGACCCTCGCCGCCATAGAGGCGCTGAGCTGCGATTTCGTCCGTACCGACCATGTCCAGTGCACCGGCCGGACCCGGAGCGTGCAGCGCGTCCCGTACGGCCCGCAGGGGGTCGTGGCCGACCCGCGGACGGGCATCCTGCCCGCCGACCGGGCCACCTCGGTGGACTATCCGTACGCCTGGGCCGGCATGTACCACCGTCGGCTGCTGGACCGCGGGGTGCTGCGGTTCACCGACGGGCTGCGGACGGCGGAGGACCGGCCGTGGATCTGGCGGCTGCACCGGGAGGCGGAGTCCTTCGCCCCCGTCGGACTGCCCGGAATCTTCTACCGGCGCGGCGTTTCCACCTCGCTGACACAGATCGGGGACGAGCGGCAGCTCGATTTCATTCGCGCTTTTGATCAAATTCTGTCGGACACGGCGGCGGACCGGGAATCCGATCTGCTGCTCCCGAAAGCCGTCCGAACATATTGTGCAATTATCGCGCATCATGTCGGGTCCATCGAAAGGTTCGAACCGGCCGTGGCCAAGAAACTCCGCTCGATGAGCGCGGCCGCGCTCGGGCGCATGCCGCAGGACGTATTGGACCGGGCCCTGGACTCGATGGACATCGAGCGCTCCACCCTGCTGCGCCGCCTGCGCGGCAGCCGCCGCACCCTGTCGGGAGCGACCGCCTGATGCCCGTCCAGATCTTCCTGGCGTCCACCCTCTACGGGGCAGCCACCCTCGCGGCGGGCATCGACGCGGGCAGCTTCCCGCGGGCCGGCCGCCGGATCCTGCTGACCAGCAACCACGCCGTCGCCGCCGAGATCGCCCCGGGGCTCGCGGACATGCCGGGCTTCGCGGCCCTGCGCACCCGCTTCGACGAGGTCCTCGACTGGAACCGCGTCATCGAGCCGCTGCACCCGAGCACCTGGGCCCCGCGCGCCGAGGACGTCCCGCTGTGGGAACGGCAGCTGCGCACCCTGTGGGGGCTCGGCGAGGACCGCGTCGAGCTGATCGTGGAGTCCCTCCAGGTCCCGCCCGCCCAGACCTTGTGCCGGCTCTTCCCGGGCGCGGCCGTCGACGTCTACGCCGACGGGCTGATGAGCTACGGGCCCACCCGCTTCCGCCTCGACCCGCAGCTGGGGATGCGGGTGCGGCGGGTGCTGCACCTGGACCTGGTGCCGGGACTGGAGCCGCTGCTGCTGACGGAGTTCGGGGTGCGGGCGGAACTGGTGCCCACGGAGTCGTTCGTGAAGGTCCTCGCCGAACTGTCCGAACGCTCCGACCCCGGCGCGCCCGCCGCTTCCCGCGAGCCCTCCGGCTCCGGCTCCGGCTCCGGCTCCGGCTCCGGCTCCGGCGGTGACGATGACGGTGACGGTGACGGCGCCGCCCCGGCCCTCCTCCTCGGCCAGTACCTCTCCGCGCTGGACCTGATGACCCCCGCGCAGGAGGAGGAACTCCACGTGGAGATGGTCCGTGGCGCCCACGCCCTGGGCCACCGCGAGCTGGTCTTCAAACCGCACCCCAGCGCCCCGGCCGCGTACTCCTGCCGCGCGGAGGAAGAGGCCGCGCGCCTCGGGGTCCGGCTGACCGTCGTCGACACCCCGGTCCTGGCCGAGACCCTCTACCAACGGCTGCGCCCGGCGCTGGTCGTCGGCTGCTTCTCGACGGGCCTGCTGACCGCCGCCACCCTGTACGGGCTCCCGGTGGCCCGCACCGGGACGGACGCCGTACTGGCCCGCCTGACCCCGTACCCGAACAGCAACCGCGTCCCGCTGACCGTGGTGGACGCCCTGCTGCCCGACCTGGCGGACGCCGAGGCGGTCCGCGCCTGGAGCACCCCGGACCGCGCGAAGGTGCAGGCGGAGCTGACCGGCCTGCTGACCGCCGTCGGGTTCACGATGCAGCCCCAGATCCTGGCCGCGCGCCGGCCCGCCGCCGAGGCCTACCTGGCCGGACACCTGACCGCCCGCACCTGGCGGTACTTCACCCGACGCCGGCTGACCGGCCTGGGCCTGCCGGGCGGCATCCCGGCCCAGCTGTCCTTCCTGCCCAGGAGCCGGGCCGTGCGCCGTGCGGTCCGGCGGCTGCGCCGGGCCCTCAGCTGACGGCGAGCTTGGCCGCGAAGCCGAGGAACAGCACCCCCGCCGCCGAGGTGGCCCCGGCCGACAGGCGCCTGCGGCGGCGGAAGGCGGCCGACAGCCGGGTGCCGCCGAAGATCAGCACGGTCAGGTAGAGGAAGCTGCCGATCTGGAGCAGGCCGCCCAGCACCAGGAAGGACAGCGCCGGGTAGGCGTAGCCCGGGTCCACGAACTGCACGAAGAAGGACATCAGGAAGAGGATGGCCTTCGGGTTGAACAGGCTGATCAGCAGCGCCCGCCGGTACGGCCGCTCGCTCTCGCCCGCACCCGCGCCGGACTCGACGGCCTCTACGGCCGCGGTCATCTCGGCCCGCGCCCGGTTCGAGCGCCACAGCGCCCAGGCTCCGCGCAGCATCCCGATGGCCAGCCAGGTCAGGTAGCCCGCGCCGAGCAGCTTGACGATGCCGAACAGCAGCGGGCTGGTCTGGAGCAGCGAGGCCGCGCCGGCGGCGGCGAGCGCCATCAGCACGGCGTCGCCGGTCCACACCCCGGCGGCGGCCTTGTAGCCGGTCCGGACCCCGCGGCGGGCCGCCACGGACAGCACGTACAGCGAGTTCGGACCCGGCAGCAGAATGATCAGCACCAGGCCGGCGAGATACGTAGGAAGATCGGTCACACCCAGCATGTGCAGGAGTGTCCCAAGGGTTGCACCTGTCACGCCAGCCGTTTCACCATGTGGAATCGGCGGGCTCGTACGACCCCCACACCTCCCTCAGCGCCCCGCACACCTCCCCCACCGTGGCCCGGGCCCGCAGCGCCTCCTTCATCGGGTGGAGCACGTTCGCCGTCCCGGCGGCCGCCTCCCGCAGCGCGGTCAGCGCGGAGTCCACAGCCGCCGCGTCGCGCTCCGCCCGCAGCCGTGCGAGCGCCGCGCACTGGCGCGCCTCGATCGCCGGGTCCACGCGCAGCGGCTCGTACGGCTCCTCCCGCTCCAGCGCGAAGCGGTTGACGCCGACCACCACCCGCTCCCCGCTGTCGGTCTCCTGCGCGATGCGGTAGGCGTTGCGCTCGATCTCCCCCTTCTGGAAGCCGGCCTCGATCGCGGCCACCGCCCCGCCCTGGTCCTCGACCCGCCGCATCAGGTCGAGGGCGGCCGCCTCCAGCTCGTCCGTCATCCGCTCCACCGCGTAGGACCCGGCGAAGGGGTCCACGGTGTGCGGCACGTCCGTCTCGTGGGCGAGGACCTGCTGGGTGCGCAGCGCGAGGCGGGCGGCCTTCTCCGTGGGCAGGGCGATCGCCTCGTCGAAGGAGTTGGTGTGCAGGGACTGGGTGCCGCCCAGCACCGCGGCCAGGGCCTGCACGGCCACCCGTACGAGATTCAGCTCCGGCTGCTGCGCGGTCAGCTGGACCCCGGCCGTCTGGGTGTGGAAGCGCAGCATCAGCGACTTCGGGTCGCGCGCCCCGAACTCCTCGCGCATGACGCGGGCCCAGATCCGCCGGGCCGCGCGGAACTTCGCGACCTCTTCCAGCAGGGTGGTGCGGGCGACGAAGAAGAAGGACAGCCGCGGCGCGAACTCGTCGACCGCCATCCCGGCCGCCAGCGCCGTTCGGACGTAGGCGACGGCGTCGGCGAGGGTGAAGGCGACCTCCTGCGCGGGCGAGGCCCCCGCTTCGGCCATGTGGTAGCCGGAGATGGAGATGGTGTTCCACTTCGGGATCTCGGCCCGGCAGTACCGGAAGGTGTCGGCCGTCAGGCGGAGCGAGGGGCCGGGCGGGAAGATGTACGTCCCGCGGGCGATGTACTCCTTCAGCACGTCGTTCTGGATCGTGCCCGTCAGCCGCTCGCCCGGAATGCCCTGTTCCTCCGCTACCAGTTGATAGAGCAGCAGGAGCAGCGCGGCGGGCGCGTTGATGGTCATCGAGGTGGAGACCCGGTCGAGCGGGATCCCGTCGAACAGCGTCCGCATGTCCTCGACCGAGTCGATCGCTACCCCGACCTTGCCCACCTCGCCGTGCGCGAGCGGGGCGTCGGAGTCGTGGCCCATCTGGGTCGGCAGGTCGAAGGCGACGGACAGTCCGGTACCGCCGCCCGCGATGAGCTGCCGGTACCGGGCGTTGGACTCGGCGGCCGTACCGAAGCCGGCGTACTGCCGCATGGTCCAGGGCCGCCCGGTGTACATGCTGGGATAAATCCCCCGGGTGTACGGGAAGTCGCCGGGCTCCCCGAGGGCGACGCCGGGGTCCCACCCCGTCAGGTCGCCCGGCCCGTAGACGGGTTCGATCGGGATTCCGCTCTCGGTGCGTGCCATCGACCAATCCTCCAGAGGGGCGACCGGGCCCGGGGGGTGACGCGGCCGTCCGCGCGAAAGACCGCGGACGGCTCCTGGTCACAATGGCGCAACATCCCGGTACACGGTGCAACTCTCCACGCGCGTCAGGCATCACCTAGTTACACGACGTAGAAATCGGGGGACAGCAATGCACCGCCAGAGAGTCATAATCCGCACGCTCGGAGTGGCCACCGCCGTCGCACTCGCCGCGACCGCCTGCGGGCCCCAGAAGACGAAGCCCGCGGGCTCCGCGTCCTCTGCCCCGTCCTCGCCCACGGCGGGCGCCACCCCCGAGACCTCGAACGACAACAAGCCCGCGGAGACCTCGCCCTCGGCGTCGGCCTCCCCCTCGGCGTCGGCGTCCCCGTCGGCCAAGCCCTCGGCCTCGCCGTCCCCGGCCGTGAAGCCGATCATGGCGAACGGCGACGAGACCGAACAGGTCCGCGAGCTCCAGGCGCGCCTGCGGCAGCTCAAGCTGATGAGCGTGGCGCCGACCGGTTTCTACGGGTCCAAGACGACCGCCGCGGTCAAGACCTTCCAGTCGAAGAACGGCCTGAATGCCACCGGTTCGGTCGACGAAGCCACCTGGAAGAAGATCGAGGGCTCCACGAAGAAGCCCACGGCAGAGGAACTGAACCCGCCGACCGTCAACGAGCCGGACGCTCCGGACCCGCGCTGCATGGAGGGCCGGGTCCTGTGCATCAGCAAGGAGAGCCGCACCCTCGCCTGGATGATCGACGGAAAGATCATCTCGACGATGGACGTGCGCTTCGGCTCGGAGAACACCCCGACCCGCGAGGGCGTGTTCAAGGTGGACCGCAAGGAAAAGGTCTGGACGTCCACGATCTACCACACGTCCATGCCGTACTCGATGTTCTTCAGCCGCGGCCAGGCGGTGCACTATTCGTCGGACTTCGCGGCCCGCGGCTACAACGGCGCCTCGCACGGCTGCGTGAACGTCCGCGACAAGGAGAAGCTGGCGGCGGTCTTCGCCCAGGTGCAGGCCGGCGACAAGGTGGTCGTCTACTGGTGACCGCCGCACGGCGGTCCCGGTGAATTGAAGGCGCGGGCAGGGCCGGGGGAACGTGCCCCGCCCGCGCCGGTTGCGCAGAGCCCAGGGGTACGGGGGGAACCCCGGCTCATGCGCGGCCGATGACCAGTCGGCTCGATCTGTACTGCGTCGCGAGTTCGAAAAGTGTTACAGGCACGTCAGCACGGGGGCGGGACCTGGATCAGCGGAGGCCGAACAGGCCCGTCGAACCGCCCGAGAGCACGGGGCCCAGCGTCGGCGCCCGCAGTACGGTGTCCTTCGCCCCGGAGTCGCCGGTGCCGCCGGAACCCCCCGTGGCGCCCGAATCCCCCGTGCCGCCCGCACCGGTCTCGCCCGGGGCGTCCTCACGGGTGCCGTCCCGCGGCGCATCCAGCAGCGCCTCGCAGTAGCGCGGGATCCGGGCCACGCCGCTGGCCAGCCGCGCGAGCCGGTCGCGGCGGTCGTCGCTCAGGCGGCCCGCCCGGTAGTCCTTGCAGAGGTCCATGTTCCGCAGGCGGCTCTCCCGCTCGCCGTCGCGGTCCTTGTCGGTGCCGGCGGTGAACCCCTCGCGGCTCGTGTCGGCGCCGTCGCCCCTGCCTTCCCGGTCGCTGCCGTCCTTGTCGCCGCCGCCACCCAGGCCGCCCTGGGCGTCCTTGCCCGAACCGCCGGTGGCGGGCACGCCGGAGGAGGCGCCGGCGGCCGCCCCCGTCCCCGGTGACGTGGACCCGTCCGCGCCCGGTGTGTGCGGCCCGCCGGTCAGCTGCGGGGAGCCCTCGCCGTCCCGCAGCGGCGTGGGCCGCAGGTTCGGGCCGAGGGTCGGGTCCTGGCTGCCCGCGGGCGCCGGGTCCCCGTCGACGCTGACGGACATCGCGGGGCCCGGCCCCGCGCTGTCGTGCCGGGACCCGTCCAGCAGCCCCGCGCCCACCGCCGCGGCCAGGCCGCCGACCGCGACGCTCGCCAGCGCGGCCGCCAGGCCGAACCGGACGGGCCGCGCGGGCCGGCGCCCGCGGGAAGCGGACAGGGGGAGGTGGCGGCCGAGGGCCACCAGGGGTTCGGCGTGGCCGGACGTCGCGGCGGGCCGCTCCGCAGGGGGCACGGCCGGCCCGCGCGCCGCGCGGAAGGCGGCCACCGCGGCGGCCTCGCCGGGCAGTTCCGCTCCTGCGGGCGGCCGCTCGGCCAGGGCGTCGAGGGCGGCACGCAGCCGGGCGGCACGGTCCCGCGCCCGGGGATCGGCGGCCGGGTCCACAGGTTCCACCGGCTCGCCGCGCAGCAGTCGCTCCACCGCGGCTTCGTCCAGCCACCTGTCGCGCTCGTCGGCCATCACATGTCCTTCTGCGTCCGCCAACGTGAATGCGTCACACCGGTTTGTTCCACTAGGCCCCCGCCACGGCCGCGCTGCGCGGGTACGGCGTCGAGATCCCTCCCGCCCCCGCCGTCCCGTGCCGGGCCACCGGCATTATGGCCGACCGGAGATTCCGCTTCCGAGCCCGGCCCGGATCCCGGCTCGAAGTCGCCCCTCACGTCCTGCGCGCCCAGCAGCTCCGCCAGCTTCTTCAGCCCCCGGTGCGCGGCGGTCCGTACCGCGCCGGGGCGCTTGCCCAGGGTCTCGGCCGCGGTCTTGGCGTCGAGCCCGACCACGACCCGCAGGACGACGGCCTCCGCCTGGTCCTGGGGGAGCTGCGCGATCAGCGCCATGGTCATACCGGTGGAGAGCGCCTCCATGGCCTCGCCCGCGGTGTCGCAGTCGGCGGCCCGGCCGGTCAGTTCGGTCTCGTCCCCGCCGATGACGGGACGGCGGCCGCGCATGCGGATGTGGTCGAGGGCCCGGTTGCGGGCGATGCGGGCGGCCCAGCCCCGGAAGCGGTCGGCGTCGCCGGTGAAGGAGTCCAGGTCGCGGGCGATCTGCAGCCAGGCCTCCGAGGCCACGTCCTCCGCGTCGCCGTCCCCGACGAGCGTGCGTACGTATCCGAGCAGGCGTGGGTGCACGGCGCGGTACACAGCACGGAACGCGTTCTCGTCGCCGTCCTGTGCCGCGAGCACCGCGGCGGTCAGCTCCGCGTCGTCCCCCAGCAAAGTCCCCAACCCGTTCACTGTCCTGTACGTCTGGCGCAAATCAGCACGTTACGGCTTTCAAGCACCTTCGTCCACGAGTTGTACAACGTGCAACCAACCCTGCGCGGAGCGAGGTGTGACACAAAACGCACTCGGGGCGCTGACAGGGGTACGGGCTTGTCGCACGAGTCCGTGACGGACGGCGACCGGGGCCTCTCCTGTGGGGGGTGGCGGCCTCGGTCGCCTTCCCCTTCTCCCTGCTGTCAGCGGTGCTCACTTCATCCTTTCGGCTCACTTACGGGTGAAATCCTCGAATGGGTACGACACACCCCATCCCGCGTCGATAGCGTGGCGGGACACCCGCGCCACGCCCCGAGGAGCCCCCTGCTGTCCAGCCACCTTCCGGCACAGGCCCGCGGCAGCTCCGACCCTTTGCACGGCTCCGGACTGGCGCGGTTCAACGCCCTGTCCCCCGAAGCCGCCCAGGCCGTCCTGCTGCACTGCTGCGGAAGCGGCCGCTGGGCACACCGGATGGCCACTCACCGCCCCTACCCAGATTCCGGCGCCCTGCTCGCCGCCGCGGACGAGGCTTCGTACGACCTCTCCCAGGCGGACCTGTCGGAGGCACTGGCCTCGGAGTGCCCCGAGGAACTGGGGCACGGAGCACCGTACGCCGCCCTGCTGGCCCTCGACGCCGCCCACGCGGAATACGAGCGCAAATTCGGCCACGCCTTCGTCATCTGCCTCGACGGGCACCCGCCGGAGGAGCAGGCCGACCAGCTGCTGACCGCGATCCGCCGCCGGATGGGGCACGAGGTCGACGAGGAGCGCGCGATCTCCGCGGACGAGCTCCGCCGGGTCGCGCAGGCCCGGCTGCTGGACCTGACACGCTGGCTGACCTCGGCCGATGGGCTGTCTGCTACGGAAATCGGGCTATTCGCCCCTGTGGGATAGCCCGTACGTGCCTGTTTGATCACACCGAAGACCCCCGCGCGAAGGAACCGACAAAGCGTCGCTACGATGTCCGGGGCCGGAGGACCGTACCCGGCCGGGCCCGACCGACAACGAAGCCGGCTGGCCCCCGCCCCGCTTCCGGAGGGTTTTCCGTGCCGGCTGGAACGTTGTACCGCGGCCGGGAAGGAATGTGGTCCTGGGTGGCTCATCGAGTCACCGGCGTCCTCATCTTCTTCTTCCTGTTCGTACACGTCCTCGACACCGCTCTCGTCCGCGTCTCACCCGAGGCGTACGACGATGTCGTGGCTACCTACAAGACTCCGATCGTCGCGCTGCTGGAATACGGCCTCGTCGCCGCAATCCTGTTCCACGCGCTCAACGGTCTCCGTGTCATCGCCGTGGACTTCTGGTCCAAGGGCCCCCGCTACCAGAAGCAGATGCTCTGGTCCGTCGTGGGCGTCTGGATCGTGCTGATGGTCGGGGCTCTCTACCCCGTCCTGGGCCACGCCTACCTTGAACTGTTCGGGAAGTGACACGCATGTCTTCTGACACTTCTTCGGTCAACATGAGCAAGGGCATCGGCGACGTGGAGGGCGTGTCCCTCTACGACACCGACAACCCGGCCCCGTACATCGAGGCCCCGCGCAAGCGGACGGGCAAGACCCCGCGCTCGACCCGCGGCAACTTCGAGATGGTCGCGTGGCTCTTCATGCGCCTCTCGGGCATCGTGCTCGTCGTCCTCGTCATCGGCCACCTGCTGATCCAGCTGGTGCTCGACGGCGGCGTCTCCAAGATCGGCTTCGCCTTCGTGGCCGGCCGCTGGGCGTCCCCGTTCTGGCAGGTCTGGGACCTGCTGATGCTGTGGCTGGCGATGCTGCACGGCGCCAACGGTCTGCGTACCGTCATCAACGACTACGCGGAGCGCGCCAACACGCGGCTGTGGCTGAAGGGCCTGCTCTACACCGCCACGGTGTTCACCATTCTTCTGGGCACGCTGGTGATCTTCACCTTCGACCCGAACATCCGCTAGGCAACGGGGCTGAGGCGAAACCAATGAAGATCCACAAGTACGACACCGTCATCGTCGGGGCGGGCGGCGCAGGCATGCGCGCCGCCATCGAGTCGACGAAGCGCAGCCGCACCGCCGTGCTGACGAAGCTCTACCCCACCCGCTCCCACACGGGCGCCGCGCAGGGCGGCATGGCCGCCGCGCTGGCCAACGTGGAAGAGGACAACTGGGAGTGGCACACCTTCGACACCGTCAAGGGCGGTGACTACCTGGTCGACCAGGACGCCGCCGAGATCCTGGCGAAGGAGGCCATCGACGCCGTCCTCGACCTGGAGAAGATGGGCCTGCCGTTCAACCGCACCCCGGACGGCACCATCGACCAGCGGCGCTTCGGCGGCCACTCCCGCAACCACGGCGAGGCGCCGGTCCGCCGGTCCTGCTACGCCGCGGACCGCACCGGTCACATGATCCTCCAGACGCTGTACCAGAACTGCGTCAAGGAGGGCGTGGAGTTCTTCAACGAGTTCTACGTCCTGGACCAGCTCATCGTCGAGGAAGACGGCGTCAAGAAGTCGGCGGGCGTCGTCGCCTACGAGCTGGCGACCGGCGAGATCCACGTCTTCCAGGCGAAGGCCGTCATCTACGCCTCCGGCGGCACCGGCAAGTTCTTCAAGGTGACCTCCAACGCGCACACCCTCACGGGTGACGGCCAGGCGGCCTGCTACCGCCGCGGCCTGCCGCTGGAGGACATGGAGTTCTTCCAGTTCCACCCGACGGGCATCTGGCGCATGGGCATCCTGCTGACGGAGGGCGCCCGCGGTGAGGGCGGCATCCTCCGCAACAAGGACGGCGAGCGCTTCATGGAGAAGTACGCGCCGGTCATGAAGGACCTCGCGTCCCGTGACGTCGTCTCGCGCTCCATCTACACCGAGATCCGTGAGGGCCGCGGCTGCGGTCCCGCCGGTGACCACGTGTACCTGGACCTGACGCACCTCCCGCCGGAGCAGCTCGACGCCAAGCTCCCGGACATCACGGAGTTCGCGCGTACCTACCTGGGCATCGAGCCGTACACGGACCCGATCCCGATCCAGCCCACCGCGCACTACGCCATGGGCGGCATCCCGACCAACGTCGAGGGTGAGGTCCTGCGCGACAACACCACCGTCGTCCCCGGCCTGTACGCGGCCGGCGAGGTCGCGTGCGTGTCGGTGCACGGCGCGAACCGCCTGGGCACCAACTCGCTGCTGGACATCAACGTCTTCGGCAAGCGCTCGGGCATCGCGGCGGCCAAGTACTCGCAGGAGAACGACTACGTCGAGCTCCCCGAGAACCCGGCCTCCCTGGTCGAGGAGCAGGTCGAGCGGCTGCGTAACTCCACGGGCAACGAGCGGGTCGCCGACCTGCGTCTGGAGCTCCAGGAGACGATGGACGCGAACGTGATGGTCTTCCGTACGGAGCAGACCATCAAGACCGCGGTCGAGAAGATCGCGGAGCTGCGCGCGCGCTACAAGAACGTGTCCGTCCAGGACAAGGGCAAGCGCTTCAACACGGACCTGCTGGAAGCCATCGAGCTGGGCAACCTGCTCGACCTGGCCGAGGTCATGGCCGTGTCCGCGCTGGCGCGCAAGGAGTCCCGCGGCGGTCACTACCGCGAGGACTACCCCAACCGCGACGACGTCAACTTCATGCGCCACACCATGGCGTACCGCGAGGTCGGAGCCGACGGCTCGGACTCGATCCGGCTCGACTACAAGCCGGTCGTCACGACCCGCTACCAGCCGATGGAGCGTAAGTACTGATGGGCACCCCGACCCTGAGCAAGACGGACAAGATGGAGGCGGCGGCCGCGGCCTCCCCCTACATCACGGTCACCTTCCGGATCCGCCGCTTCAACCCCGAGGTCTCGGACCAGGCGGAGTGGCAGGACTTCCAGATCGAGATCGACCCCAAGGAGCGCGTGCTCGACGGTCTCCACAAGATCAAGTGGGACCTCGACGGCACGCTGACCTTCCGTCGCTCGTGCGCGCACGGCATCTGCGGCTCCGACGCGATGCGGATCAACGGCAAGAACAGGCTCGCCTGCAAGACGCTGATCAAGGACATCAACCCGGAGAAGCCCATCACCGTCGAGGCCATCAAGGGCCTCACGGTGATGAAGGACCTCATCGTCGACATGGAGCCCTTCTTCCAGGCGTACCGGGACGTCATGCCGTTCCTGGTCACCAAGGGCAACGAGCCGACGCGCGAGCGCCTGCAGTCCGCCGAGGACCGCGAGCGCTTCGACGACACCACCAAGTGCATCCTGTGCGCCGCGTGCACGTCCTCGTGCCCGGTGTTCTGGAACGACGGCCAGTACTTCGGCCCGGCGGCGATCGTCAACGCGCACCGCTTCATCTTCGACTCGCGTGACGAGGCCGGCGAGCAGCGGCTGGAGATCCTCAACGACAAGGACGGCGTGTGGCGCTGCCGCACGACCTTCAACTGCACCGACGCGTGCCCGCGCGGCATCGAGGTCACGAAGGCGATCCAGGAAGTCAAGCGCGCGCTGATCACGCGCCGCTTCTGATCCCCGGACACACCTCGAAGGCCCCGCCCCCGGTACCCACCCCGGGGGCGGGGCCTTCGTCGTACCCGTCCCCTGTGGGGATGGAGATCGACCGGATGAACCTTTCATCGGACCGGTCCCATCCCCTGACGGCGGTACGGTCACGGGCGTCGCTTGTACCGGAGCGCTGTCCGCACCCACACTGAACGAAGGAGGTGCTTTCTATGTCCGCTCTCGCCCACGAGGCCTCGTGCGACCCAGGTCTCGACGAGGTCCTCTGGCAGGCCTGGAAGGCTATGGACCTTCCGGAGGGCTACCGGGCCGAGGTCATCGAAGGGGCCATCGAGGTGTCTCCCACCGGCCGTCGCCGTCACACCGTCCTCACCTACCGCTTGCGCAGGGCTCTGGAAGCCCACCTGGCAGGCGGCGGCCTCGGCGTCTACCAGGACGGCAACGTCATCCACGGCAGGAAGGTCTGCATCCCGGACCTCTTCGTGGGACCGGAAGACCTCGACGAGATCCCCGACGAGGAAGGCCTGGGCGTCGACGCCACCCGTGTCCACCTGGTCGCCGAGATCGTCTCGCCCGGCAAGGACGCACACCGCAGGGACCACATCCGCAAGCGCCACCGCTACGCCCTCGCAGGCATCCCGGTCTACGTCGTCATCGACGACTTCGACGCCCAGGGCACGGTGACGGTGTTCAGCGGTCCGGAGCCCGACAAGGGGACGTACTCGACGAAGACCACGGTCTCGTACGGCACTTCCACCACTGTCCCCGACGGTCCCGCCAAGGGCCTGACGATCGACGAGGCCCTGACGCGCCCGTAGAGGGCCTGGCCGACGGTAGCGACAACTCCCCGGCCGGAGTGCGGGGTTCTTACGGGGTATGGGGTACGGGGGTCCTGTGGAAGGATCCTCCATATGAGTGACCAGCAGCCGAATCCGTACGCGAGCGACCCCTCCCAGGGCGGGCAGCCCGGCCAGCCCGGCCAGGGCGACTACAGGTGGGGCCCGGGCGAGGCCAGTTACGGGTACCCCCAGCCCTACCCGTCAACCCCCGCCTACCAGCCGACGATCGGCGGCCCGGGCCTCCCTGCCCCCGCCCCCGCCTACGCCCAGGGCCCGGCCGGCCCCGGCCTGACCCTCGGTGACATCACCATCGCGGGGGACCAGATCATCACCCCGTCGGGCTCGATGCCGCTCAAGGGCGCGATGTGGAACGCCACCGACTTCTCGCGCACCGAGGAGAAGATCCCGACCCACGCGGTCGTGCTCGCCATCGTCTTCGCGCTGTTCTGCCTGATCGGCCTGCTGTTCCTCCTGATGAAGGAGAAGGTCACCACGGGCTACATCCAGATCACGGTCACCAGCGGCGGCCGCCACCACTCGACGATGATCCCGGCAGCGGACGCCCACACCTACGCCTGGGTGATGACCCAGATCAACTACGCCCGCTCGCTGAGCATCTGAGGGGGCGAGAACGGGCGGGGCGGGGCGAGGCGGGGCGAGGCTTCGGGGGCGGGTAGGGGGTAGCGGCGGGGCGGGATCTCGGCCGCGGGGCGGTGGCTTCAGGGGCATGTAGCGGCGGGGCGGGATCTTGAAGGTGGAGCGGTGGCTAGGGGGCCTGTGCCAGGGGGAGCCGATCAGAGATGGTTTGGGGGTTTCCCGTCAGTCCCATGGTCTCTCCGTGTCGGGCCGGCCCCTCAAGGGCGCTCCCTGCGGTCGCGTCGCTTCGCGATGGCCTGCGGCCACCCTTGACCGGCCGTCCCGACACGGAAAGACAGGACTGTCGGGAAGCCCCCAAAAGAACGGTCACCTGGGACAGATAGCTGTACGAGGCGGTCGGGGAGGGGCGGCCTGGTTGCAGCCGCCTTGTCGGAGCAAGACCCCGACCAGACCCCCGGCAGAAGCCGCCCGGAGCCGGTAGCGCATCAAATCGCTACGCGCTCCTCCCGAATGGCGTCCGCCACCCGCCTGCGGCTGGTCATAAGCCGCCACAGATCGCTACGCGCTTCTCGCGGATGGCGTCCGGCGCCCGCCTGGGGCTGGACACAAGCCGCCACAGATCGCTACATGCTCCCGAGCGAGGGCGTCCGGCGCCCGTCTGGGGCTGGACATAAGCCGCCACCGGTCCGGTAGGCGCCTGAAGTGAGTGGGCGTCGATCAGCCGAGTGTGAGGTGCGCTCAAGCCGCCATCGATCGCTACGCGCTCCCCGGGGACGGCGTCCGGCGCGCGTTGGGGGCTGGACATAAGCCGCCAGCGCTCCGGTGGGCCGCTGAGGTGAGTGGGCGTCGATCGGCCGAGTGTGAGGTGCGCTCATGCCGCCATCGATCGCTACGCGCTCCCCAGGGATGGCGTCCGACGCCCGCCTGTGGCTGGACATAAGCCGCCACCGGTCCGGTGGTCGCCTGAGGTGAGTGGGCGTCGATCAGCCGAGTGTGAGATGCGTGCAAGCCGCCATCGATCGCTACGCGCTCCCCGGGGACGGCGTCCGGCGCCCGCCTGTGGCTGCTCATAGGCCGCCACCGGTCCGGTGGGCCGCTGAGGTGAGTGGGCGTCGATCGGCCGAGTGCGAGATGCGTGCAAGCCGCCACGGGTCACCGATGGGAACCGAAGTCGGGCGCCTGCCAGCGGCATGGGGTGGTGAAGGGGGTCTGCTGGCCGCCCGGGGGGCGGGAAGGGGCATCCGCCGACTGCCGGGGGACGGGAAGGCGTATCAACTGGCCGCCGGGAGGCGAGGACGGGGAGGTGTATCGGCTGGCCGCCGGGGGACGGGAGGGTGCATCGGCGGGTCACTGGGAGACGGGAGGTGTATCGGCTGGCCGCCGGGGGATCGGAGGGGCGGCCGCAGGTCCCCGGGGGGGCGGAGAGCGCTCCTAACGGCCGTCCGGAGGCGGAAAAGCCGCCTGACGGAGTCTGACGCCGCATTTCCCGGCATCTCACTCCGTCAAGACGTCATCCCCGTCCGTCCGGAAGGGGAAAGTCGCCTTGTCGGAGTCTCATGCCGGATTTCTCGGCATCCCGCTCCTCCAAGACGCCCTCCGCGCCTTAACTCGCCGCCGAATGCGCACAAACTACCCGCTGACGCGTGCGGGAGGGGGATGACTGGTCGTGGGCGGCCTATGTACAGCCACAGACGGGCGGCAGACGCCCTCCCTCGGGAGCGCGTAGCGATCTGTGGCGCCTATGACCAGCCACAGACGGGCGGCAGACGCCATCCGCGAGAAGCGCGTAGCGATTTGTGGCGGCTTATGACCAGCCACAGGCGGGCGGTGGACGCTGAGAGATGAGGAGCGCGTAGCGATTTGACGCGCCCCCGCTCCCGGCCCCCATCTGGCCGCTGTTTGCTGGTGGGTGGCCGTCCCCGCGCCCTCGGCATGCTTCAGATGGTGCTCGGGCCGGGCTCGGTCGTGCCCCTGGGCATCAGCCCGCCCCTCCCCGGCCGCCCCGCATAAGTACTTGTCCCCAGGTGACCGTTCTTTTGGGGGCTTCCCGACAGTCCTGTCTTTCCGT